>CAZNBB010000097.1:0-3172 GCA_964571225.1 uncultured Gammaproteobacteria bacterium
CCGCCGGCGCCACCGGCCGGCGGGGCGCAGTCGACGGTTGGCCGCCCGCCTTGGCGGCGCCTTCCGTCGCCGCGGGGCGCGCCCGGCGGTGGGATCCGATCTCCAACTGTATGCGGGGTTGCGGTGCGCCGGCCAGCCGGCTGACGCTGTCGTTGATGCGCTCCATGAAGTGGTCACGCACCCAGTCCAGCACGAAGCGGTTGGGGGCAAGCAGGCGCAAGGCGCCTTGTTCCTCAATGGCCTGCAGCGGGCGTATCCAGGTGTTGAACTGTTGCTCGGGCAACTCGCCTTCCAGACGGGTCAGGCATTTTTTCCAGAGCGGCGCTTCCACCGACTGCTACCTCGCGCGGGGCATTGCGTTTCGAAACGGGGAAGCACCGCAGTCTATACTCCTCGCCGACGGTTATCCACATCCCTGCAAGCCGCCGCCGCGGCGCACCGCAGAGGTTGACAGGCGGCGCTGCCAGGGGGTAATCTTCCGGGCTTCATGCCCCTCGGGCTACCTGATTATCTTATTGATTCCGGACAGGATTACGTCATGAAGCGGACCTTTCAACCCAGCAAGCTGAAGCGCAAGCGCACTCACGGCTTTCGTGCCCGCATGCGCACCAAGAACGGGCGTCTGGTGCTGAAGGCACGCCGCGCCAAAGGCCGGGCTCGCCTTTCGGTCTGAACCCGCTGACCTTGGCTGCGGTATCGGAGGGCTTTCCCCGGCGTGCGCGACTGACCCGGCCCTCCGAATACCAGCGCGTCTTCAAGGGTCGGCTGAAGTCCAGCGACGCCAAACTGACGGTGCTGGCCACGGGCAACCAGTTGGACTACGCCCGCCTCGGTCTGGCGATTTCGCGCAAGGTCGCGCGCCGGGCCGTTGACCGCAACCGCATCAAGCGGATCATCCGGGACAGCTTCCGACATCGGGCGCAGCGCCTCGGCGGCCTGGATATCGTGGTCCTCGGTCGGCGCGGAATCGGTGACCTCACCAACAGCGAGCTGCGCGAAACGCTGGAACATCATTGGAAACGCCTGGCCCGTCGATGCGAACGCTGCTGATTGTGCTGATCAAGGTATACCGCTACGCCCTCAGTCCCTGGCTGGGTCAGCACTGCCGTTTCTATCCGACCTGTTCCCAATACGCCCAGACCGCCATCGAACGGCACGGGGCCCTGCGCGGCAGCTGGCTAGCCGTGCGACGTCTTGGCCGTTGTCATCCCTGGCATCCCGGTGGAGTGGATCCGGTGCCGGACAGTCCTCGCCACCACAGTCCTCACCGTCACAGCCATGGATAACACCCGTCTCGTTCTGTTCGTCGCCCTCTCGCTGGTGGTCCTGATGCTGTGGAGTGCCTGGCAGCAGGACTACGGTCCCGCGTCCAAGCATGGGGCAGCGCCCACCGCCAGCGCGCCCCAGACCAAGACCGCGCCCAGCGCGTCGGCGACCGGCAGCGGCGCCGGTTCCGCTACCAGCACCAGCGGGGTGCCGTCGGCCGATCTGCCGCCCACCAGCGGCGCCGCGTCCGCCGCCAAGCCCAGCGAGCCCGCCCAGGCTCCGGCCACCGCCGGTCGGCTGCTGCCCAGCACCGGCCAGATACATGTCAGGACCGACGTACTGGACTTGACCATCGACACCACCGGCGGCGACCTGCGTCAGGCCGAACTGCTCAAGTATCCCGAGTCCACCGACAAGCCCCATACGCCGTTCCAGTTGCTGAACGACAAGCTGCCCAACATCTTCGTGGCGCAGTCCGGGCTGGTCACCAACGACGGGCCCCAGCCGACCCACCATGTGGTCTACCAGGCCGCGCGCAGCGATTACACCCTGGCCGCCGGCCAGAACGAGATCAAGGTACCGCTGGTCTGGACCGCGCCCAACGGTGTGAAGGTCACCAAGATCTACACCTTCCATCGCGGCAGCTACGTCATCGGCCTGGAGCAGGAGGTTCGCAACGGCACCTCCAAGCCCTGGACGGGCCGCGCCTACCGCCAGTTGCAGCGCACCCAGATCGCCCTGCCCGGCGCCACACGCTTTGTCCACACCTATATGGGTGGCGTGATCTACAGCCCCCAGGACAAGTATCAGAAAGTGTCCTTCGAGGACATGACCAAGAGCAACCTGGCGCGCAACATCAAGGCCGGATGGGCGGGCATGACCGAGCACTATTTCCTCGGCGCCATCATCCCGCCCGCCGACCAGGATGATCACTACTACACCAAGGTGCTGTCCCACGCCCGCTACGTCATCGGTCTGATCGCCCCGCCGGTGACCATCGCGCCCGGCGCCGAGCATGTCTTCAAGTCCCGCCTGTATGTCGGCCCCAAGCTGCAGAACACCCTGGCCTCGGTGGCACCGGGTCTGCAGCTGACGGTGGATTACGGTTACCTGACCGTGCTGGCCGAACCGATCTTCTGGCTGCTCGCCAAGCTGCATACGCTGTTCGGCAACTGGGGGTGGGCGATCATCGTCCTGACCATCCTCATCAAGGCGGTGTTCTACAAGCTGTCCGAAACCAGTTACCGTTCCATGGCCCAGATGCGCAAACTCGGTCCGCGCATGAAGGCGCTCAAGGAACGCTACGGCGACGACAAGCAGCGCCTGAACCAGGCCATGATGGAGATGTACAAGACCGAGAAGATCAATCCGCTGGGCGGCTGCCTGCCCATCGTGGTCCAGATCCCGGTCTTCATCGCTCTGTACTGGGTGCTGCTGGACAGCGTGGAGTTGCGCCAGGCGCCCTGGGTGCTGTGGATCCACGACCTGTCCACGCCGGATCCCTATTTCGTGCTGCCGCTGATCATGGGCCTCACCATGCTGGCCCAGAACCGGCTCAACCCCACGCCCATGGATCCGTTGCAGAAGCGCATGATGATGCTCCTGCCCATCGCCTTCACCGTGTTCTTCGCGTTCTTCCCTGCGGGGCTGGTTCTGTACTGGGTGACCAACAACGCCCTGTCCATCACCCAGCAGTACATCATCACGCGCCGCATGGAGCAGGGCACCAAAAAGACCTGATCGGCGCGGCCATTCGGCTGTTGTCTCCTGCACGCCGAAGGTTGGGTTTCGCTCCGTAGGTTGGGCTGAGCGGAGCGAAGCCCAACGACCTCGCCGACTCCTGCTCCCGGGCCACGCCCGTTCCTGCCGCACCCAGCCTTTAGGCTCGCCTGGGCCATGCAGTGGC
>CAZNBB010000097.1:3272-13737 GCA_964571225.1 uncultured Gammaproteobacteria bacterium
GCCTGGGCCATGCAGTGGCAACTGTTAGGATTCGCGTTGCTCAGCCCAACCTACATGGTTTGCTCCATTCGACACACGGCGGATACCGGCATGACGCGGTCGACGGTGACTTGCCCGCGCCGCGCACCGCGGGTCTAATGACAGCCCGACTGTTTCCGTCCGCTCGCCCGTCACTGCCATGAACGCCGAAACCGTGGATACCATCGCCGCCATCGCCACCCCGCCCGGCCAGGGCGGGGTCGGTATCGTTCGGCTGTCCGGGCCGGCGGCGCCCCGTATCGGCGAAGCGCTGCTGGGGACCCTGCCCGCGCCCCGTCACGCCGCATTCAAGAGCTTCCGCGACGCCGACGGCGCCCCGATCGACCAGGGGCTGGCCTTGTATTTCCAGGCGCCCCATTCCTTCACCGGCGAGCATGTCCTGGAGTTGCACGGTCACGGCGGGCCGGTGGTACTCGATCTGCTACTGGCCAGGGTGCTGGCGCTGGGAGCCCGTCCGGCCCGCGCGGGGGAATTCTCGGAGCGCGCTTTTCTCAACGGCAAACTGGACCTCGCCCAGGCCGAGGCGGTGGCCGATCTGATTGCCGCCGATACCGCCCAGGCGGCGCGGGCCGCCGCAGGGTCCCTGCAAGGGGAGCTGTCCCGCCGGGTCCATGGGCTGGTGGAAAATCTGATCACCCTGCGGATGTACGTGGAAGCGGCCATCGACTTCCCCGAAGAGGAAGTGGACTTTCTCGCCGATCAGGCGGTGGCCGACCAGCTGGCGGACATCGCCGCACGCTTTGATGAGCTGCAGGCCGGCGCCCGCCAGGGTTGTCTGTTGCGCGAAGGCATGACGGTGGTCATCGCCGGGCGGCCCAATGCCGGCAAGTCCAGTCTGCTGAACGCTCTCGCCGGTCAGGACAGTGCCATTGTCACCGACATTCCCGGCACCACCCGCGACCTGCTGCGCGAGCATGTGCAGATCGACGGCATGCCTCTGCATGTGGTCGACACCGCCGGGCTGCGCGACAGTGCCGATCCGGTGGAGCGCGAGGGTATCCGTCGGGCATGGCAGGCCATCGAAGGGGCCGATCGACTGCTGCTGGTGGTGGACGACCGGCTGGGATGGGGCGAGGAAGAGGATGCCATCGTGCGCCGTCTGCCCGTGCAACTGCCGCGCACGGTGGTGCACAACAAGATCGATCTCAGCGGTCACCCGCCGGCGGTGACGGGCGATGCTTCGGACTCGCGGGTCTACCTGTCCCTACGCACCGGCGACGGGCTGGATGCTCTGCGGGACCATCTGAAAGCCGCTATGGATTACCGGGAGTCCGTCGAGGGGGCATTCATGGCCCGTCGCCGGCATCTGGATGCGTTGGCCCGCGCCCGCGGCCATCTGGACGAAGGGCGCCGCCACTTGGAAACCCACCGGGCGGGGGAGTTGCTGGCCGAAGAGCTGCGCCAGGCTCAGCAGACCCTGGGGGAGATTACCGGCGAATTCACCAGCGACGATCTGCTGGGACGCATCTTCTCCAGCTTCTGCATCGGCAAGTGACCAGGGTGCCCGGCGGTCATGCCGGCAGCGGCCGTCCCTGGCGCGCTGTCGCCCACATTGTGCCGCCTGACCGGGCGCCCGCGACTCAGGCGCGCCGGCGGCGAACGCCCAGGCCGAGCAGACCCAGGGCACCCGAGCCGAACAGCAGGACCGCGGCGGGAAGCGGAACCACCACCGGGTCGTTGCCGTACAAGGCCACGGTGAGCCGCATGCCGGGAAACGGGCTGCTGTCGAAACCCGAGCTGCTCTGGCCGACCAGATAGGCATCGCCGGTCGCGTAGTCCATGGCCGAGCCGGTGATCGTGGCTTTCGGGTAATGGCCAACCGGGTAATAGCTGTAGCTGGCCGCGGTGCTGAGTGTGAAATCGGAAAACAGGAAGTCGTTTCCATTCCACGTTGCGTACAGTGGAACCTGCAGCGTCCAGTTGCCCGCGGTGCTGTCAGCATTGTCCACCAGGGTCCCGGTGCCCGGGCCGTCGATATAAAAGTCCACGGTGGAGCCAAGAATATCGGCGCTACCGATATCCCAGTGGTTGAACGAGGTGAGCGTGAGCGTGGACGTCCCCGCGCCGGGTCCACTGCCGTCGAATGCGCTGGCATCGAACAGGATGCGCTTTGCCTCGGTGGTGACAGAACCCTGCGCCACGCCCCATCCGGAGCTCGGGTTGTCCACCATCATGACCCCCCCAAGCAGATTCATGGCGAAGGAATTGGGAAAATCACCGGGCACGTTCAGCTTGTTTGCTTGGGCCGGGGCTGCCGCCAGCAGGCCGGCGACCAGCGCCGAGGCGAAGGTGAGTTTGATGTGCGTATTGGAACGGTTCATGCCATCCTCCCTGAAGCGACTCCGGTCGCTTGTTGTTTTTTTGTTGGTCGGCCGCGCCGGGCCCGTCTCCGCGGGAACCTCTCACGCACGCCGGCCTCTACAATAGCGTATTTCACGGCCCTGACCTAGAATAGGCGGGTTTCACCGAACCGATGCCATGCGCTATCAGACCCATTTCGATGTCATTGTGGTAGGCGGCGGACACGCCGGTACCGAGGCCGCACTGGCCGCGGCCCGCACCGGTGCGCGCACCCTGCTGCTGACCCACAACATCGAAACCCTGGGCCAGATGAGCTGCAATCCGGCCATCGGCGGCATCGGCAAGGGGCATCTGGTCAAGGAGATCGACGCCCTGGGCGGCATCATGGCACGGGCCGCCGACCGGGCCGGTATCCACTTCCGGGTGCTCAACGCCAGCAAGGGCCCGGCGGTGCGCGCCACCCGCGCCCAGGCCGACCGGGTCCTGTACAAGGCTGCCATACGTGCCGCCCTGGAGAGCCAGCCCAACCTGGTGCTGTTCCAGCAGGCGGTGGACGATCTCATCGTGGAGCAGGGCCGGGTCGCCGGCGTCGTCACCCAGATGGGACTGCGTTTCGCCGCCCGTGCGGTGGTGCTCACCGTGGGCACCTTCCTGGGCGGTCGCATCCACATCGGCATGTCCAACTATGAAGGCGGCCGGGCCGGCGATCCCCCCGCCAATGCCCTGTCCCGCCGACTGCGGGAGCTGCCCTTCCGCGTGGAGCGCCTGAAGACCGGCACGCCGCCGCGCATCGACGGGCGCACCATCGACTACACGGTTCTGCAGTCCCAGCCCGGCGACGAGCCGGTGCCGGTGTTTTCCTACCTGGGCAGCGCCGACGAGCATCCCCGCCAGGTGAGCTGCCACATCACCCGCACCACCGAGCGGGTGCATGACATCATCCGCGCCGGCCTGGACCGTTCGCCCCTGTACGCCGGGGTGATCGAGGGCGCCGGGCCGCGCTACTGTCCGTCCATCGAGGACAAGGTGGTGCGGTTCGCCGAGCGCGATTCCCATCAGATCTTCGTCGAGCCCGAGGGGCTCGACACCCATGAGGTCTACCCCAACGGCATTTCCACCAGCCTGCCGTTCGACGTGCAGTGCGAGCTGGTGCGCGCCATACCCGGATTCGGCGAGGCCCACATCACCCGTCCGGGCTATGCTATCGAATACGACTTCTTCGATCCCCGGGACCTGCGCTATTCCCTGGAGACCAAGTTCATCGACGGCCTGTTCTTCGCCGGGCAGATCAACGGCACCACCGGTTACGAAGAGGCCGCCGCCCAAGGGCTGCTGGCCGGCCTGAACGCGGCCCGCAAGAGCGCCGATGCCGAGCCCTGGTGCCCGCGGCGGGATGAGGCCTATCTGGGCGTGCTGATCGACGATCTGATCACCCGCGGCACCAGCGAGCCCTACCGCATGTTCACTAGCCGCGCCGAGTACCGCCTGCTGCTGCGCGAAGACAACGCCGACCTGCGCCTCACGCCCGCGGGACGCGAGCTGGGCCTGGTGGACGACGGGCGTTGGCAGGCCTTCGATGCCAAGCGCGAGGCCATCGAGCGCGAGCGCCGGCGCCTGCAGGACACCTGGGTGCGTCCCGGCGTGGACGACGGGGCGGTCGATGCTCTGCTGGGCACGCCCCTGACCCGCGAGCAGCGCGCCCTGGATCTGCTGCGCCGCCCCGAAGTGAGCTATGCCGCGCTCACGGCGCTGGATGCGGTGGGGCCGGGCGACGCCGATGCCAGGGTGGCCGAACAGGTGGAAGTGCAGGCCAAGTATGCCGGCTACATTGAACGCCAGCAGGCCGAGATCGAGCGTCAGCGCCGCCAGGACGAGCAGCCCCTGCCGGCGGACATGGACTACCAGGCCATCCGGGGCCTGTCGGCGGAAGTGCGCGAGAAGCTGGCGCGTCATCGCCCCGCCACCGTGGGGCAGGCGGCCCGCATCCCCGGAGTGACGCCGGCAGCGGTCTCCCTGCTGCTGGTGCACCTGAAGAAGAACGGCGAAAAGCA
Source organism: uncultured Gammaproteobacteria bacterium (assembly GCA_964571225.1). Lineage (GTDB taxonomy): Bacteria > Pseudomonadota > Gammaproteobacteria > DATFLG01 > DATFLG01 > DATFML01. The sequence continues at coordinate 7,664 of CAZNBB010000097.1, forward strand.
GCGCAAGAGCGCCTGACCACAGTCCCGCGAAGCGGAATGCGCGGGGTGCGGATCGCAACGGCGAACTGACACGGCGAGGGATTGACCATGGCAATGGAAGCGATGCTGGACCAGGGTGCCCGCACACTGGGTGTGGACCTGACCACGGACATGCAGCTGCTGCTGCTGCAGTTCGTGGCCATGCTGGCCAAGTGGAACCGGGTCTACAACCTCACCTCCGTGCGCAAGCCCCCCGACATGGTGACCCGCCACATTCTGGACAGCCTTGCGGCGCTGCCTTACGTGCAAGGGCCGAACGTGCTGGACATCGGCACCGGCGCCGGATTGCCGGGCATTCCCCTGGCAATCGCCCGCCCCGATTGGCAGCTGGTGCTGCTGGACAGCAGCGGCAAGAAGCTGCGCTTCGTGCGCCAGGCAGTGGCCGAGCTCAAGTTGAAGAACGTGCGCGTGGAACACGCCCGTATCGAGGAGTACGCGCCGGAGTCCCGTTACGATACCGTTATCTCGCGGGCCTTTTCATCCCTGGGGGAAATCTACGAGCAGGCCGCCCGCCTGTGCCGGCCCGAGGGTTGCCTGATCGCCATGAAAGGGGTCTATCCGGTGGCCGAAGTGGAAGCGCTGCCCAGTCAGGATGTGGTCCGCGATGTGGTGGCACTGGAAATACCGGAATTGCAGGCCCAGCGCCACCTGGTCATTCTGGAGGCTCACGGCTAGGCGCCGATGGCGCTTTTCCGGCCGCCTCCCGCACGGATAATTCGGTTCCCCGTGCCAGTCTGTGGCAGAATCTCCGGGTGGCCGGCCAACATCCATTCTCTTGAGGCAGTGCGCACCGGTCCGCGCGGGACTCGTCATGGGCAGGATCATAGCGATCACCAACCAGAAAGGGGGCGTGGGTAAGACCACTACCTGTGTGAATCTGGCCGCCTCCCTGGTGGCCACCCGCCGGCGGGTGCTGGTGGTGGACCTGGATCCCCAGGGCAACGCCACCATGGGCAGCGGCGTGGACAAGCACCAGTTGGAGCTCACCGGTTGCGAAGTCCTGCTGGGTGAGACGGACGTGCGCGCCGCCGTGGTGAACGCCGAGTCCGCCGGTTACAGTCTGCTGCCCGGCAACAGCGATCTCACCGCCGCCGAAGTGCGGCTGATGGACATGGGCGACCGGGAGCTGCGCCTGCGCAATGCCCTGGAAGCCATCCGCGGCGACTACGACTATTTGCTCATCGACTGCCCGCCGGCTCTGAACATGCTCACCATCAACGCCCTGGCGGCCGCCGACGGGGTGCTGATTCCCATCCAGTGCGAATACTATGCCCTGGAGGGCCTGACGGCCCTGCTGGAGACCGTCGACCATATCCGGGCCACGGTGAATCCCCATCTGCAGGTGGAAGGCTTGCTGCGCACCATGTTCGATGCGCGCAACAACCTGGCCAACGAAGTGGCCGATCAGTTGCTCGCCCACTTCGGCGACAAGGTGTATCGCACGGTGGTGCCCCGCAACGTGCGCCTGGCCGAAGCGCCCAGCCATGGCCTGCCGGTTTTACGCTATGATAAGGCGTCGCGCGGGGCGCTGGCCTACCTGGCCCTCGCCGGCGAGCTGGTGCGCCGGGAGCGGGGGCTGGAACCGTCCGGCTCGGCCCCGGAAGCGGATACCCGCACCCAGGTGCAATAGGGTCGTACCTAACCCGTTCACGAATCGGCGACGACTATGGCAGTGAAGAAACGCGGTCTCGGGCGCGGCCTCGATGCCCTTCTCAGCAGTACCGCGACGGCGGCGCGCAGTCCCACGTCCGGGAACCCGGAAGGCGACCTGCGCAAGCTGCCGGTGGACGTGATCCAGCGCGGCAAGTATCAGCCGCGCACCGACATGCACACCGATACCCTCCAGGACCTGGCCGACTCCATCCGGGCCCAGGGCGTGGTGCAGCCCATCGTGGTGCGACCCGTCAGCGCGGACCGCTACGAGATCATCGCCGGCGAACGACGCTGGCGTGCGGCCCAGCTCGCCGGCCTGCAGGAAATTCCGGCGGTGGTGCGCGATGTGCCCGATCAGGCCGCCGTTGCCATGGCCCTGATCGAGAACATCCAGCGCGAGAACCTCAATCCCCTGGAAGAGGCCCGTGCCCTGGAACGGCTGATCGAGGAGTTCGAGATGACCCACCAGCAGGCCGCCGAGGCGGTGGGGCGCTCGCGTACCGCGGTGACCAACCTGCTGCGGCTGCTGGATCTCAACGACGACGTCAAACACCGGGTGGAGCACCGTGAGCTGGAGATGGGGCACGCGCGCGCCCTGCTGGCCCTGCGGGGCAGCGCCCAGAGCAACGCCGCCCGCGAAGTGGTTAGCAAGGGGCTGTCGGTGCGAGAGACCGAACGGCTGGTCAAGCGCCTGGAGTCGGCTGCGTCCGGCGCGGCGCCCAAGCCGGCGCCCAAGGCCGATCCCGACATCCGCCGCCTGGAGCAGACGCTGTCCGAACGCCTCGGCGCCGGCGTGCAGATCCAGCACAGTCGCGGCAAGGGCAAGCTGGTCATCCGCTATACCAGCCTGGACGAGCTGGACGGCATCCTGGAGCGCATCCACTGATCCATCGACGGGCCCGGCGTGCAGGTGCCGGGCCGCTTGTTCTAGACTCAGTCCAGATTTCCCCGCAACAATGCGGAACAACACTGCTATAACTTGGTTTTATCCTCCCATCATTGACCCTGCTATACGGAGTCTTTATACTTCGCGCCCCGACGGGGTTGGTCGCAGGAGCCGCCCGATACGGCCGGCGATATCTTACGATCAGCGCGCTGACATTCGAGCTTGTAGCGCCTCCGGGGCGCTCGCCGAAGCGCGGGACGACTGGTCAGAAGAATGCGTAAGGTATTGATCTTACAGATCCTGTTGATCGCCGCCGTGACAGCCGTCTTTTTCGGCAAGGCCGGCCAGGCCGGTGCGCAGGCCGCCTTGTTCGGGGGCGCCATCGCCGTGGTGAACGCACTGTTGCTGGGCCGCCGAGTGCAGCGGGCCGGCAAGGCCGCTCAGGAGAGTGTGACGCGGGGCACCTTCGCTCTATACCTAGGCGCGGTGGAACGTTTCGTCTTTACTCTGGTTGGTTTCGGTGTGGGTATGGGCGTACTGCATCTGCTGCCCGTGCCCTTGCTGCTGGCCTTCGCTGCAGCGCAAGCCGCCTACTGGCTGGCAGCGCGCGCGAACCCGGATTCGCTGGTCTGACACGCCCCCCGATGGCGTGCGGTCGCAGCCCGATTTCAGTTCGGTCGTGCCATTCCGGTACGGCCTGGCGACAAGTCTTGTGGGAGCCGTTACGTGAGTGAACCAGGAGCGCCGGCGGCCGGCGGTGGACTGAATCCGGTCGAATACATCCAGCATCACCTCCACAACTGGCAGGTCGGTCACGGCATCTGGACCCTGCATCTGGACACCATGTTGTTCAGCTGGCTGCTGGCGGGTTTGATGATGGTGGTGAGCTGGAGGCTCGGGCGCAGCCTCAATGCCGACAAGCCGAGCGGCTTCCAGAACTTCATCGAGGCCATGGTCGAGTTCGTCGACCAGCAGGTCAGGGACATCTTCCCGGGCCGTGGCAACCCCATCATCGGCCCGCTCGCCATCACCATCTTCGTGTGGGTCTTCCTGATGAACTTCATGGACCTGATCCCGGTGGACCTGCTGCCCAAGACGGCCCAGGCCCTGGGCGGCAACCATCTGCGGGTGGTGCCCACCACGGATCTGGCCACCACCTTCGGCATGTCTCTGACGGTCTTCGCGCTGATTATCTATTACAACATCAAGGTGCGCGGTCCCATCGGCTACCTGAAGATGTTCCTGACCCATCCGTTCGGACCGTTCCTGTTTCCGGTCAACATCGTCATGACGCTGATCGAGGAAATCGCCAAGCCGGTCAGCCTGGCGCTGCGTCTGTTCGGAAACATGTTCGCCGGCGAGCTGCTGTTCATGCTCATCGCCCTGCTGGGCTTCTCCTGGTACATGCTGCCGGCGGAAGTCGCCCTGGGCGTGCTGTGGTCGATCTTCCATGTTCTGGTCATTACCTTGCAGGCATTCATATTCATGCTGCTGACCATCGTCTACCTGGCGCTCGCCCATCAGAATGATCATTGAGCTGCGCCCGGCGCTACTTTTCCAACTTTCGAAACCAATGCAACTTTGAGGAGAAAACGTCAATGACTCCGGAAATGATCGCAACCATCTACAGCTACACCGCGATGGGCGTGGGCATCATTCTGGCCGCAGCCGGTCTGGGTTCGGCCCTCGGCTGGGGCATGATCTGCTCCAAGTACATCGAAGGTATCGCGCGCCAGCCCGAGATGCGTCCGCAGCTCATGGGTCAGATGCTGTTCACCGGCGGTCTGATGGAAGCGTTCCCGATGATCGTCCTCGGTATCTCCATGTGGTTCATCTTCGCCAACCCCTTCGTGGGAGCTGCGCGCAGTGCGATGGGCGGTTGACCGACACTCACCCGACTTCCGTACTACCAACGGTTAACCAAGGAGTCCGAACGTGAGTGTCAGCATTCTCACCTTGCTGGGCCAGATCATCACGTTCGCGGTGCTGGTGTGGTTCGTCAAACGTTTCCTCTGGGGGCCCATGCTCCACATGATGGAGGATCGCCAGCGCCGCATCGCGGACGGTTTGGCCGCCGCCGAGCGCGGCAAGCACGAGCAGCAGCTGGCCGAAGAGCGGGCCTCTGAGTTGCTCCACGAAGCCAGGGGCCAGGCGGCCGAGATCATCTCCCGCGCCGAAAAGCGTGCCAACGAGATCGTCGAAGAGGCCAAGTCCGATGCCCGTGCCGAAGGCGAGCGGCTGTTGACCGCCGCCCAGGCCGAGATCGCCCAGGAGATCAACCGCGCCAAGGAGCAGCTGCGCGGACAGGTGGCGGCGATCGCCGTCTCCGGTGCCGAGAAGGTGCTGGAGCGCGAGATCGACGAAAAAGCCCACGGCGAACTGCTCCAGAAGCTGGTCGCGCAGATCTAGGGGCCCTGTCCATGGCAGAACTCACCACCATCGCGCGGCCCTATGCCCAGGCGATCTTCGAGCTGGCCCAGAGCGAGGGCACGCTCGCGCAGTGGTCCGATATGCTGGCCCTGGCGGCAGCCGTCGCCGGAGATCCGCAGATCGTGGCGCTGATCGACAGCCCGCAGCTCACCGAAGCACAGCTCAGCGAGCTGGTGACCGGCATCTGCGGCGACCGCCTGGACGCCCATGGGCGCAACGTCATCCGCCTGCTCGCGGAAAATCACCGTCTGGCCGTGCTGCCGGAAATCGCCCGCCTGTACGAACAGCGCCGCAGTCAGGCCGAGGGCGCCGTGCACGCCGAGCTGATCAGCGCATTCGCGCCCACCGCCGAACAACAGAAGGCGGTGATCGAGGCCCTGAAGAAGCGCCTCGGCCGCGACATCCAGCTGCAGTGCTCGGTGGATGCCGCCCTGCTGGGCGGTGCGGTGGTTCGCGCGGGCGATCTGGTCATCGACGGCTCGGTGCGGGGCAGGCTGGCCCGTCTGGGCACCGCCCTGAGTCATTGAAGAGGACAACACAATGCAACTCAATCCCACTGAAATCAGCGAGCTGATCAAAAGCCGCATCTCGCAGTTCGAGGCGGCCGCCGAGGCGCGCACCGAAGGCACCGTGGTCAGCCTGACCGACGGCATCGCCCGCATCCACGGCCTGGCCGAGGTGATGCAGGGCGAGATGATCGAGTTCCCCGGGAACACCTACGGCATGGCGCTGAACCTGGAGCGCGACTCGGTCGGCGCCGTGGTGCTGGGCGACTACAAGCACATCACCGAAGGCGACACCGTCAAGTGCACCGGACGCATCCTGGAGGTGCCGGTGGGCGATGCCCTGCTGGGTCGGGTGGTGAACTCCCTGGGCGAGCCCATCGACGGCAAGGGCCCCATCGACACCAACATCACCTCACCCATCGAAAAGATCGCCCCCGGCGTCATCAACCGCCAGTCGGTGGACCAGCCGGTGCAGACCGGCCTCAAGGCCATCGACGCCATGGTGCCCATCGGCCGCGGCCAGCGCGAGCTGATCATCGGCGACCGCCAGACCGGCAAGA
>CAZNBB010000098.1:0-13697 GCA_964571225.1 uncultured Gammaproteobacteria bacterium
CACATCGGTGGCCACCTGGTCGTTGCGCGAGCGACCGGTGTGCAGTTTTTTGCCCGCCTCGCCGATAAGCTCCGTGAGACGCGCCTCGATATTCATGTGCACGTCCTCGCGGGCCACCGACCAGTGGAAATCGCCGCGCTCGATCTCCGCCCGGATGGTCTCCAGGCCGCCGATGATCGCCTGGCATTCCGCGCCGCTCAGCACGCCCACGCGGGCCAGCATGCGGGCGTGGGCGATGGAGCCGGCGATGTCGTAGGCGTACAGGCGGCGGTCGAAACCGACCGAGGCGGTGAAGGCCTGTACAAAGGCATCGGTCGATTCGGCAAAGCGCCCGCCCCAGGCTTTGTTGGTGGGCTTGTCGGTGGCCATGGTCCGCGCGTCACTGGCTGGATGAAAGTGTGCGCAGTATAGCGAAAGCGAATCGGGCTTGCGCCCCCGCCGCCGGCAGGGAACCGAACGAGCACTGACACTGAGTAGCGATGAAAACGCCACCCCCCGTCGATCCGGGCGCCAGCGCCGATTGGGATCCGCTGTTCCTGCCGAGCTTCTGCGACATGCGGATGGTGTTCGCGGTGGTGGTGCTGGCCGAGCTGTTCGCCTTCGTGCTGGTGCTGGCGTCCGCCCCTACCGGTGCGGATCGCTGGGCACGGCTGGGGGTGATCTCTCTGTTCGTCCAGTGGATCGCGCTGACCAGTGCCGCCCTGCTGTGTCTGGCCAGGCCGGGCCTGCGGCGCCTGAGCAACGCAGCCGCGGCCCTGATCAGTTACCTGCTGCTGCTGGTGGTGGCGGCGGGCATCAGTGAAGTGGCCTGGCAGGTCATTTCGGCAGCGCCTGCCTGGAGTCTGGGGGACCCCGGCACCCATGACGGCTTTCTGTTGCGCAACGTCAGTATCAGTGCGGTGATCAGCGCGCTGGCGCTGCGCTACTTCTTCGTTCGCCACCATTGGCGCCGCCAGCTGGAGGCGGAAGCGCGGGCGCGCATCGAGGCCCTGCAGGCCCGCATCCGTCCCCATTTCCTGTTCAACAGCCTGAATACCATCGCCGCCCTGACCCGCTCGCAACCCGAGCAGGCCGAGGAAGCGGTGGAGGACCTGGCGGACCTGTTTCGGGCCACCCTGGCCGAGGTGCATGCGGAAGTGCGGCTGGCTCAGGAGTTGGAAGTGTGTCGCCGCTATGTACATATGGAGTCCCTGCGCCTGGGCGAGCGGCTGCAGGTGCAGTGGGAGGTCTCCGGCGGGCTGGCGGATACGCCCGTTCCCGCCCTGGTGCTGCAGCCGCTGCTGGAGAACGCCATCTATCACGGCGTCGAGCCGCGACCCGAGGGCGGGTTGGTGCGGGTGGGGGTGCGCCGGGAAGACGGTTGGCTGCATCTGGAAGTGTGCAACCCGCTGCCGCCTGCGGGCGGCCAGCGCCGGCGGGCGGGTAACGGCATGGCTCTTGCGAACATCGGTCAGCGCCTGCAGCTGGCCTACGGCGACGATGCCCGCCTGCAGGTGCACGAGACCCGGGACGAGCACTGCGTGAAGCTTCGGATTCCCCTGCAGAGTTCACAGACCCCAGGAATGCCAATATGAAGGTCATGATCGTCGACGATGAGAGTCCGGCCCGGGAGCGCCTGCGCCGGCTGCTGGGACAGGTTCCCGAATGCCGGGTCTGCGCCGAGGCCGCCAATGGCCGCGAGGCTTTGCAGGCGGCGGCCCGCAGCGAACCGGACGTGGTGCTGCTGGACATCCGTATGCCCGGCATGGACGGTCTGGAGGCGGCCCGTCATCTGGCCGACCTGGAGCAGCCCCCGGCGGTGATTTTCAGCACCGCCTACGGAGAGCACGCCCTGGAAGCGTTCGAGGCCCATGCGGTGGATTACCTGCTCAAGCCCATTCGCGCCGAGCGCCTGGACGATGCGCTTCGCAAGGCGAGGCGCCTGACCCGTGCCCAGGCCCAGGCACTGACTCACGACAGCGGTGCAGAGGCCCGCGCCCGCACTCACATCTGCGCGCGGGTGCGCGGCAACCTGGAACTGGTGCCCGTGGACGCGGTGCGCTGTTTCGAGGCCGACCAGAAGTACGTCACCGTGCACCATCCCGACGGGACAGTGCTCATCGAGGACTCCCTGCGCACCCTGGAAGGGGAATTCGGGGCGCGGTTCGTGCGCATACACCGCCGCACCCTGGTGGCGGTGGCCTTCCTGGAAGGGCTGGAAAAGGACGAGTCCGGCAAGAGTCGTGTGCGGCTCGCCGGCATTCAGGAGCGCCCGGAAGTGAGCCGACGGCACCTGGCCGCCGTGCGCGGCCTGCTCAAGAGGGCTTGAGCCGCGGCTTCAACCCGAGGCGGCGGTGAGCTTCGTGTGGCGGTTGGCGGTGGCCGGGCGATGCTCGGCATGCAACCGTTTGAGGGCCGCCGCGATGGACTGGTCCAGGTAGCTTCCGTAGTAGTCGGGTGAGCTGACGCCCACCATGGCCGGTGCCAGCTGCTGGCCCTTGGCGTCCAGGAACAGGACCGTGGGCGTGACCTGCACATGGTAGTGCTTGGCCAGCTTGTCCGCCGCCACCCGCTTGCCGGCAAAATCCACCAACGTGGCATCGTTATTGATCATTACCTTGCGGATCAGAACCTTATTGGTGTAGTCGCCGCTGATCAGCATGGGCTTGAGGAAGTCCTTGTCCAGCAGCCGGCAGTAACGGCAGTCCGGTGCGCTGAACACCAGCATGATGGGAACGCCCCGCTGGGTCGAGCTGGCGCCGTCGGCCTGCAGGTTGCGCGTCACCGGCACCGCCGGCCCGCCGGCCCACGCGCTGGCAGCCACCAGCAGGGCGGCCATTGCCCACCATGGATTGAACTTGCATCGGTACTTCACGACTCGCTATCCTCCCATGCCCGGTATGTTTACGGCTTCCCGGGATGTGGCGCCCATATGGCGCCCATGCATTTAATCGACTGCTGACCGGTCGACGTCGACTCCTCGCACCGGCGGTGCGTCCCAGCCTGGAACGGTCCCTGCCATGGCAGAAGAAGTCCTGCGTATTGCTACCCGCAAGAGTGCCTTGGCGCTCTGGCAGGCGGAATTCGTCCGCGACAGCCTGATGGCTGCCCATCCCGGCCTGCAGGTGGAACTGCTGACTCTGTCCACCCGCGGCGACAAGATCCTCGACACGCCCCTGGCCAAGATCGGCGGCAAGGCACTATTCGTCAAGGAGCTCGAAGAAGCGCTACTGGATGGACGCGCCGACCTGGCTGTGCATTCCATGAAGGACGTGCCCATGGAACTGCCTGATGGCCTCCAGCTGGCCGTGATACTGGAGCGGGAAGACCCGCGGGATGCCTTCGTCTGCCCAAATTATGACACAATTGACGCTTTGCCGCAGGGCGCCCGGGTCGGCACCTGCAGCCTGCGGCGCCAGTGTCAGCTCAAAGCCAGGCGCCCGGATCTCGAGATCCTCAACCTCAGAGGCAATGTGGGAACCCGGCTGGGCAAGCTGGACGGCGGCGAATTCGACGCCATCGTGCTGGCCAGCTCCGGCCTCAAGCGTCTCGGCCTGGGCGAGCGTATCACTGCCGAGCTGGCGCCGGACATCATGCTGCCGGCCGTGGGACAGGGGGCGCTGGGCATCGAGTGCCGCGCCGGCGACGACCGGGTGGAGTGCCTCGTTGCGCCGCTGGATCACGCCGACAGCCACATCCGGGTACGGGCTGAGCGGGCCATGAACCACCGCCTGGAAGGCGGCTGCCAGGTGCCCATCGCCGGCTATGCCGAGCTTGCCCACGGCGTGATCGTGCTGCGCGGTCTGGTGGGGCGGCCCGACGGCAGCGAGGTGGTGGACGGTGTGATCAGCGGACGACCCGGCGACGCCGACGAGCTCGGCACCGTGCTGGCCGACGACCTGTTGTCCCGCGGCGCCGATCGTATTCTGGCCGACCTGTATGCCGAGCACTGAGTCCCATCCCACGGGAACGGCACGGCCGGCTGTCGTTGCCGCTGCCTGGAGCCGGCAGAGCGTGCCTGCCGGCCACACTTCAATCGACCCATGACGTCCGCCGAATCGCACAACCACAGTCCGGAGCTGGGTGGAATCGGGGTGCTGGTGACACGCCCGGCGCATCAGGCCGAGCACCTGTGCGCACTGGTCGAACGGGCGGGCGGCCGTGCCCTGCGCTTTCCGGTGCTGGAGATCCTCGATCCTGTGGACAACAGTCTCCTGCTCGATCTGATCGACCGGCTGGAGACCTTCGATCTGGCCATCTTCATCAGCGCCAATGCCGTCAACAAGGCCATGAACCTGGTGCTGGCCCGCCGCCCGTGGCCGTCTTCGGTGCGCATTGCAGCCATCGGCAAACGCTCGGCCAAGGAGCTGGAAAGCTGCGGGCACCCCGCGGACATCTATCCGCAGCGCAAGTTCGACAGCGAGGCGCTGCTGGCCATGGACGCGCTGCAGGACCTGACCGGCAGCAGGGTGGTGATCTTTCGCGGCGACGGTGGACGGGAATACCTGGGCGATACGCTCACCGCCCGTGGCGCACAGGTGGAGTATGCTGAGGCCTACCGGCGCGGCCGGCCCAAGGGCGACACGGGCCGGCTCATGCGCTATTGGGCCCGCGGTGAGGTGCAGGTGATCACCGTCAGCAGCAATGAAGGGCTGCGCAACCTGTTCGACATGGTGGGCAAGCTGGGCCAGCAGTGGCTGCGCAAGACCCCCCTGGTGGTACCCGGGGAACGTGGAGCGGCGCTGGCCCGGGAGCTGGGTTTCCGGGAGCCGGCGGTGATCGCGGACAATGCCACCGACGAGGCCATGCTCGACGCGCTGCTCCACTGGGCGCGGTCGCGCCCGCCCGCGGCCCACCCCGGATGACCGGTTATGCCTCCGACGGTGGAGGCAGCGAGCAGCAGAGGACGACTCGATGAGCGAAAAGAAACCGCCCCAGTCCGACCAGAGCCCGGCAGGGAAAAAGGGATCGGACGACGGTAGCGGCTCTTCGGCTTCCAAGGGCAAACAAAGCGGCAGTAGCGCGCCCGCCGCGGGTAAGGCGCAGAATGCAGGCGCCAAGCCGGCGGCACCCACGGCGCCGACCGCCAAAGCCGGCCAGCAGGCCCGGACGCCCGCGTCCCCAAGGGCGGGTGCCGCGGGGCGCGTCGCGCTGCCCCTGGCGGTGCTGGCGCTGCTCATCGGTATCGGCACCGCGGTCGCGGGCTATTTCATCTGGCACGAGGTGACCCGCCTGGACCGGTCGCAGCAGTCCGGCATGAACCGGGTGCAGAGCACGGTGGACGGGCTACGCAGTTCCGTTGACGCCCAGCACCGTCAGCTGACCGAGCAGTTGAGTGCGCTGCAGGCTCGCCAACAGAGCATGGAAGACGGCGTGGCCCGATTGCGGGCGGAAGTCAGCCGAACCTCCGAGGGTTGGGTGCTGGCCAACGTCCAATACCTGTTGCAGGTGGCCAACGAGAGCCTGCAGCTGCAGCGCGACGTCGGCGCCGCCAAGGCGGCGCTGGAGGATGCCGATCAGCGCCTCAAGACCTTGGGCGATCCGGGCTTTCTGCCGGTGCGCAAGGCGATCGCCAGCGAGGTGGCGGCCCTGAACGCCGTATCCGTTCCCGATATTTCCGGCATCACCGTCACCTTGGACAGTCTCATCCATCAGGTGCCCGACCTGGTGCTGCCGGGCGCCGCCGCCGCCAAGTCGGCCGCCGAGACAGGTGCCGCGACCGCCCCGGCGCCGGCCACCGAAGGCATCCACTGGCGCGAGCTTCCCGCCGTGGTGTGGCGGGCTTTGCGCCAGCTCGTGCAGGTGCGCCATCACGAAAAGCCGGTGGGTCCGCTGCTGGCTCCCAAGAACGAATACTTCCTGTACCAGAACATGAAGCTGCAGCTGGAAGCGGCGCAACTGGCGGCCCTGCGCCACCAGCCCAAGAGCTATCAGGCCAGCCTGAGCACCGCCCTGCAGTGGCTGCAGCAGTATTTTGTCGCCGACAATTCCGTGACCCAGAGCATGGCGCAGCAGCTCAAGGACCTGCAGTCCATCGATGTGCGGCCACAGCTTCCCGACCTGTCCGGTTCCCTGCGCAAGCTGCGGGAGCTGCGCGCGGCCATGGTGCGCCAAAGCCAGGATGCCCACGCCGGCGGCGCGGCTGCCACCGGTGCGCCGGCGCCCGCCAAGACGCCGCCAGCGTCCGGCGGGGGGGCGGCCGGAAAGTCCGATAGTGGTGCGGCCGCCGGCGGCGACCAGACCCAGCAGCCGACGGGTGGCCAATGAAGACCCTGTTCTTTGCCCTGGTGGTATTGCTGGCGACGGTGGCCATCGCCCTGGGGGTGCTCCGGGAGCCCGGTTATCTGCTGATCGGTTACGGCTCCTGGACCATCCAGACCAGCCTGTCGCTGTTCGTGGTCGGGCTGGTGATCGCGTTCGCCGCCCTGTACCTGCTGATCCGGTTCCTGGTGGGGTTGCGCCGCATGCCCCAGCAGGTGCGCGGCTGGGAGCGCCGGCGTCGATCGTTGAAGGCCCACAACGCCCTCAACCGCGGGCTTATCGAGTTGTCCGAAGGCCAGTGGTCCGCGGCCGAACGCCGTCTCATCAAGCATGCCGACGACAGCGACAATCAGCTGCTCAACTATCTGGCGGCCGCCCGCGCCGCCCAGCGCCAGGGCGCCGATCAGCGCCGGGATCACTACCTGCGCATGGCCCATCGCAGCATGCCGGCGGCCGACGTGGCCGTGGGTCTCACCCAGGCCGAGCTGCAGATCGCGCATCGCCAGATGGAACAGGCGCTCGCCACGCTAACCCATCTGCGCACCATTGCGCCGCGCCATGCCTATGTGCTGCGCATGCTCATGAAGCTGTACCTGCGCCTGCGGGACTGGAGCCATCTGCGGGACCTGTTGCCGGAGCTGCGCCGGCGGCAGGTTATCGACGACGAGCAGGCCCACCGCCTGGAGCTGCAGGTCTATGGTGCGCTGCTGGGCGACGCCGGCCGCAAGGGCGATCTGGCGGGCGTGCGGGAGGTCTGGGAGCAGGTGCCGCGGCGCCTGACGCGGGAAGAGCCGCTGGTGCTGATCTGCGCCGGCTACCTCAGCAGCCTCGAGGTGCCGGCCGAGGCGGCCGCGCTGGTGGAGGGCGCGCTGAAACGTTACTGGAGCGAGCGGCTGGTGTATCTGTACGGGCAGATCGAGGCCGATGCCGCGGCCCAGTTTCAGGCCGCCGAAGGCTGGCTGAAGGATCACGACAAGGATCCCGTGCTGTTGCTGGCCCTGGGCCGGCTGGCGCAGCGCAACCAGTTATGGGGCAAGGCGCGCAGTTACCTGGAGGCGAGCATCGGTCTCAAACCCACGGTGGAGGCCTATCAGCTGCTGGGCAGCGTGCTGGAGCAGATGAACGAACCCGCCGCGGCCATGGAGTGCTACCGCAAGGGCGTGTCGAGGGCCGCCGAGGCCCGTGCCCTGCCTGCCCCGAATCTGGACACCGGCTGGGGTATAGGTGAAGACGCCGATGCCCTCACGGCGTTGGCGCCGGCCACGTCGGACAGCCCCTGAGAAGCTCCGACGGTCCGCGGCACCGCGCGGTCGGCCTCAGGCCCCCGAGGCCGCCTGCACGTCGCTGGCGAATTCGAACGAGTCGTAGTAGAGCTGCTCCGCCGGCAGGCCGTGGGCTTCGAACAGCGTCCTGGCGGCTTCCACCATGGCAGGCGGCCCGCTCATGTACAGGTCGAAACCGGAGAGGTCCGGATAGGCCCGCACCACCGCTTCCGGCACCATGCCGGTCTCCCCCTGCCAATCGTCCTCCGCCAAAGGTTCGGAAAGCACCGGCGTGTAGCGGAAGTCGGCGTGTTCCCGCGCCCACTGCTCCGGCAGTTCGCCCAGGTACAGGTCCCGAAGGCTGCGCACACCCCAGAACAGATGCATGGGGCGCCCGATGCCGTGGTGCAGGGCGTGCTCGATGATCCCCTTGAGGGGGGCGAAGCCGGTGCCTCCGCCCACCAGAATGACGGGTCGCTCGGAGTCCTCCCGCAGGAAGAACGTGCCCAGGGGCCCTTCGATGCGCAGCAGGGCTTTTTCCTTCATTTCGTCGAACACATGGCCGGTGAAGAAGCCGCCTTCCACCCGCCGTACATGCAACTCCAGGTACTCGTCGTCATGGGGCGCGTTGGCCAGGGAAAAGCCGCGCCGGCGCCCGTCCTTGAGCAGGATGTCCACATACTGGCCGGCCAGGAACTGCAGCCTTTCGGTCATGGGCAGCTTGAGTTTCAAGCGCATCACGTCGTGGGCGAGAGGCTCTTTCTTTGCCACCCGGCAGGGCAGGGTCTTGATGACGATGTCCTTGGCCGCGCCGATCTCACGTACCTCGATGGTCAGGTCCGAGGTGGGGCGCGCCTGGCAGAACAGGGCCTTGCCCGCCGCCATGTCGCCTTCTTTGAGGGCCGGCGGCCGCTGTCCCGGATATTCGACTTCGCCCGCCACCAGGGTGCCCAGGCAGGAACCGCAGGCGCCGTTTCGGCATCCGTAGGGAAAGGCGAAACCCTGGCGCAGGGCCGCGTCCAGAACGCTCTCGCCGGACTCCACCGAGAACTCGTGATTGCTGGGCTGTATGGTGACTTTGTAACTCATGGAATGCGGATGCCATCGATGCGAAAATCGATGAATTGTCGCTGATTTTACCTGGGAGATAAACCGGTGGCGGGTGTGTTAATCGTCGGGTGCGGAGATATTGGACGGCGGGTGGCGCGGTTGTACCGCGCACGGGGGGAAGCGGTGAGTGGCACCGCCAGACGCCCCGAGCGGGCGGCGGAACTGGCCGCCGAGGGCATAGCCCCGCTGCTGGCCGATCTGGACGAGCCTGCCTCGCTGGTGGAACTGCCCACCGCCGATGCCCTGGTGTTCTATCTGGCGCCGCCGCCGGCCGGCGGCGTAGTTGACCCGCGTATGACGGCCTTTCTGTCGGGGCCTGCCACGGCCCGGCCGCCCTCCCGTATCGTCTACGTGAGCACCAGCGCGGTATACGGCGACTGCGGCGGCGCGTGGGTTACCGAAGAGCGTCCCCCGGCACCGAGCACGGATCGGGGTCGTCGGCGGCTGGCCGCCGAGACTGCGCTACTGGAGTGGCAGGACGCTGCGGGCATACCGGTGGTGATTCTGCGGGTGCCGGGGATTTATGGCGCCGGGCGGCTGCCGGTGCGGCGCCTGCAGGAAGGCCTGCCGGTCCTGCGGGCCGAGGACAGCCCCTACACCAACCGCATTCACGCCGACGATCTGGCGGCCGTGTGCGTGGCCGCCGCCGAGCGCGGGCAGCCCGGGGCGGCGTACAACGTGAGTGACGGCCACCCCAGCACCATGACCGACTACTTCAACCGGATCGCCGACCTGCTGGAACTTCCGCGGCCGCCGGCGGTGGACATGGCCGAGGCGCGCCGGGTCCTGTCCCCGGGCATGTTGTCGTTTCTGCAGGATTCCCGTCGGTTGGACAACCGGCGCATGTGCGAGGAATTGGGCGTGACGTTGCGTTACCCGGATCTGGAAGCCGGTTTGCGCGCATGTCGCCCGTAGGCTGGGCTGAGCAGCGCGAAGCCCAGCAACGGACCGCCCGCAACACGGTACAGTCCCTGACCGCACGCACCGCGCTATCGGTACCGGAAGCCCGTCGTGCCCAGGGCTTTCTTGGCCGGGCGCGTTCCCCGGCGCCGTCCCCTATTCCTTGGGCAGGCTGCGCTTGCTGCGCAGCCACTTGAGCAGCGGCTGCCACTGCTCCAGGTCGTGGCTGACCAGGGACGGTGCCAGTTCGAAGATTCCCAGACCACGCTCGGCCGCGCGGACGTAATTCTGAGTGTCCCGCAGGGTGGCCACGAAGGGGATGCCGAGACTCTTGAGGAAGCGTTCCAGGGCCTGGTAGGCGAGAGTGTGTTCCCGGACCCGGTTGGCCACCACCGCCAGGCGGGTCTTCTCCCGGGACACTCTGCCGACGGTCAGCAATTCGGCGATGAAATGGGCGGCGGCCCGGGTATCCATGGGCGAGGGGAGTACCGGGATGACGATCGTCTGGGTGCGCCGCACCAGTGCCTTGAGCTCCTTGCCGCGCACCGCCGCGGGGGCGTCCATGATCATGTAACTTGCACCCGGTACGGCCCGCGGCATGTCGCCGTCGGCCGCCGCCAACCCATGGACGGGTGCGTAGTGGGGCGGCCGGGCCGCGAGCCAATCCAGACTGGAGCGCTGAGGATCGAAGTCCGCCAGCACTACGTGTTCCCCCTGTTGGGCGTAGTGGGCCGCCAGATTGGTGGCTACCGTGCTCTTGCCGGAACCGCCCTTGGCGTTGAGGACCAGGATCTTGCGCATGGGCTTGTCCTTTTGTTTTGCTATAGTCTCTGTGGACTTCCTAACTCTACCACAGTGCGTCCCGTGTGCTTCGAAGGGTCCCTGGGGACTCCAATGTAAGAAACGCCGACAGCGGTCACGTAGGCCACAGTATTGTATTTATTGAGGAATTCATGGAAGGTCGTGACTGATTCAAGTCTCCAGGGCGCGGGCCGCTTAAACGGGGCGACAGCCTCGACGAATGCCTGTGTTGGATGCGTTGGCCCCTTGATGTCTTCGTAACTCCCCTGTTTATTTCGTTTTTCCATGCGTTCCACGGAGGAGTTCGGCGATTTTTGATGGGCATGTTGCAGGCCGACCTGTCGCGTATTTTTACAGTACGCGATGGCGATTGGATCGTTTGCATTTTCAAACAATGTGTTATGTATATGGCACGACTTCTGCTTTATCCCTTGCAGCATCGGAGCAAGAGGTGGCTGTGCAGAAGACCACCGGCAACGAGTTAGCCGTCATACCAACAAAGGTGTGAATCGCGGCGAGGAAAAATAAGAAAAACAGGGAAGACGTTAGGGCCCGCCTTGTGCGGGCTTTTTTCTTTGGCGGGCCGGCTACTTTTCCGCTGTCTCGAAGATGCCCAGTTCGTCCCACAGCCCGTCGACGCGGTGTTTGACCTCCGGGCTCATGGCAATGGGGCGTCCCCACTCGCGCTGGGTCTCGCCCGGCCACTTGTGGGTGGCATCGAAGCCGACCTTGCCGCCCAGGCCGGATACCGGCGAGGCGAAGTCCAGATAGTCGATGGGCGTGTTCTCCACGATCACCGTGTCCCGGGCGGGATCCATGCGGGTGGTCATGGCCCATACCACATCCTTCCAGTCCCGCACGTTCACGTCGTCGTCGGTGACGATCACGAACTTGGTGTACATGAACTGGCGCAGGAACGACCACACCCCGAACATGATCCGTTTGGCGTGCCCGGCGTACTGCTTGTGGATGCTCACGCACGCCATGCGGTAGGAGCAGCCCTCCGGGGGCAGATAGAAGTCGGTGATCTCCGGGAACTGCTTCTGCAGGATGGGAACGAACACCTCATTCAGGGCCAGTCCCAGGATGGCGGGCTCGTCCGGCGGGCGGCCGGTGTAGGTGCTGTGGTAGATGGGGTGCTTGCGGTGGGTGATGCGCTCGACGGTGAACACCGGGAAGGTCTCCACCTCGTTGTAGTAGCCGGTGTGATCGCCGAAGGGCCCCTCCGGAGCGGTTTCGCCCGGATGGATGAATCCCTCGAGCACGATTTCGGCACTGGCCGGCACCTGCAGGTCGCTGAGCTGACACTTGACCAACTCGGTCTTGGCGCCCCGCAGCAGGCCTGCGAAGGCGTACTCGGAAAGTGTGTCCGGCACCGGTGTCACCGCACCGAGGATGGTGGCTGGGTCGGCGCCCAGGGCTACGGCCACCGGAAACGGCTCGCCGGGATGGGCCTGCTGCCAGTCGCGGAAATCCAGCGCCCCGCCCCGGTGGGCCAGCCAGCGCATGATGAGCTTGTTGCGCCCGATGACCTGCTGGCGGTAGATACCCAGGTTCTGGCGCTCCTTGCGGGGCCCGCGGGTGACCACCAGCGCCCAGGTGATGAGAGGGCCCGCATCCTCCGGCCAGCAGGTCTGCACGGGCAACCGGCCCAGGTCCACGTCGGCCGCTTCGATCACCTGCTGCTGGCAGGGAGCGCTGCGCACCACCTTGGGTGCCATGTCCAGCACCTTCCTGAAGATGGGCAGGCTGCGCCAGGCGTCCTTCATGCCCCGAGGCGGATCCGGCTCCTTGAGGAAGGCGAGCAGCTTGCCCACCTCCCGCAGCGCCTCCACCGACTCCTCACCCATGCCCATGGCCACCCGCCGGGGGGTGCCGAACAGGTTGCCCAGCACCGGGATGCTGTGGCCCTTCGGGTTCTCGAACAGCAGCGCCGGCCCGCCGCCCCGCAGGGTGCGATCGCAGATCTCGGTCATTTCCAGGCGCGGGTCCACCTCCACGCCGATGCGTTTGAGCTCACCCTGTTTTTCGAGCTGATCGATGAAGTCGCGCAGGTCGCGGTAATTCATGGCCGGTCGTTGGTAGAGGGCAGGCTGCCAAGGATACCAGAGGGCAGGTGCTGCGGCCCGCCCGGCGAGGAACCGATTCTGCCGGTCGCCGGGCGCGAGTGAGTCAGGCCGTGGGCGTTCGCTGTTGCGCTCAGAGGTCGAATTCGGCCACCACCGGCGCGTGGTCGGAGGGCCGTTCCCAGCCGCGCGGCTCCTTGTCGACGCGGCAGGACGTGCAGGCCTTGCACAGCGGCTCGCTGGCCAGAATGTGGTCGATGCGCAGGCCCAGGTTGCGGGCGAAACCGCGCATGCGGTAATCCCACCAGCTGAAGCTCGCTTCCGGCTGCTCGAACAGTCGGAAGGTGTCGCACAGACCCAGCCCGATCAGCCCCTGCAGGGCCGAGCGCTCGGGCTCGCTGAACAGCACCCGCCCTTCCCACACCAGGGGGTCGTACACGTCCCTTTCGTCCGGCGCGATGTTGAAGTCGCCCACCACCACCAGCTTGGGATGCTGCTTCAGCTCCCCTTTGAGGAACCCGTTGAGCTTTTCCAGCCAGTCCAGCTTGTAGCTGTACTTGGGGGAATCGGTGGACTCGCCGTTGGGAACGTACAGATTGAGCAGGCGCACGCCGGCGTAGGTGGCCGCCAGCACCCGACGCTGGGGATCGTCCAGGCCGGGAATGTCGGTGACCACATCGGCGCCTTCGGCCTTGCTCAGAATGGCGACGCCGTTGTAGGTCTTCTGGCCGCTGAACTCGGCGCGGTAACCGGCGGCCTCGATGTCGGTAAGGGGGAACTGCTCGTCGGTGAGCTTGGTTTCCTGCAGAGCCAGCAGATCCGGCTGCTCGGTCTGCATCCACTGCAGCACCTGAGGCAGGCGCACCCGCAGGGAGTTGACGTTCCAGGTTGCGATTTTCATTTGCGTTGTTTTGTATCTCGCTTGAGAGAATTGCCACAGAGGGCACCGAGTACACAGCGACGGCTCTCCCTCAACTTACCCTACGGACCGGCCGGATCGTTCAATTCGCTCCGTCTGCAAATCCCCCATGGCGCTCTTCCCTGAGGCAGCCATTGTTTAGCATCCCTGTCCTGCGACTCTGTGCCCTCTGTGGCAACTCCGGAACCGGAGTCCCGTATGCAGGGAACCTCTGCACAGATCGATCAAGCGCATGGTCACAAGTTGTCGTAGGTTGGGCTGAGCAACGCGAAGCCCAACGCCGCATCCCCTGCTCGACCCCGTGCAATGGCACCCGCAGCGCCACACGCGTTGGGCTTCGTTGCACTCAGCCCAACCTACGGGACTCAGCCCAACCTACGGTCCTGTCCTTTGCCACCG
>CAZNBB010000099.1:0-13367 GCA_964571225.1 uncultured Gammaproteobacteria bacterium
TGGGGGAGGCGTGCAATCTTACCCAATTGTTTTTAAAGGCGTAAAATGTTTTACAGCTTGCCGGAGCGGGCGTGTACGGCGCCCCCAGAAGCGCCGTCCCGGGCTATTCTGTGAAATATAATTGTCCGCTTCTGGGGCGGCAACCAACTCCCTGCGCAAGCCTGTGCAGCTAGTCACCACGGGGCTGTTCGCGAGTTTGTTCTGCGAGTGCAGGTCGACTCGGTATAGAAAAGGGGCCGGAAGATTTAGGCCTCACCAAGGCGCCGAAAATGACGGCCTTTCACGGTTGTCCACCAGAACGCCGATGCCCTTGGCCATTTGCGAGAGAGACTAAAGCCTGCAATTTCCAACACCACATACTCCGCACACAGCCCTTGGCATTGGTAGGCGCGGTCAGGAGAGTCGCGTGGTGGCGGAATGTGGATTCTTCAGCAACTATGGGCTTGCTATTAGGGCGCATGAAGCAGCCTGAATGTTCGCGCCGGCTGAAATTTGAGTACGTGCCGGTTCGCTACTCAATTTTCAACCGGCGTCAACATCCGTGGGTCATCGGCTTTCAACATCGCCATCAGTATAATGAGCCCTCTCTGTGGGCTCTATTGGTGCGATTCCCCAGACGATCATGCAAAGACGCCCGACTGCATCCGGGCCAGAAGCGTCGAAACCAACTCCTGTCCTGCCATCGTGTCCATGAACTCACCCGGCTTTTTGTTACCAAGCGCCGGTGAAGCCTCGTCAAGCCAACGGGCCATCCACCCCGGAGCATCGAATGTCTTGTCGTCGTCCCCTGATTCCGCAATCATCACTTCGACCAAACCGATTACCCTCTGCAGCCCAAGCAGCCGCTCCGATTGCGCGAGCGGAAGCGGCTTGTTCGCGGTCAATTTGCGCCTGACTGTCGAGCCAGGTAACGCTGCATATGACGCCTGAAGACCTTGCACGACGCCTCGCGGACGCTGTTGAAGCACGCCGGCAACTTCGGCGACTGTCTTTGGTGCTGATGGAGGTGGGAGAAGAAGTCAAGGCCCGGAGACGATCATCTTCCCCTCAAGCCGTCCATGTCGAGCGACCAGACCCCATGGAGTTGGTCACAGAGACCGCGGTGGCCCTCAGGGAGGCGGGTCTTCGTTGTGGTCTCTGCGGCGGTATGGCACTGGCCGTCTACGGTGAAGCTCGCGAAACCCCGGACGTTGCCTATGTGTGCCCAAAAGAAGAGGTGCCCTTGGCTCTGGCGGCCTTAGGAGTTCTTTATCCCGGTGCCGTGCTGGGCGGACCTGAGACGCTGCCAACCGGACGCATCGAGCAGTCGCTGTGTATCCCCAACGGTATCGGGTCGCAGGCAGAACGGCTTGGCACAGTCACCTTTGTGACCCACGTGAGTCAGCGGTACGTGCAGGGGGTAATGGGGCGGTGCGTTGACGTCCAATTGCTTGGGATCCCGGTGGTCCTTATAGCTCCGGAAGACTTTTTGGTCTTCAATATGTTGTCGGCGGACTTCCACGACTGGGAAGACGCCGTCGGTATCGCGGCATCCTGCTGTCGATCGATCGATTCCGTCTTCGTTGAGCGGGAGATCGGGGCTCTTGTCGCGCAGTCTTCAGAAGCCCCTATCCTTCAGCGGTGGCTGGAGGTGCGGACTCGCGCGAAACGGTGGCCGCTGCCTTAGCAAAGGGCTTGTTCTTCCAGGGCGTCGATTGGCAAAAGTCCCTGACTCGGCGCGCAACCGTCGAATGACCTGCTCATGCGAAGCTGAATTTCGATCAACGGTCATATCCCGGGCTGCGGCCTTCAGCCGAAGGTCATCTGTACCGCGAAGTGTGCCGCAAAACGCTCGCAGCGCACTTTTTCAAAGAAATGTTCACGCCGACAACAATTTCGCCGTCATGCCGCCCTAGGGCTAGGTACGTCGCGGGAAAGTAGCCGCCTGTCACGAGATGCTCTAACGCGTTGGTGCGATGATCAGTCTGGCTTCGGACTCTAGCCGTCAACACGATCAGATCCTGGCCCGCGCGAGCACTGGAGCCCATGGGGCAACGATTGGAGGAGTCCAGGGCAGGCGTTTAGGATAGGCCGCCGACGTCTGGGGGCAGTTTTGGGTGTCTGCAGGCACCTACGGGCGACCTAAGTGGTCGATCCGTGCCTCCAAATCTTCCGGGACCACAAATGCCAAGGTCTTCTTACCGACGCGGCGCTGAATGAGCAACTGCAACTCGGCAAGATGCAGCAAGTCGGCGCGGGCCGTGGCGTAAGCAACACGGTGGCTGGTCTGGTGGGACTTGACGGTGTACTCCTGCCCCGGATGCCTGATCGCGTGAGAGAGCAGGGCAATTTCCCGGTGGTTGAGGTTGGACCGTTTGAGCCGCGCCTCGACGCGGTGGAGTTGGTCAGCCTTGCGCGCCAGATACGCCTCCAGGTCCTTGAGCGCCCGCTCGATCACTGTGAGCTGGTGAATGATGAAGTAGGTCAGATCATTGTCGTCGCTCTCGGTTTCAAGGAAGGCGCGAGCGTATTGGGCGGGCGCCTCCTTGAGAATGCGGGAGATCGAGATGAATTCAAACAACCAGTAGCCGCGGTGCAACATCGACCAATAGAACAGTGCCCGCGCCGTGCGCCCGTTCCCATCATGGAAGGGGTGCTCGTAGGCAAGCCAGAAATGCAGGATGATCGCCCGCACGACCGGGTGAAGAAATCCGCCCTCGCCCTGCGTGTCGTTCGCGAAGGCGATGAGGGTGTCGAGCCGCCCGCGCAGCCTGTCCGCCGGCGGGGGCGTGTGGAGCACGCGGTGCGTGCTGTGGTCGACCACGTCAACACGCGCTTCGCCGGGTCCCTGAATACGACCCGCTGCGGTTGGATCCTCGAGGGTGTCGGCCGTAAGGGTTCGGTGCAATGCCATCAGTGTGTCAAAGTCGAGCGCCTGGTCCCGGATGTCACGCACCGACTGCATGGCCCGATAGTTATTGAGGATCATCTGCTCGCTCTTGTCTCTCGGGCGACGTTGGTAGCGAATCATGTCGGCGGCTACCTGGCGCGTGGTGCTCGCCCCCTCCAGCTGGCTTGATGTGATGGCCTCTTCCACCAGAGAGTTGAAGATGAACCGGTCGCGGTTCTCTGTCGTGGCGACCTGGGCGCCCAGCGTCAAACGGCCACTGGCGAGGCTGTCGATGGTGTGCAGCTTGGCCAGGACACAGTCCGGTAAGGTGTACCCAAACGATTGGCCACGCAGGTCTACCATGGGGATCGACCGAGACTGCTGGCGGCGGGAAAGCTTGATGCCTAGCCACCACTGCTCGGCCGTCAACCCCTCGGGCGGGGCGAGGTGGCGCAGCTTGTCCCAGTGCAGGTAGCGCCCGTGGTCGGTGATGCCCACGTCCCCCAAAACGCGGGTCAATGTCTCGTGCCCGCACGAAGCGAATAGCTCTACAACGGATGGCGGCACTGAGAGCGGTTTCACCATTGATTAAGATCACTCAATTTCTATCAAAAATGGCAGAATTGATAATATAGCACCTGCCCCATCACAATCTATCAATATCTGGAATTTCGATAGAAATTGATCCGAAACGATTGACCTAGCTCGGACCGATCGAGCCTGAGGGGCCGAATCCAGGTTGTAGTGGTTCCATAGCGGGACTATACTCCCGCCATGGAACCACTTTGCTGGGAGGGCGCCCAATGCAGGCAGTACCGCAACAGATGCCGGCCAACGCTGGGGCGGGCGCGCTCCGGACATTCTTCAATATCCTCGATCGCTGGGGCCTGGGCCCCGCCGAGGGCCGCGTGCTGCTTGGCGGCCTCGCCAAGACGACGTACTACCGATGGCGCCAGCACCCGGAGAACGCGGAGCTCGACGCAGACACCCTGGAGCGGATCTCGTACGTTCTGGGTATCTACAAGGCGCTTCGGATCATCTACAGCGACAGCGCCGTGGCCGATGGGTGGCTCAGGCGCCCCAATGCGAACCCTGCCTTTGCGGGCCACCCGCCGCTGGATCGCCTGCTGGGCGGCCAGGTCGCTGACTTGTACGTCACCCGGCAGGTGCTCGATGCCCGGCGGGGCGTCATGTGACGCCCACCACCACCGCGGAATCGTGGCCCCAAGGGTTCCGGATTGTCAGTAGCCGGTTCCCGCCGGTGGGGGTGTTCGATGATGTGTCGGATCGGGCTGACCTGGAAGCAGTCTTTTGGGTCGAAGGACTGACCAACCCAAGGCTGCGGGAGGCGTTGGGGCAGTTGGAGTTAGTGCCCCCGGACGAACGGCTGGCCGGGCCAGGAACCACCCCAATCATGGCCGCGTTTACCCACCTCAATCCGAACGGGAGCCGGTTTTCAGACGGCAGTTTCGGGGTGTACTACGCTGGCCGGACTCAAGACACCGCCGTTGCTGAGACCGTCTTTCACACCGAGCGCTGGGCGCTGGAGTCCCAGGATCCACCGACGGCTTTCACGATGCGGGTGTATATCGGGGAAATTCTCGAACGACCCTACCACGACCTGCGTGGAGAACCGGGAATCTACGCCCATCTGCTGAATCCGGACCTAGATGGCTATGGGCCAGCCCAGCAGCTGGGACAAGCCCTACGGGCCGCCGGCAGCTGGGGAATCCTCTATCCGAGCGTGCGTGACGTCGGGGGGGAATGTGCAGCAGTTTTTCGCCCTTCCGCTCTCGGACCGGTCCACCAAAGCACCCATTTGGCCTACGTCTGGGACGGAACTGCCGTTGAAGACGTGATCGAGCTGCGCTCGTTGGGAGTGCCTGGCCGCTGAGGACTGTGGATTCCATTCAAGTCCAAATAGCACTGCCCGCAATACCGCCCCCGTGGACTCCCTTTATACGCCAGAATTACACTGCGGAAGTTGCAGGACTGCATGATCTTTGCGAACAGTAGAGACATCTCGTGGGAGATGCACCTGATCAAGAATTTGGCCAAATAGTGCTACTCCGAAACGCGCCCGAACATAGCCACTCCCGCCCTGGAGGTTGTTGTTTCCGCGGTACACGCCTACACCAGCGTAATCCATGCCCAACGACAGGACTGATCACCGCCAACTACTCATCACGGCGAGGCTTTCGATATGAACAAAGAGAACACAGAAACGCTCTTTTTAGAGTTTCCCGAGCTATATCGAGGCCGTACGAAGCCAATAACGGATAGCACCATGAGCTTAGGGTTTCTGTGTGGGGACGGCTGGTTTGAACTGCTTCACCAACTCTCGAACGACATCATGACTGTCTGCCGAACAGAGCCCATTCCGGTCCCGGAAGTGATGCAGGTGAAGGAGAAATTCGGTCTCTTACGCTACTACATCCGGTCGCGCGTCGTTGACGGGCGCATCCGCCACCTGATCCAGCGTGCCGAGAGCCGCAGCGCATCGGTCTGCGAACACTGCGGCGCGCCGGGAACCTTACGACACAGTCAACGCTGTGTCGCCACCTTGTGCGATCAATGCGAGCAACGCATATCCATGAGCCACTAGCCTATCGGTGTTCTCTCAAGACATGTAGCTTATTCGTACCCATCGAACCGCCCCAGTGCTCAAATTTCAACCGGCGTGAACAGCCCAACTCGGTACTCGACAAGATGTACCTCACCCCAGGGGCAGCCGTCGCACTCCGACAGGCTTCCGTGACACTTCGATCACAGTCTGCTTTGACGGAAGAACTCTCCGGGCGGCTGATCCGCAGCGCCATCCGTTACCGCCTGCGCAACGGTCGCGTCTGCCCTAGGGGGGGCAAACTCTGCAGAAACGATGTAATTTGTTATTTGTTAGATATTTTTTGCCCTTCTGAGTTTTAATAAAAATTATTTCTGTGTGGTTATATAAGTTGTTGTTTTTGCGGTATGCCGCTATTGAGCGTTACGGGCTGTTTCATAACTGCGCGGCATGGCTGATGGACGACGAACATTACAGTACGCAATCGAGTGGAGCTGCTCCTGCGGGCCGCCGGGTGGCACCTTCGGCGCCTAAGGGGCATTTCGATGCCTATCGCCTCAACTAGCGCTCCCAGGGGAGAGATTGGTAGAACTCGCGGACAACGCGATAAACTTCGTCGAAGTCCGGTAAAGGTTCTTCGACCTCCGGCTGTAGGTTCGGATAGTCGGCCCGGGACCGGCGAATGACCTCTTCGCGCAGAATCGAGTCGCGGTCAATGATCATGTTGCGGGCATCGGCCTTGAGCTGAAGGCTGTCCAGCACGCTCCGCCTTTCACCGGCTGTATCGGCAAGCCCCCATCGCAGCAGGTGATACAGATCGTATGCGTCCTGGCGCCGAACCCGACCGCGGGTCTCTTGCTGTAGCATGGCCCTATACTTTTCCGCAATGACTTCCACGAGGCTGTACGCCCTGAGCGTTCCGCCCTCGATGAGCTCGATGACCGTCATCTCCTCATTGTTCGGCTCATTGAAGCTGTAATCGACCTCGACAATGTTTGTCGAACGGCGGTTCAGGAGTCGTTTGTGGGCCTTCGGATCATCCTGGTAGGCATATCCGATCCGCACCTTCAGTGTAGGCATGGTGGCGTCCGGTCGGGGCGGTTTGATTTCGTGGGACTGCACCCTGCAGTCCAAACCGTAGTCCAGTTGTGCGACGGCCAGGGCGAGGGCCTGCGACAGCTCGCTCAGGAACGGCTCCAATTCGAAGACCTGGTATTTCTTGGGCGTGGAAAAATCAATGTCCCGGGTATGGCGTACGCTGCGATACTGCAGAGCGAGTAGAATGCCGCCTTTCATAAGCATCTGCGTATGCAGATGGGGCGCATTGGCTATGGCTACCAGCACCGTGTGTACCGCTTCGCGGAACTGCCGCTCGTTTGACTCTTGCGTGGCCTGGACCCATGGTCGGATGTCGTAGCTGTCCATTTAGACTTCGTCAAGATTGAGGGACAGACACCAGCGTTCCGAGTACTGCGAGCTGTACGCACTGGCTGCGTCCAGCTTCCTGGAACCACCGCGCTGGACCAACTGGCGCCATTGTCGGATGGCGGAGTCATCGAGGTGGCAGACCTCGTCCAGGATGTAGCCGGCGCGGACTTTGTCGATCGCCTGACCGTGGGTATCGATTTCAGCGGTGATGAGCGAAAGGTACGTGGAGGCATGCTCCTGGTAGACGTCTATGACGTGCCGGATGCCTCCGCACAAGTCCGGACGTCTGATCATGTCGAGAAATGTTCTGCCGATGGTGGCAACCCGCACCGGACTGTCCTTGAGCACCTTGAAGGCACCCAGATGGCTGGCGGAATGCAGTTGCACGGTGCGCCCCTTGATTCGTTGAAGGCGCACGCGGGTCAACGGCGGAAACCCACTGTCTCCGTATGCCGCGTAATCCTCGCCCAGGTCCTTCAGCATCCTCTGTCTGGCGAACTCCTTCCATTGGGCGGGGGGCGGTGTCGACAGGTAGAGGATCTTCGGCAGCCGGTCGGTCAGCGCGTGAAACTCCATAGCACTTAAGTGTGACAGATAGGCGAATGGGTCGATGGAGCAAGCAATGGCGGCGGGGGTGGCGTCTTCTTTGCCCAAGATGGTAAATACCGACTTGGCCGGCAGTCCGCGTGTCTGGCTCAGCACGCCGCTTTGCGTCAGATTGGCCAGCGCCCGATTGAAATCCGGTGCGTCTGGCTGATCCTTTCTAATGCACAACGCCTGCCCCTGGAACTCGGCGTCCCTGTACAACCTGAAGACAATCACTCCGATCTGATACCGAGTGACCACAGGCTGGCGTACTGAGCCCAGAGAGAGGGTTGAAGCTTTTTCTAGTGCGATGCAGGGTGTCATGATTGGCCGTGCTATACGTCCTAAGGACGTATAGCACGGCCAATATGCCCTGTCAACAGTCGGCCCTCCACCGACGTCCGCAAGCGAATAGCTTGACAGGATTCTTTCCGCCATCTACACTGCGTCCTCAGGACGCAGTGTAGATGGCGGATTGACGATCCCGCTATCGTTTCCGCCCGGACTCGGTCGAGGTCGCTCAGACTAGGTATACTGAACCCTATTAACCCGGGTCAGTTTTGGGTGGCACTCAACAAATTGCGCCTTCGAGCAGAACGGATCATTCCGGGACTGGTGGCCAAAGGCGGCCACAGTGGGTGCGCAGCGCCAGATTTAGTATGCCCGGCAATAGGGCGGACTTGAGACCTTACTGCCGGCCTGCGCCTGCTCGGCTCGCGAGGTAAGCGCCACGTAGTGCCGGGCTGAGAGTGTGCGACTCTGTCCCCATCGCCCGTCTCCCAATATCACCATCAGTATAATGGGCCCTCTCTGTGGGCTCTATTGGTGCGATTCCCCAGACGATCATGCAAAGACGCCCGACTGCATCCGGGCCAGAAGCGTCGAAACCAACTCCTGTCCTGCCATCGTGTCCATGAACTCACCCGGCTTTTTGTTACCAAGCGCCGGTGAAGCCTCGTCAAGCCAACGGGCCATCCACCCCGGAGCATCGAATGTCTTGTCGTCGTCCCCTGATTCCGCAATCATCACTTCGACCAAACCGATTACCCTCTGCAGCCCAAGCAGACGCTCCGATTGCGCGGGCGAAAGCGGCTTATTCGCGGCCAATTTGCGCCTAGTTGTCGACCCCGGTAACCGAAGCATTCGGTAGATATGCTCTTTTGGCAGGTGCATGGCCCGGCTTGTCCGCAATAGCTCTGTCGCTGGGAGGCCGTTGCGGATAATCGCGATCAATTCGACCGAGGTGGACTGATACGCCTTCACGAACGGACTGACTCTCATACGCGGCGCCTTGGCCCGTTTATCTACGGTCTGGCGTGGGACTGTGTTCTGTCCGCCAGTTTTCGCCTTTCGTGGAGACATCGGCTAGCTTCTCCCATTCGGTATAGGCGAGTCTACAATCCGCCCGCCTACGCCACCCCATTAAAGAATGCTCAAGGCGCATTATAGGAAAATCGCAACTATATGGTGTAACGCGTCTCGCAGCACCAAAGCTGCTCATCCAGTATTCGGTCCAGGTACCTGCGAACCGATAGCAGGCCAACTAAACCATACGCGGCGTATGACCTGGATCGGACTAAAGCCACCGAAATCGTCGTTCTCGGAACTCATCCACCGATAGGCGAGCTCCCGGTTGCGCGGAAAATACACGCGCGGCGCCTTGTGTATGGCCAGCAGGTGACCGACGCGCTCGATAAGATCCCCGGTGGGTG
This sequence comes from uncultured Gammaproteobacteria bacterium, assembly GCA_964571225.1. Taxonomy (GTDB): domain Bacteria; phylum Pseudomonadota; class Gammaproteobacteria; order DATFLG01; family DATFLG01; genus DATFML01. The sequence continues at coordinate 9,158 of CAZNBB010000099.1, forward strand.
GTAGGGGCTGTCCCTGCCTGTATCGTGATAGCACGCTCGTGCTTCGCCGTGGCATGCCGAGCAGTTCCATTCGGTCCCGATTCGACAGTTCCCAGTTATCGAACAGCCGACTCACGGTACGAGCGAGACTTTGTCGTGACTCTCTACGATAGATGGCCGTCGTCTCGATTGCCCCCGGTTTCGCCTCGTTTGGCATACGTAGTGATCATTCCCGATGGGACAGTGGATTCACTCAATTGTCTTTATTTTACCACTCAGCAGCAAGTCGGTAGTTGTCCCACCAGCCTCACGCCTATGCAGTCTGCCGACTGGGTAATCCGCATGTCAGTGGGTGTTCTCGTCCCGCCAGCCTGTCACGTGGGGTTCGTGTGGGAACAAAAACATTCCGCATGTGGTGACCTTCGGGCCCTGACCCGGTTGCTCGTCCCGGCTTTGTCATTTGTACGGGTCTAAGCGTTGATGCAGATCGATAGAACGGCTCGCACTCTGTTTGTTCGCAAGATCAGCCATGGTTTTCGGCTGATACAGTGAAATGGCGCACTCAAGAAGTTGCGTCTGATGGCGGACTGCGGCCCGCAGGGCGAGTACTTCCTGGTGCAGCGCGGCGATGCCGTGACAGGTCTTCGGATTGACAGGGGGCTGTCGTGGCGTTACTGCCTCCAGCAGACGGTCTTCGGCGACGTACCGCCGGTTGTTGGCACCAACCCGGTAGGGAAGGCGACCGGAGGCCATCCGCCGGTAGAGCGTTTTTGTGCTGCAGCTGACGCGCTGCGCGGCGGCCTGCAGCGTCAACCATGTTGTCTCGGTTTCGGGCATGTCTCACTCGGTTGTCTCAGTCTGTCTCTTGCCGTGTACCGGGACTCCCCCGGCGGGACGGGTACCGGGCCGTCAACGCCGCCGGGGCTACGAAGCTGCCCCCGGTAGTGCTTGCGGCCGGGCCGTCACAAGGAACTTGGGACATCTCGCGCGGCGTGACTCTGCCCCAGGACAGAGTCCCGGTCATACCTGAGTCGTGTCCCGGGACAGCCTCGTGACGGTGTCCCGTGTGTGACCGGAGACAGGGTGCAGGACATGTCCCGCGTTGTTGTCGGCCCCGAGTCGGGGTCGGGTGGAAATCGCAGGGGCTCTGCCTCCGCGATCCTGGCGCTTGTCCCGGTATGGCTCTCTGGACAGAGGCAAGACCGGAGTGTCCAAGTTGGCCGTCTTCAGAGGCGGCGTGGGCGGAGGGCCCACGCGCTTCACGGACCTCATTGCCTGGGCGAGCGGACTTCGGTTCAGTACCACGTGGCCATCTCCCACCGGCTAAGATGCGACGCCAGTCGTCGCTCAAGGTGTGGCAGCACGGCCTTGGCCGTGGGTTCGTCCAGATCTCGCAAAGCGTCGACCACCCAGTGCTCCAGCGCCTCCCGATTGTTTGCCTCGTTGCCGGTGCCCAAGGCCAGCACGAGGTGATCGCCATCTGCGATCCGAAAGGCCGCCTGCAGCGCGCCCGCGAGGCGTCGGACCATCCGGCGCGCCCCCTTCTGTGCCGCCATGTCCTCCAGGAGCCGGGCGAGGTGTTGGTTAGCCGTCACCACGCACCTCCTCTGCTGCGGTTGCCGCCATGGGGACCCTGTCAGTCTCGTGGGGCGAGTCACCTGGTTTGTGGTTAGGGTCAGCCTGCTCGGTTTCGGTAGCCCCTTCCTCTCGGTCAGACCCCGTGACATCGAAGTTGCTGCGGAGCAGCCGCTCGAAGGCCGACCCATCCTGCCGGGTAAGGTTGGGCACGTAGCGCGAGTAGACCCGGAACAGCATTTCGGTGGTTGTGTGCCCCATCTGCCGGGCGATCCACTCAGGGCTCTCACCCGCGGCGAGCCACAGGGTGGCCGCCGTGTGCCGGGTCTGATAGGGACGTCGTTTGCGCAGGCCTAGGTGGCGGAGCAGCGGATACCACACTCGCTGGGTCACGTTGTTGTGGCTGAGGGGTGTCCCGCTGCGGGTACAGAACACGAACGGATGGTCTTTCGTTGCCTTGTGCTGCTCGGTCAGGGCGTCGTAGACCAGCTGGGACATGTCGATGGTCCGGAACGAGCCGTCGTTCTTGGTGTAGACCATCTCCCCGTGGACGAGGGCCTGTCTCACCAGGATCTGGCGGCGTTGGAAGTCCACGAACTCCCACTGCAGGCCGTCGATCTCACTGGTCCGCATCCCGGTGAAGAACCGGACGGTGAAGTAGTTGCGAAAATCGGCCCGGACGGTCTCGAGAATTGATTTCACCTCGTCCAGGGTGAACGGTTGCACGTCGGTCCGGGGGACCTTCAGGCTTTTGATGCCGTGGTACGGCGAGCTAAAATCGTACCGGTTGGCCGCTTCATTGAGGATCATGCGCAAAGGCGTCATGATGTGGTTGATGCGAGTCGCCGACAGACTTTTTCCTTTCCGATTCGTAACTTTGGCGAGTGTGGACCGGAATTCGAGGATGTCTGCCTTGGTGATGCGGCCAACCTCTTTCTCTCCGAAAGTGGCCTTCAGGTACTTGTCCAGGGTCGTCCGCACGGTGGTGATGTGCGTGGCGCGCCACTGGACCTTCATCTCTTCGAACCAGCTTTCGGCGAAGTCCTTGAACAACGGCGTACCGGCGGCAGTCGCACCGCGCCGGTCATTGGCGGCGATTTCAGCGGCGGTCGGGCTGTTCGGGAAGTACCGGGCGTAGTCGAAGGTCCCAAGGGTGATCTCGGCCTCGATCCGCGCGAGTACCTGTCTGGCCTTCTTCCGGTTAGCGGGGGTGTCGTCCAGGGCGGTCTGCTCCCGGCAGCGCTGACCCCGGTAGCGGAAGTCGAAGAACAACTTCCCGGTCTGGGGACGGGCGCGGACACTACCCATGGCAGACTCCTCCGTTGGCCATGGGCAGAGCGAGCCCTCCGGCTTGGGAGTGTTTGAACATGTCCCGCTCGATGGCTTCCCATAGATAAAGAATCTTCCGGCCCCCGAAGGGCCGGATGTAGTGCACCCCCTCCAGCAGGACAGAGTCCTTCAGACGCTCACGGATGGTGCGGGGGTCGTACTTGATACGGACTGCGAGTTCTTCAGTCGTTAGGTATACGTCGGTCATAGAGGCATCTCCTTTTGGCTTCATATGTAGCCATATGGCTACCGTCGTATATTTATAACAACACTTGCGGTGGCCCGCAAGCTTTTATTGAAGCCTCTTGTTAACATCTGTTGCATCTAGGAGACGGACGTAGCCGATATGCTTCGCTTTAAAATCAAAGAAATGATTGCTCAGAAGGAATTTGAGGAGGGTCGACGGATAACAATTGCGGAGGTGGCAGAGGGCGCGGGAATACATCGCGTTACCCTATCCAAGATGATTAATAGGCGGGGATTCAGCACAAGCACCGACCATCTAGATCGGCTGTGCCGCTTCTTCGGTTGCACGATTGAAGACCTAGTTGAGTACGTTCCGGATGAAACGATCAACCGCAGCGACTGATGTGTACCCGCAGCGGCACACGCGAATGGCCCATGTTTGTTCTCAAACAGACTGGGCCCACCTGAGTTCCTTTGTTGACCACTGACAATGCGCTATTGGTGGGTGAACCAAAATCAGACCTTCCGCCAAGAGTTTCATGGCGGCTATCTTTGGTCACCGAAGCGGAAGTCTAACCAGTCCATTAACCCGTTTTACGAATTCATGCGGGAAGTCGCGCCGGGTGACATCATATTTTGTTTCGAGGGTGCGCGTATTCGTGCGCTCGGAATCGCACAATCGACATGCTATGAAGCTCCAAAGCCCGAAGAGTTCGGGGCAGCGGGTATTAACTGGAACGATATAGGGTGGAAAGTCGAAGTACGATATTTCTTGATGCACACTCAGATCCGACCCGCCGAGCACATGGCGATGTTGGGACCATGGCTTCCGGAACGGTATTCTCCCCTCCAATCGTCTGGTCGGGGCAACCAGTCGGTTTACCTAACCACAGTTCCGGAGCCACTCGCGACCGCGCTAATTGGTCTCATAGGCCGGCAGGCAAGAGACCTGCTGCAGAAAAGCTTTATCCAAGACTACTCCTCGCCAGACACGGCGGTGCCCGATATCTTGCGATGGGAAGACCATATCGCAAACAGGATAGCTGCGACCGGAGACCTTGCTGAGACCCAAAGGGATGCCTTGATTATGGCGCGCAGGGGCCAGGGTATATTCAAGGCAAATGTCCGCCGTGTTGAGCGG
>CAZNBB010000100.1:0-13273 GCA_964571225.1 uncultured Gammaproteobacteria bacterium
AGGCCATCGCGGATCACGATGGTGACGGCGTTGGTGCTGGCGTGGGCCACCCGCTCCACGTTGAAGGTCAGCCGCGAGACCATCTGTCCGGTGGTGGTACCGTCGTAGTAGCGGGCCGGCAGGCGCAGCATGTGCTGGAACATCTGCCGGCGCAGCACCAGGATCACCTGGCGGCCGACCCAGTTCATCCCGTAGTTGGATACGAAGCCTGCGAGGCCGCGCACGACGAACAGCGCCATGACGGCAAAGGGGATGAGGCGGATGGTCTGGGGGTCGCGCTGCACGAAGGTGCCGTCCAGCAGCGGCTTCATCAGGGCCGCGAATCCGGTGTCGGTGGCGGCATACACGCCCATGGCCAGGGACGATGCGAGAAACAGTTTCCAATGGGGCCCGGCATAGCTCAACAGGCGCCGGTACAGGCTCAGGCCGTGGGAAGTACCCTGGGGTTCGGCCATGCTTCAGTGGCCGTCATTCTCGTGGGTGGTCGCCATGGAAATATGCACCAGGCCCAACTGGCTGGCGGCATCCAGTGCCGTCACCACCGCCTGGTGGGGAGTGCGGCCGTCGGCGCGTATGATCACGGGCAGGTCCTTGCGTCCGTCGATGGCCTGGGCGATGGCACGCTTGACCGTTTCGGGTTTGTTGTTGACCAGTTCCTGGTTGTCCACATAGAAACGGCTGTCGGCAGTGATGGCCACCACCAGCACCTTCTGGGGCGCCGGGGTCGGCTTCTCCGAAGCCTGCGGCAGGGTGATCTGCAGGCGCGCCAGCGTGTTGAAGGTGGTCGACACCATGAAGAAGATCAGCAGCAGAAACACCACGTCGATCAGGGAGGTCAGATTGACCTCCGGCTCGGCGCGGCGTCTGGGACGCAGGTTCACGCGGCGTGCTCCTCGCTGTTGTGCGTCTGATCCCGTTCGCGGCTGCCCTGCATCACCTCCACCATCTTGAGGGCCTCTTCCTCCATGCGCACCACCAGCACGTCCACCTTGCCCTGGAAGTAGCGGTAGAAGAACAATGCCGGGATGGCGACCGAAAGGCCCGCGGCGGTGGTGATCAACGCCTTGGAGATACCGCCCGCCAGCGCGCCGGGGTCGCCGACGCCATGGGTAGTGATGGCGGTGAACACCTGGATCATACCGAACACCGTACCCAACAGGCCCAGCAGCGGAGAGATGGCCGCGATGGTACCGAGGGTGTTCATGTAGCGCTCCAACTCATGAACCACCTGCCGGCCCGTCTCCTCGATGCTCTCCTTCATGATCTCCCGGGCATGATGGCGGTTGACCAGACCGGCCGCGAGAATGCGTCCGAGAGGAGAGCTGGCGCGCAGGCTCTGGATATGGGCCTGGTCGAGCTCATGCTTCTTGGCCCAGGTCCATACCTGGGCGACCAGATGCTTGGGAATGACACGCCGGGTCTGAAGACTCCAGAGACGTTCGGCAATGATCGCCAGGGCGATCACCGAGCAGGCGATGATGGGAATCATCAGCCAGCCACCGGATTCAATGATTTCAAGCACGGGAAACCGTCCGTCGTTCAACAGTTGTCGGCGGTGACGCCGAATCGCCCGAATCCCGGGCAATGCGCCACATCATACTTGATTTGTCCGCCGCACCGGAACCGGCGGCACGCACCTCTGGGACGCAGGTCTCAGAAACGGCCGTTCCAGTAACGGGCCGCGGCGGCGCGCCAACCGGTGGGCGGCCGCAGGGTCCCGTCAGATTTCAGGCGCACCTGGATGGCACCCACTGCGGCGGTGTCCATCATTGCCGCGCCGACGGCGCGGTAACGGGCCTGCACCCGTGTCCTGGGGAAGCCATAGCGGTTGCGGTAGCCGGTGGAAAACAACACGTAGCGTGGCGCCACGGCGGCCACGAAGGGTGGCGTGGAAGACGTCAGGCTGCCGTGGTGGGGGGCGACCAGTACAGCGGCACGCAGTTGCGCCGCGCGCCTTGCGAGCAGGCGGCGCTCCACCGGCGCCTCGATGTCACCGGTGAGCAGGAACCTCTGTCCCCCTGCCCCTTCGACACGCAGTACACAGGACGCATCGTTGCCGCTCAAGAGTGTGTCGGCTGCGGGGTGCAGTATCCGGAATTTCACGCCGTCCCAGGTCCACGCCTGGGGCGCATGACAATGTTGAGCCCGCACGTCGTCCAGATCCGCCGGCGTCCCGCTCAGCACGCGATCCACGGGCAAGGCGGCCAGCAACGATGGAGCACCGCCCGCATGGTCGTTGTCGGCGTTACTGATGATCAGGAGATCGACCCGATCCACACCCCGTTGGCGCAGGAACGGCACCACCACCGCCGAGCCGGCGTCGAAGCGGGCACTGAAGCGGGGACCCGCGTCGTAGACGAGGGTGTGCCCATGGGTGCGCACGACTGTCGCCAGACCCTGTCCCACGTCCAGCACCGTCATCCACACGGCTCCGGCTGGGGGGCCCGCCGGCGTCCACAGCAGCGCCGGCAACGTCAGTACCCCGCCCAGCCAGCGCGCCGGCAAACCCCGGGGCGCCATCAGCCAGAGGCACCCGCCCACCGCCAGGGCGGTGGCCCAAAGGGGCGGCGCCCCATGGTGCCACGACGCCCCGGGAAGCTCCGCCAGCCACCCCAGCACCGGCCACAGAACCTGCAGCAGATGGCTGGCCAATCCCAGGCAGACGCCCCCGCCCCCGGGCCAGACCGCTACCAACACGGCGCCGACCAGTGTCAGGGGCACCACCAGCAGCCCGACCCAGGGCACCGCGACCAGATTCGCCAGGGGCGCCACCAGGGATGCCTGCTGGAATGCCGCCAGCCCGGCCGGCAGCAACGCCAGCGACACGATCACCTGGACTCTGAGGGTCCGCCGCCAGCGGGGCAGGTGGCGGTAACCGGCCAGTGCAGTGCCGATCACCGCCACGGCACCGAAGGACAACCAGAAGCCCGGCGCCAGCACGGCGCGGGGGTCCAGCACCAGCACCACCAGCAGGGCCAGTGCCCACAAACGGCTCCTGCCCGCCGTGCGCCCCAGCAATACGGCGCCCATCACCACCGCCAGGGTCACGAAGGCCCGGCGTGTCGGAATCGAGAAGCCCGCCAGCGCACTGTACAGCAGACCCGCGACCAGGGCCGCCCAGGCCGCCGCACGGGGAGCGGGCAGGCGACGCACAGCCGCCGCGCTGAGACTCCACAACCGCAGTGCGGCGGCAAACGCCAGGGCTGCCACCAATCCCACGTGCAGACCCGAGATCGCCAGCAAATGCCCGGTGCCGGTGGCCCGCAGCAGGGCCGAGCGTGCCGGCGGCACCTCGTCCCTTGCGCCAAGGGCCAGCGCCATGAGCACCCCGCGGTCGGGGTTATGGGCCATTGCCGTCTGCAGGCGCCGGCCCAGGGCTTCCCGCAGCCTCTGCAGCGGGTAGCCGGCGGGACCGCCGAGACGTCGATTTGAACCGTGGGGGCGCACGTAGCCGGTGGCGCGGATTCCCCGGCGGTACAGCCAGCCTTCGTAGTCGAATCCTCCGGGGTTGGCGAAACCATGGGGACGCTTGAGGCGCGCCGTCAGACGCCAGGTTTCCCCGCAGCGCAGCGTCGGGACCCGGCCGTACCAGCTCAGCCGCACACGGGTACTGAACGGTCGGCTGCGGCCATGGACGGCGAGGGTGCGCACATCGAAGATGAAACGGGTGGCGTGGGAAAGGACCTGTGCCGGTCCGGCGATCCGTCCTTCGAGGGTCACATCCTGCCCTTCAAGAGACGCCGGCAGGGACGGACTCAGGGCCACCGCCGCCTGCAACCAGGCCCATAGAAAGCCGGCCGCCACCGTCGCCCCCAGGCGGCCCCACCGACCCAGCCGCCATAGCAGGGGAACCACCAGGGCGGCACCGGCCCAGCCCGGCGCCGGCAGGGTCGCGAGTCGCTGCAACAGCAGCACGCCCAACAGAAACCCGATCATCCGTGACACGGGGTCTCCTGTCTGCTATCGAATTCGTGGATAATGGCCGCCAGACCATCCTGGTCGGTACCACAGGAGCCGCTCCCGCGAGCGCACGGCCCATGCCCAGAAGGCTGATCAAGCGTTTTCTACCGGATCACGACCGGATCCGTAACCACAAGCACCTGCGCCGGTTCGGCGCACGCCTTCATGATCCCAACCTGTGGCACCTGAATCGCCGGTCCGTGGCGGGCTCCACCGCTGTCGGACTGTTCTGTGCGCTGCTGCCGGTACCTTTTCAGATGGTGCTGGCCGCCGGCGGCGCCATCGTGTTCCGCGTGAACCTGCCGGTTTCGGTGGTGCTGGTATGGCTCACCAATCCCCTCACCATACCGCCCGTGTTCTATTCCACGTACCGGCTGGGGGCCTGGCTGCTCGGCGTTCCGGCCATCGGTGTGCACGGCAAGTGGTCCCTGGAATGGCTGGGCCGCGAGATGTGGCACATCTGGGAGCCCTTGCTTCTGGGCAGCGTGGTGGCGGGCCTGCTTGCCGCACTGCTCGGCTGGGCGTCGGTGCGTTTGCTGTGGCGCTGCTACGTACTGCGCATGCGCCGGCGCCGTCAGCGCCGGCGCCCACTGCCGGCGGCCTCCGCATCGCGCAACTAGTTTTCTTCCACGCGTTCGGGAACCACCCCCAAATCCGAGCTGGACACGCGCCCGTCCTGCAATGTCCAGGTTCGGTCCATGCGCGCGGCCAGGGTCGGATCGTGGGTTACCACCACAAAGCTGGTGCGCAATGATTTGTTGAGCTCCAGCATCAAATCGTAGACCTGTTCGGCCGTGCGCCGGTCCAGGTTGCCGGTGGGTTCATCCGCCAACACGCAGCGCGGGCGGGTGACCAGCGCGCGAGCCACGGCAGCCCGTTGACGCTCGCCGCCGGACAGCTCCCCCGGCTTGTGCCGGATGCGATCGCCCAAACCCACCTGTTCCAGCAGCCGCGCCGCCTCGGTACGGGCCTGCTCGGTGTCCACGCCGCGGATCAGCAGGGGCATGCATACATTCTCCAGGGCGGTGAATTCCGGAAGCAGATGATGGAACTGATACACGAAACCCAGCGCTTCGTTGCGCAACCGCCCCCGGGCGCTGTCGCCCATGGCGCCCATGTTCTGGCCGGCCACCCATATCTCCCCCTCGTCAGGAGTGTCCAGGCCGCCGAGCAGATGCAGCAGCGTACTCTTGCCCGAACCGGACGCGCCCACGATCGCCATGCGCTCGCCCACCGCGACCGACAGGGTCACATCCCGCAGCACATCCACGGCCAGGGGGCCCTGCCGGAAGCTCTTGGCCAGGTTCCGGCACTCCAGCACCGGTATCTGCGCCTCACTCATAGCGCAGCGCCTCCGCCGGCTGCGTGCGCGATGCCCGCCATGCCGGGTACAAGGTGGCCAGCAGGCTCAGCACGAACGCCGTCGTGCCGATGACGTACACGTCATGCCACTCCAGATGAGAGGGCAGCTGGCTGATGTAATAGACCTGGGGCGACAGGAACTGGACATGGAACACATGTTCGATCCAGGGCACGATGGTGGGAATATTCAACGCCAGCAGCACGCCGGCGATCACCCCCAGCAAGGTGCCCATGGTCCCGATGACCGCCCCCTGCACCACGAACACTGCCATGATGGATCGGGGCGTGGCCCCCAGGGTGCGCAGGATCGCGATATCCGCCTGCTTGTCGGTGACCACCATCACCAGGGTGGAAACGATGTTGAACGCGGCCACCGCCACGATCAGCGTCAGGATCACGAACATGACGTGCTTTTCGGTCTCCACCGCCTTGAAGTAGTTGGCGTGCTGCTGCGTCCAGTCGGTAACACGGTAATAACCGGGCAGCTCGTGGGCCAGTTCCCGCGACACCTGCGGAGCCAGGAACATGTCGTCCAGACGGATCCGTACTCCGGTCACCCGGCTGCCCAGGTGGAACAGCCGCTGGGCATCCTGCATGTTGATCAGGGCCACGCCCCGGTCGTACTCGTACATGCCCACCGAGAAAATCCCCACCACGGTGAAGCGTCGCAAGGTGGGCATGGCGCCTGCCGGCGTCAGGTTTGCCTCAGGGGTGATGACGGTCACCTTGTCGCCGGGCATCACCCCCAGGGCCGCAGCGAGCTCGTCCCCCAGCACGATGCCGTACTTCCCGGGCTTTAAGTCCGAAAGCTTGCCCGCCTTCATGTGGGCACCCACGTCCGAGACCGCCGACTCCTGGGACGGCAGGATGCCCTGGATGAGTGCGCCGGTCACCTGGGCACCGGATGTGAGCATGCCTTCGCCCTGCACATAGGGCGCTTCGCCGATCACATGCTTGTTTCCTGAGGCCAGCTTCATCGCCTCATGCCAATCGCGCATGCCCGGTCCGGGCTCGCTGATGGTGGCATGGGCCGTCATCCCCAGAATGCGGCTGCGCAGCTCCTGCTGGAAGCCGTTCATGACCGACAGAACCGTGATCAATGCCGCCACGCCCAGGGCGACCCCCAGCATGGAGGTCAAGGAAATGAACGAAACGAATTGATTGCGGCGCTTGGCGCGGGTGTAGCGCAGGCCGATGAACAGTTCGTAGGGGCGAAACATGGGCCCGCATTAAACCACAAATCCCACCGCCCCGCCTCCCTGCACCGCAGCGGGTTGCGGCCGGGCGCGCCGGGTTGTCGGGGGCGGCGGAATGCCGCCCTGCAACGCGCGCCTTGGTCGCTGTCTGACAAGGTGCCACGCTGGCCGTCCTCGCGCCTATGCCGCTGCCGGCTGCCAGGCGGCAGCGATGATCGGTTCGAGCTCGGTTTGATAGCCTGGTGGTAAATCCAGCTCGCCGGCGGCCGGGGGATCGAACGCCGCCATTGCCGTCACCAACTGCTCGACCTGGCCCATGAGAAGACTCGACCCGTCGCTGGTCACGAACGCATCCACACGGTTCCCTGCGTCGCCATACCAATTCTGTACCGTGACCACGTCCGAGCTGCCCAGTACGGTCACATCCAGATCCAGATCCCGGCGTTCGAACCAGAGCTGGTCGGCTGCGATGTCGTCGCCAAATTGGACCTGGTCGAAGGACGATGTGCCGGCATCCGGCGCCATCTCGTGCACCGTATCCCGTCCGTCGCCACGGGCGAAAGCGTAGGTATCGTTGCCGAGGCCACCCGTGAGCTGGTCAGAGCCTGCGCCGCCATGCAGGTGGTCGTCGCCAGACCCTGCCAGAATCCACTGCGCTCCGGCGACCCCCTCGATGTGGTCGTTTCCGGCACCGCCATCCATGTAGGTCGTGCCCTTGCCGGCCACCAGCCGATCGTCACCATCTCCGCCCCACAGAACATTCCACCCACTGCCGCCGGTGAGTATGTCGTCCCCCGACTCCCCCCACAGCATGGTGAACTTCGTACCAGCCGTCAGCGTGTCGTTGCCGGCGCCTCCATGGAGGGCATCCCAGGACCAGACACCCGCAATCGCCGGCCCGCCGTGAATCCGGTCGGCGCCGGCGCCGCCATAGGCAATATCATTACCCATTCCGGTATATATGACGTCATCGCCGCCACCGCCGTACAAGCGGTCATCACCTTCCCCGCCAATCAACCATTCCGACATCGCACCGCCGGTGACGACATCGTTGCCCGTACCGGCATTCATGTAGGTGGTACCGGACCCGGCCACCAGCGAATCGTCCCCGTCACCGCCCCACAGCACGTTCCAGGCGCTGCCGCCGGTAACCGTGTCGTCCCCCGCCTCGCCCCACAGCATGGTGAACTTCGTACCAGCCGTCAGCGTATCGTTGCCGGCGCCTCCATGGAGCGCATCCCAGGACCAGACACCCGCAATCGCCGGCCCGCCCTGCAGCCGGTCGGCACCGGCATCCCCGTAGAGTTGGTCGTTGCCCATGCCGGCAAGCAGCGTGTCCGCGCCTTCACTTCCGTGCAGCACATCGTCACCCCCGCCGCCCACGAGATAATCGGCGCCGGCACCGCCCACCACCTGATCCGCGCCGACCCCACCGAAAAGCAGATCATTGCCGTCGCCACCGCTGACCTCATCGTCGCCTGCGCCGCCCTGCAACACACTGCCGCCGGGGGTGCCCGACAGGGAGTCGGCGCCGTCGCCGCCGACCTGCACGTCCGTCAGGGCGAACGCGGTGCCGTCGGCAAATTCGATCCGTTCCAACTGGTAGTCCGTCCCGACCAGATGGTTGTCGACAGTGACGCTGTCGCCGCCGTCGCCCACGGCGATGCGCAGGTCCTGCCAACGCCCGGAGTAGAAGTTCTGCAGTTTCTCGAAATGCAGCATCTGCGGTGCGATACCGGAGTCGAACTGCAGGGTGTCCACGCTACTTGCACCGTCACTGTCGTACTCATTGATCACATCCTGACCGTCGCCCAGACCGAACAGGTACGTATCAGTGCCCGAGTTCCCGCTGAGGCGGTCGTTTCCCGCGCCCCCGACAAGCAGATCGTCGCCGCTGTGGCCGAACAGCGAGTCGTCCCCACCGTCGCCGTACAACCGGTCGTCGCCGGATTGGCCGAACAGACCGTCATCGCCGGTACCCCCATGGATTTGGTCGGCGCCGTCACCGCCTGTCATGGAATCGGCACCCGCGTCACCGAACAGATGGTCGTCACCGTCACCGCCGTCCATGATGTCGTCGCCGGCCAGACCGCGCAGCAGCTCGTTGCCGTTGGTTCCGGTCAACACATCATCAGAGGCGGCTCCCTGCAGGATGCCATTGCGATCTGTGGCACCCCGAAGCTGGGTTCGCCCGCTACTCGCCAGCCGCACGGCATCCAGGTCGAAGGACGGGCCGGCGAGAAACTGCAGGCGTTCCACACCCATGCCGGGGCGATAGCTCTGTTGTCCCAGCACCACGCTGTCGCCGGGCGTGTAGTGCATGACCAGTCCGCCGGTGGCGTTGCCGGCAAACACGAGGTCGGACAGCCGCACCGCGGTCCCAAGTTCCACCGTATCCTGGACCCCGGAAGTGAGGTCGAAATCGAAAACGGTGTCCTGTCCGTCGCCAGGATCGAAGCGATAGGTGTCTGCACCGTCACCGCCTACCAGAGAGTCCGCACCGGTCCCACCTTGCAGACGGTCCGCCCCCTCCCCGCCGTCCAGGACGTCGTCGCCACCGTTGCCCATCAGGGTATCCGCACCGGCCTCGCCCAGAAGCACATCGTCGGCATCGCCGCCGGTCAGCAAATCGTCGCCGACCGACCCGTGGGCGAGGTTCAGCTTCGCATCCAGGAACTCCCAGTGAGCCAAGCCGGTGTCGGCAAGCTCAAAACGGTTCGCATTGCCCCGCAAGCCGTCCTGCAGGGTGACGCTGTCCTGGCCGCCGAAGGACAGAGTCACGTCGAATCGCGCCCGATACGGCTGTGTCAGACTGAAATAGTCGTACTGCTCCTGAACCGTCGCGGAAACCGAAACATCCGTCAGGCGGGTATTGTCATCGAAATGCACCACCCCCTGGCCGTCGGAGGACAATTCGATGGTATCGTGGCCGCTGCCGGACTCCAGGATGTAGAGGTTATCTCCCGCGCCCCCCACCATGTAGTCATCTCCCGGCCCGCCCACCAACCAGTCGTTGCCCGCGGCACCGTGCAGGACGTCACTGCCGCTGCCTCCTTCCAGAACATCGTCACCGCCTTGACCGTAGAGCAGGTCGTCACCCTGCCCTCCCTGCAGGTGATCGTCACCCTCGATCAGGCCGTAGACGCCGTCCTGGTCCCCGTAGAGGGTGTCGTCACCGACACCTCCCACCAACAGGTCGCTGCCACCGTCTCCCAGCAGGATATCGTTGCCCGGTCCGCCATGAAGCTCGTCGTTGCCGTGCAGCAGCACGAAACCCGCGTAATCGTCGCCTTCCAGGTAGTCGTCGCCGGTGCCCCCCCACAGTTTGTCGGCCCCCATTCCGCCATAGAGGTCGTCAGCGCCGGCGCCCCCGAGCAGAATATCGTCCCCCGTGGTCAGGGGCGCATTGTGGTCGTCGCCTATCAGGGTGTCGCTGCCGTCGTCGCCCTGGAGAACGTCGGCGCCGGCGCCGCCTATCAACTCGTCGTTCCCATCACCACCGAACAGCGTGTCGTTGCCGGTGAGAGACTGGTCATCGCCGTTGTCGCCATACAGCAAATCGGCACCGCCGCCACCGTCCAGCATGTCGTCGCCGCTGTCGCCCTGCAGGTAATCGTCGCCCTGCTCGCCGTAGAGGATATCGTCGCCGCCACCACCCCAGAGAGCATCATCTCCGGCACCCGCGAACAGCATGTCGGCTGAACCCGTCTCGTGGTTGGCGACGCCGCTGGTGTGGTCGTAGGTGTGCAGCCCCGTACCGGCGCCCGCGAGCACGGCCCAGTCGCGGTCTACGGCCCGGTAGGTCGCGTCTCCCAGCAGATCGTCGTTGAGGTCACCGCCGCGGAGGACGTCGGAACCCAAGCCTCCACTAAGCACATTACTGCCGTCACCGCCGTCCAGGCTGTCATCGCCCGCGCCGCCGTAAAGGAAGTCGTTTTCCCTGCCCCCTTGAAGGACATCGTTGCCCGCCCCCCCGTCCAGCGCGTCCTTACCTGCCCCGCCATTTAGCAAGTCGGCGCCAGTACCGCCATACAACATATCGGAACCGTCGTCGCCGTACAGCCGGTCGTCGCCACCCACTCCGTACAGATCATCGGCTCCTCCGAAACCGTGCAACTCGTCCCCGTCAGCGGCTCCCCACAGGGGATCATGGTCCGTATCGGAATCGCCGGCGCGATCATCCAACGCCGTTCCCGCCACCACGGCGGTCACCGGCTGCAACACCGGCGCCGGACTCTCGTAGATGGAAAGGGGCACCGCAACGCGGGTGCCCGGGCCTTCCGCCCTTTTCGGCAGCGAGACCTTGAGGGACCCCAGATTGAGCTTGTCCTCCAGATCGTTGCCGTCGTCCAGTGCCGTCAGGGTCACTGAAGCGCTGTCCTGACCCGGTGCCACGGGCAACTCGTAGTGATCGACGCCCGTGGACGGCATGATGATGCTGTCGTCCTCCATCACCGGCGTCAGTCCGTCCCCCTGCACCGAGTAGTAGAGAGGCCGGCCTGTCGAGCCGTCGGTCGACGGCAAATCCAGCCTCAGCACCTGGGTCTCCAGTTCCAGGGTATGCTGCACACTGATGGTGACGGTGAGGTTGCGGTCGGCCCCCGAACCTTCCGACCAGTGGGTCGTGCTCAGGCTGATGCCGGTGATGTCCTGACTGGCCCGCCGCAGTTCATCCCCGGCCCGTATCAGGTCCTCTCGCGCCGACAGGTTCTGCGGGTCGTTGAAGTAGGGGCCGGATTTCAGCGCTTCCACGTTGTCGATCAGAATTTCCGCGCCGGCCTGCGTCAGCGTCGGCGCGCTGGAGAACAGTTCCCCGAAGAATTGCTTCAGAACCGAGGCCGAGGACCATCCCGACGGGCTGTACCCCTCCACCCCGTGCTCCAGATATCGATAGACATGTTCCTGGAGGAGATAACCCGCCTCGGACTGGGCCTGCAGGTAGGAATAGATGTTGGAAATGGAGTGGCGCCGGTACTGATCGACTGCGCCTGCGGCTACCATAATAGCCGCTGCGGGACCGATCCCGACACGGGTCAGCAAGGGCAGGGCTTTGAGCCCGGCGCCGGTGTCTATAGCCGTTTCGATTCCGATACTGGGCCCGCTGCCGGCGGAAATGGCGCTGCCCACGACGGTGTAGTTGGTGAGTGTCCCGGCATGGCCGAAGGAATGCTGATATTTCGTGAGCCACGGCAAAAAGCCGTCGTTGTCGGTGAGGTTCTTCGCGCCGGGTGCATCAAAGGTCATGCCGCTCCAGCCGAAGACGTCGGCCGCCAACTGGGCCAGGGTGCCGCCTAGGGAGTGCCCAGTGACGGTAATTTTGGGAACCCGCGTACCTAGAAGACCATCCACCCGACGCGCAAACTCCAAAGCATCTATGAACTGCTGGTGCATTGCGTCGATGCCAATGGCTTCCTCCAAAATGGCTTGACTAGCCGCCAAGTCTCCAGGGTCTGAAAAAAATTCCGTTCCACGATATGCAACGACTACCTCTCCACTCGCCAGATTCCGGAACGCAGTCGCATAAAAGCCGCTTGTCTCCTCGTCTGACTGCACTATCTCCCATCCCTGCGGAGATTCAGCATCTTCGTACACTTGCAGACTGAGTTTTGCGTAATCCTGGGTACTTGCCATGTTCGGACCTCCCTGTCACGCCATATGGCAGTTGGATTATTTCTCCATTAATCGCTTGTATTCGCCAATCGCCGGACCACGACTCTTCCGATACCATTCCGAGTTAAGTCGTTGGAGAAAATGTTTTGGCAAAGTGATTTCATGCGCTTTAACCCTGTTGCCAAGAAACAAATGGACCAAGGTTCTCGGCGGTGTCCCACAACCCAGGTTCATGGATACGTATGTGACTCCTGGATAAACATTGCTGTCGTACCTCCTAACGTAAAATAGGCTTGAAGCGCCACCTTCTGACTTGTACCAAGATCTAATACCCAAGGGAGAAGCCACACCCAGTCGTTCTCGTGCCTTTCTATCACTCGTGTTCGAAGGCAAAACATAGAAAGATGCATCCGGCGGCTCTGGCAGAAACGCGGCCGTGTCCTCCGACGCCCAGGGAATCGGCGCATCGCTGCTTACGAACACGTCCAGAATGCAGCGCCGGTCCGGCATGCTCTTGTCGGGATCGCCGGCCATGTAGCGCAGACCCACCGGAAATTTCTGCACCCGGTAGGCCACCGCGTAGGCCCCCTTGAGGTCGTTGTTCACCCATTTGCGCGGCATGTCGAAGCGGTCCGCAAACGACTGGGTGTAAATCCAGATATTGGTGTCCGGTGTATAGGCGCGGCCGCTCTTCTCCGTAAAGACTTCCTCGTAGCGGCCGGCCAGGGCCAGCCCGGCGTAGGCCGTCAGCAGCGCCGCAGCGCCCAGCGCCGCCATAGCGGATCTGCTCATCGGTAGCCCCCTTTTCCCGTGGCAGGGCACGGGCCGTGAATAGAATCGAACTGGGAAAGGACCCGCGTGCCGCCCCCCCGAACGACACGCGGGATTACTGCCAAGACGGCTGTGAACCGGTAGCCAAAAGAATTCATGACACATCCTTGTGCTCGTGTTGCCGGCATCAATCCGTGACGCCTGGGTGGACTCTGCCATAGAGCCCGGGGGAAACCTGTCCGCGACTCTCGACCCTTTGCGTAGGGTTAACGCGGCTTTCTATGTAGGTCTGATCCGACCCGTGCTGTATCAATGACTGGCCCTAAAACCTCCCGATAAGGGATAATGCTAAGCTGAGCACCGATCAAACCGAA
>CAZNBB010000101.1:0-12922 GCA_964571225.1 uncultured Gammaproteobacteria bacterium
GTTACTAATTCCTCTTATTGTATTAAAATTTTTAATGTCATCTGGTAATGGAATTGCTCTCACTAGATTAAATTGATGACGAGAAGTATAGGCAGCATCAGAAATAACATTAACCTCATATAATAATATATAATTTTCAGTAACAACAGAAACAATAACATTATCTTCTCTAGTTACTCCATATGTACCAGCATATTTAATTCCAATATCACGAACTAATAAATTTTTTACAGCTCCATAAGTTCCTGTATTTATAGAATCTGTATTCCATACTATATGTTGGTCCCCACCTCCATCTGGCACTTCAATATCAGTATGATAAATAGAACTACCTTTTAAAAACACGAGTCTTAAATATGATGATGTTTTGTCATAATAAGCAAAATCTATAATTCCTGAATATGGAGATCCTTCCATACAATCTTTTCCATAATAATTACTTTCTGTGCCTATGCCATATAATCCAGCTCCCCCATCACCCGGAAAAGTCATTGGATTAACAGTAACTCCTGTATAATCATATGGATATTTCCAAGCATCAGGAAAACCAGAATCCCACCACGGTCTGTCTGTCATAGTAATTAATGGATTTGAATCTAATGCCCAAATTCTTCCACTTTTTATTCCCCAATAAGAATTGCCAATTATTCCTAACCCAACATTATCTCCATCATCATTGGTGCTCCAAAATATCTCATCTTGGCAATTTCGATAAAAGTCACCGACATAATAAGATTCATAATTGATAACTGAACGCATAAAATCACCTTGCACCAACAATCTATCAGGAGTATCGCTAAGCTCTGCAACTTTTCTTGATACATTACTTTCTTTTAACATTGATAACGATAGATCAAGTCTATGGATTTCATTTCCAATTAAACATTTAATAAAATGCCTTTGAGACATAAACGATGCATCATACCAAGGTTGATTTTTTAATAAATATGCTCCACCAATTTGTTTTCCACTACTATTAAATTTTGGAGCATTCTGTAAAACACCTTCTTCATTATATTTTGGATATTGTGTAGAGCAAACTTGCGGATCACTAAAAGAACTTATTGCTTTTGCATCTTCAAAAGTCATATCAATATATTTTTTTGTAAATTGTGTTTGAAAACAATCTTTAAATTTTAATGGAGGATAATTAGTAAAATCATCTTCTGACATAAAAGCAGATTGATTATAAAAACAAATATTATTACCACTAATCGGATAAGTGGCAGAATCTCCAAAAATTAAACGATAAACATGATTAAAAAATCTAGCACCAGATCGTATAGAATATAAATATCGAGATACATAACCTCCTGATGGTTTGAAATATTTAGCATTAATTAAATATGACATTACAATATTAGTATAACCATTATATGTGACAGTAGCACCAACAGTTTTAGCGCTAAGAATATTTAAGCCGGGATGTAATTCAATATCAGCACTAAAAGTATACTGAGGATTTGGTGGAGTATAGGGATAACCTACCGGAAAACCAGCTGTATAAATGTAGGATATTAATCCATAACCAGATTGTGGTGTATAAGGCAAATACCAATCAACATCTACCTTATCCCCAACATTAACAGTACTGTTGGTTCTAATTGAAAAATATGTTCCATAAGTTAATGTAGTTGATATTTGTGTTGAATAATCAACATCACCAATAGTTAAAACAACATTATCTCCATTAACACTCTTAACTAAAACTGTAAAATCATCTATTGTTGGTTTCCCATTAGCATACCAAGAATCAAAATCAAAATCTATCCATAAAATTGAAGAACCTGTTTTTGTAATAAATGCATCATCGCCGCTTTTATAATAAATTATATCTGCAATATATCCATTAACATCTAACATTTTTCCTTGTGTAGTAAAACAAAAATTTTCAATAGAAGAATATTGAGATGTAGTTGGTGAAAAAGCATAATAAAATGGATTATATATACCCGGATAATTAGTAACAAAATCTGAAAGAAACTTTTTGATGTCGGGCATTTTTCTAATAATTCTACTATTTTTCCCAACAACAGGGTAATAAAAATATCTTTTATATTTTCTGAATCCAATCCATCTAGGATAGCTGTTATTATAGAAATTGTCACTATAAGCTTCATCATACCTAGAAAAAGGAGTCATATCTAAAATTGTATCAGTCATACCTGTCCTCATCAACCTTCAATTAATTCTGGTGGAATTATGTGGATAATACCACTATCAGTTACTTCTTCATCTGTTGCAGGATAAAGTGTTGAAAATGCCATTCCACCATCTTGTTGACTTAAGTGGATATGATTTTGAAAATCACTACTCCCCGTTCCTCCAACATCTATTACTACTTCACTTACAGTATCTTTTGGAACAAAAACAATTCTTGGCTTTTCAAATACATACATTGTTTTTAAGTAGTAATTATCCTGACTAATATTCGAAACTGTACCACCAGCATTTGATTCATTTTCATCAATAATTATATTAGCATTGTAATAAGCACTTATCTTTTTCCCAACAGTTAAAAACAAAGCTCTTTTATAATTTCCTGCTGTTATTGTTGTGTTGTCACTCGATATAACATTCCCAATTTCATAATTTGTTAATGTACTATCTTCAAAAGGAGTATATGCAAATTTCTCAAGACATTTTGTATCATCGTGTTCTTGAACGTTAGCCCAAAATGTTAAATGAACTAAATCACTTTTTTTGTCATAATTTACTGCTGGAAACATTGCAAAATAAATTGGTTTAAGATAATTTTGATTAACACTGTTTTGTGATACTTGATTTTTATAAAGTACTGGAAATAATTTGTTTTTATTAAAAGCAATTGAGTCAAAGCTATTTACATTACACCAAAGAATTACATTATTCTCTTTAACAAAATAATCAACATCCGGAGTAGTTAAACTATTATTAGAGTCATCATATTGACTGCCAATAGTACGGCCTTCAATTGACATATTTGCTCCGGAGCTTGTTGGCTTAAACAAACTATAATTAAAATTTGCCATATTAGTTTCACAACGATCCGGAAAGATGTAGTTTATCTGTCCGTCATTATCCAACCAATTTGCAATTGTTTTATTTATATGAATCCCTGCCATATGTTAAAGTCCTTTAAAACTCAAATCCTTGATCTTCAAATGCAGCAGCTATTCTCGCCAACTGTTTTGCTATTTCAATTTCAACCTTTGTTCTTTCTCTTCCTCCCATTCCAAGACCTTCCATTATAGCTTCTCTTGTACCAAGTCCTCGATCTGTATTTCTCCACGGTTGGAAAGCCGGGCCTAACTTAGCCATTCGAGAAGTATCAGCTTTATAAATATATGTTCCTGTAGACATTCCTAACGTAAATTGAGTAAATTTTTCTTCCCAAGTTCTTTTATATTGATCCATCAAAGAAGCTGTTTTAGCTCCAGCTTCTCTCACTTTAGAAACTTGTTCAAGTAAATCATTTTGATTAACACCTTCCTGTTTCATCATTTCAGTTAACTTTTGTTCCTGCAATTTCATATTCTCTTGAGAAATAGATACTTGTTGTCTTGTATAATTAGCAATATATTCAACTGGTGCTTTAAAGCTATCTACAATGCTTTTACTAGAATCGAGAATTGCATTTAAAACATTTAATTCTTTTTCCCTTTGAACAATTGGAGCTAAGGCAATTTTTAATTCTTGCCCCTGTATTTGTTGCTGCATTCCGGTCATTTGAGTTTGTATGCGTCTTTGTTCGGGTAATGTTTTACCAGCTTGTTTTGCAATATCTCTTACCTTCTTTAATTGCTCATATTGATCCTTATAATTTTGTAACACATCTTTTTCTTTTTGAATAAGAGTGTCAATATTTTTAAATCGTTTTTCTTCTAACTCTGCATTTGATTTTAAAAGCTCCCCTTCTATTTGAATTTCAGATAGTCTAGACTTTTCTGTTTCTAAAGGCTTTTCTTTTTCTAACAATTCTTTTCTTGCGTTTATATTTTTTAATTGCTGATTTAATGATTTAACATGAATAGAATATTCTTCTTCATTATATTCTATCATTCTTTTCATACTAGATTCTTGTTGATTTAACGTTTCTAATTCTTTTTGTAATTCTTGTATACGACCACCTTCTATTTGCTTAGATATAGCTTCAAGATTTTTTAAATATTGTATAGTTTTAGGTAAATGTTCTTTTCTACCTTCATAACTTTGTTGTTTCTTTACATAAAATTCAGGAGATTCAATTCCCTTATAAAGTATAGTTAAATTTTCAAGCTCTCTTTCTTTCGCTTGTTTTTGACTACGAATACCATAAAGTTTTTCTCTATTAGCAGTTCCTTCAACATCTTTTCGTACTCGTTCTGATACTTTTGCACCCTCAATACGCATTTTTAGTAATTCAGCTTCTTGCTCTAATTCTTTTCTTTTTATAGAAAAAGATTCAATTGTATTTTCAACAGATTGTCCTTGAAATACTAAAAATTCTTTTCTTACTTCAAATATAGATTTTTCTATATCAAGTTCACGTTGTTTTGCACCAACTAATTTTTCAGTAGCACTTATTCCATCATTATAAATTGTTAACTTTTCTTTTTCAATCTGCGCTAACCTATCATTGATAGATTTAATTCTATCAAGATTCTTTTCTTGTTTTAATAGTTCTCGTAATATTGATTCGTCTTCTTTTAATAACTTTGCTCTATTTTGTAAAACTTTTATTGATTTAGATTCAATTTTATCAAGTCCTATTCCAATAGTTGCCGCATAATCAACCTGAGCTTGTAATAAGTTGTTTTGAGATTCAACAATATCTCGTTGTCTATTAGCAACTGCAAATTCTACTTGAACTCTTTTAATTAATTCAGATCTATATTGCCCTTGTTTTTCTAACAATTTATTAATTTCTTGTTGAAGTGATTTAGCTCTTTCCGGATCAGCATTTGCTAATGCACCACTTAACATTTGAATTCTTCTAGTTGCTGCTCCCCCTCGTTCTTGTAATTCTCCATAAGTTAATTGAGCAGCACCTCGTTCACGTACAACATTTTTCATCCTAATACCACCACCAGTAGCTGCTTGCCAAGCAGATCCTAAGCTGGTTTCAAAATCTTCTTGTATATTAGTTCCAAATATTTTATTAATACCACGAGTAGCATATTTGCCCATTCCTCTTGCTATCATATCACCAAGAAATGCACCGCCACCAATACCTACAGTAGCACCTGTTAACCCACCTACTCCTGCTAAAGCACCTGCACCTTTTATTAATCCCCCACCTAATAAAGTTGATGTGCCAGCAGCAGCATTTAATTTTAATCCAGCTTGTCCCATTATATTAGCTGGAGCAAAACGTCCCATCAAACCACGAACACCGCCAAATTGACTTCCAACAGCTCCCTTTAAACCACCAATATTAACCAATCCACTCATTTGTAACATAGCGGCAGTAGAAATAAGATTTGTCATTGCGCCACCAAGTTTTGTTACTTGTTTAATTGCAACGCCAGCAGCGGCTCCAATTGAGCTAACTCCTTTTGCTGATTCACTGAATGCCAATACTGTTTCGGCAGCAACACTACTTATTCTTAATTCAAGATCTTCTACATTTTTTGAATACTCATTCCAAGCTATTGACAATTTATTGATAGCATCTAATTGTCGCCTATCACCTGTTGCATCAATAATAGCCATATATGTACTTAACGCTTCTTCGCCACCTGTTTGCATTATTTCAAATAAAGTAGCAACATCTCGTTGTCCTGCTTTCATTAAAGTAAATAATTCCGGAATATTCTTTTGAAGAGATAAGATAGATTGATTGGCTTTATTAGCACCGGTTGGAAATGCTGTTGATAACATTTTAATATAACTTTCTGTTTCTCTTCCTAACATTCTAAAAGCTACTGTATTCTTACGTAATTCAGCATTTACTTGTGCCAAATCTCTTTGGCTGTATGTTTTTGTAATACGACTTAATTTTTCAAGCGATTGTCTATATTGTTCTATTTCAGAATTTGTCATTCCGGTTTGACGTTGTAATTCAAAAAGATAATCTGTAAATCGTCCCATTTCTTGAGTAGGAATTACACTAGCTAAACCGGAAACACTACTTTCAAGAGATGAAAGTTGTGCTCTTATTCCACTATCTGCTACAAATCCATCAGCCATGATTATTTCCTTGTTATGAAATAAACTTGTTGTAAATC
The DNA here is from genome assembly GCA_964571225.1 of uncultured Gammaproteobacteria bacterium. GTDB lineage: Bacteria > Pseudomonadota > Gammaproteobacteria > DATFLG01 > DATFLG01 > DATFML01. Next base: position 6,189 of record CAZNBB010000101.1, read on the forward strand.
AAAATAACTGCATCAAATATGTAATCACAAAGATCTGAGTTAATCAATGCTTTAACATTTTCAATTTTATCTCTATCTGCTGAATCTTTATCGAATTTTAATTCATGTGTTTCGATTGACCATGATTTCAATAAGTATTCTATAATCCTTTCATTCATCATATACGGATCAACACTACTTATTCCAATCATATTTGTTGTCGTAGAAATACTTCTAATATGATTCTTTAATTCCCAATTTGGAATCTTTAGAGTATATGTGATTTCTCCAATTTTTTCTTCTTGTTCAAATTCTTCTTTTAAAATTGGAACTACTTTATCTCTTTTTACAAATACAACTGTTTTTGTTACAACATCTTCATCTCTAATATAAAACTTTTTTTCATTTTCAACCATTATGGTTTCTCCATTTATTTTTTTATTTTATTTTATCTACCTCAGCTCTATTTTTTCCCTTTACAACTTCTAACATTTTTTTTACCCAAGTTGCATCTAATTTTTCAGCATCTAATGGGTTTATTCCAAACTCACTCCACAATGCTGACAAATTCATATACTCTATAACAGATAAATTGCAAGTAGTGCTGCCTTCATTATAATAAAAAGTGTAGGCAGCACTATTCAGTTTTTTAGTTCGTCATCGTCACCGTAAATTTTAACATAAGATATTTGAATAATTTGTTTGTAAAGATCAGGGTCCATTCTATATATACGACTAATTGTTCCATCAGTAAGCTGTTGCTTGCCTTCAAATCCGGGCATTTGTTCAAAATCAAGATTTAAAACAGGTTCATTTTTAGAAAAAGTCCATTCTTTTAATAACATCTTTAAAAATGCTTTATTGTAACTAACAGAATCATGTTCTAATTTATTTGTATTTAAAATTCTTTTATATCCCATTTTATCAATATATTCTTGTGCAGCTCCGTCCGGATGGACAAAAAAAGCACTTTCTTTATTAAGATATGAAGGATATTCAGATGTCTTTAACTCTTCTATTTCTTTTTCAAGATCTTCTTTTTTCTTAACAGTTTCTTCATTCTGTTCCATTTCAATAAGAGTAGCTAATTTGTTTTTTTTAATTTCAATCTCATCATTCAATAATTTTTTCGCACTATCTTCATCATATATTTTTAATTTCTTTTTCCTTGTATCAATATATAATTTCACTTCAACTCTATCATTATCATCAACAATGTACTTACTCATAGGTATCTCCTTTACCGTTTTCCATACTTGTTGTATGGATACCATATTTATATATTACCCAATTGCGGATAAAAAATACTAAAAACCCATTTCTTGTTTTATTAAATTCTTCTTTGTTCTCATTAACTATTTCAATGATCTTTGCTACATAATCAACCGTTGCTGGTTTTGGCGGCATCTTAGGTTTTTTAAGATGATCATGAATATACAATTCTTGCGAATACAATTCACCTTTAAGAATATCCAATCGGATATGTCCATGATGTATTGAGTTTAAACGAGTTGAATAAAACTTATTCATCTTATTCAAATAATTTGTTACATGTTCTATTGCTGTCATAATGTCATCCTATAAAAAAAACCGGCATTGCTGTTAATTCCTTTAACAACAACACCGGTCGAGATGAGATGAGATGAGATGAAGCATGGTATGTTCCTCATTTATGTAGAGAGATAGAAATTTATTTTAAAGCATTAAGCCTGTATATACAGGGATGCCAAATTATTTGCTGCTAAACATTCAAACTGTACATTTCTGTACACAACCGCATCCATCCCCGGATTAGGAATAGGAGCTGTTGTAAAAAATACATATGGTGATTTAAGAACAAGACTACCAAGAGTCAATGTCAACGTAGCACCATTGTTAAGAGTTGATGTAAATGTACCAGTAGGACTGTAATAGCTAAAGCTACCGGTAATTTTCATAATACCTTGAACCATGTCAGTAGCCACATTATTGCCATTAAATGTTCTAACTGGCTGGCTACTGTTATCAATATTGATAGTCCAATCATTAATCATATCTTCAAGATCATAGCTGGCACCACCGCCAAATGTTTCGCCAGTACCTGCTAAAGCAAATGAAGCACTCCAATAAGGAACCGGATTACTGTCATCAAGATTGGAAACAGCTTCATAAGAAAAGTCTGCGGTAGTCGGTTTAGTTCCGGTAACTTCTCTACGGCTGGTAGCCATAATATTAGCCGTATAGCCTACGTTACTACCCGGATTACCATTCAATGTCATGGTATTAACAAGAGCCTTAACAGGAGTTGTAAGCGTATCTGTTGCTCCTGTTTTAGCATTTGTAACAGTATTGCTAGGATATTGAAAAGCAGTTTCACCACTTGGAGCTACGACAATAGGATAACTTTCCGTAAACCCTTCCAATCGTCTTGTGTGATTACCACTACTACGACCAATGGAAGCATCCATAAGAATACGGAAAGCAGACGCATATTGTCCGGAACCGCCAAACACGTCACCGGCAATATTACCGGTATAGTTCGCAGCACCAATTGCAATATTATGCCTTGATCCAAAAACACCGTCTAATTCAGTAACACCACCACCATGTATACCGTCATTAGGAATAGCTTCAATGTTTTCGGTAAGATCTTCCGTATTGAATGGCAACAGTTTAGTACCAACTTCGGTACTGGAAAGTTTCATATAGCCTTTCCAACCAATTGTACCTGTATCAGCCATCTAAGTGTCTCCTAAAAGAATTTATAGTGCAATGTCTCGCAACAATTTGTTTTTAATCAATACTTGGTCATTGTTATTGCCACCAGCAGGAACCACATTAGATACGGCAATATACTTGTCGGTAGCCGGTGTACCTACGTCAAATCCAGTACCCGAACCTGTACCAGCCGGAATTACTACCTGATTACTGTCACTGCTAAGATCCTCTTTGGTTGTTTGAACATCCAAAATAAGATCATTAACACCACCAATATCAGAACTAACAATAACTTCAAAAGGAGCTGCACAATAATTTGCAGGACTCTTAGCTGCTTTTCCGGAACCGGTTCCAAGAGCACGAACACTTGTAAACGTTCCTACACCAGATGATGTCATATCAACTTGCGCAAGTGTCATTTGCGGTCCAAATACATTGATAGAATTAAGATTGCTGCCAAGTGAAGCATTGTAAGCATCATTGAAACTGTAATGCACATTAATTCCGGAAGTAGTTAGGAAATTATCCATTGTAGTAATTCCGGAAGGTGTACCCACTGTATTGATATGCGTATTCAAACCGTTAATCAAACTCGAAAAAGTATTTGTGAGAAGTGTTTTCTCAGTACCACTAAAATTCGGCAAATTATTATCAAGCGTATTTGCTGGAGTAATTAATGGATTTTCAATACCATAATCATCTGTACCTGTTACTCTAGCAAAATAAAATCCACCACCTTCTACTTGCATTGCGTCAATAGCATCAGATATTTCTTTTGCTTGAAATGCCAATCGATCCGCAATTCCTTCAAAAACATTGTTAGATATAATAGCCATACATTTTCTCCTTAACCTCTATTTGCTGTAAATATGACCGGTTCATCACCGTCATCATGATTCGGATCGATTTTTTTACCCCTCATCCTTACACCATATTGATTAATATATGTTTCTTCAGGCTCTTTTGGAGCATACTTATCCAAATCGTTTTCATATCCCTTAAACTCTTCTGATTCCTGAATACTTTGAAATTTAAATTCCATCACTCACCTCAAGGACTAACTTCAGCACCTGTATAAAAATATGAATTGGTTACGTCACAATACCATTCAAATCTTGCTGTCCGTATTGTACCATCACCTTTTACACCAAGAGCAGTACGACCACACCATGAATTATAATACGTTGCTCCCTGTGCATTAAATATCGTTTGAGCCAAATTAGGTCTATGAAGTAACCAATTCTTTACCGCATTACTCATAGCCATAATAGCTTTATCTTGTATTTCCTTCTTTCTAGTCCTCAAATCCACATCAATATTGAAAAAATATCTGTCACTTCTAACGCCAGCACCTAACCAACTATTTTCAACATTGCTGTTAGAACTAATGCGAATTACCGGATAATGCCCTACCGTAACACTTTCACCAATGACAATTTTAAGTTCCGGTACATCTGGCGGTGTTCCAGCAGTTATGTTTCTTTTTTTAACATCCGCATAAATGTATACAAGTCCGGATGTTATGAGCAATTTAAGGTGATCGTACAATTGATCTTCTAAATCGTGTAATGCCATAAATTATCTCTTATATAATAATAGGGTTTTAACCTATTTTTATAACTTATTTCTTTGAATTAAGTTAAACATTTGGAATCGGCTCACTTGCCGGTGCTATGTTAGGTGGCATAAAATGATTCCTTGTCTTCTTTATTTGACCATCCAACCAATTTGCGCCAGTTATTCCATTTGCAAGATTGAACAAATCTCTCTTAGATTCCTTGCTCATAGCTTCCGCAGTTGCGATAATATTAGAAGCTACATCGGTCAATGTGTTTATAATAAGATCTGCGGCAACCATTCTACGAGCTAATTCCGGAATAGGATCAGGATACTTTTGAGTACCATTACGAGTAATCAGCTTAAGCGGAGTATAGTACAGCATACTCAAAGCACTATTTATTCGCTGATCAATATCACCTTGACTTCTAGCCACATCATCAGGAGCAAGATCGTCAAGTGTACCTGCGCCTATGCCAAGTGTTCTTAAAACAGTTTCTATTTCATTTTGTGTGCCAGAATAGTAAGCCATTTATCAATTTCCTAATACAGTAAACCGCCAGAAATTATTACCTGTAACTGTATAATCTTGCCCATAACGCCCTGCTTTAATTGTTTTAGGCACAAGCAATTGCCTACGTGTTAGATCAGCAAGCATAGCTGTGTATTCTGCCATAGATGCCGACAATGTAGCTTGCAATAACGACAAAGCAGCTTGCGGATCTGCCCATATCAATTTATTACGCCATATCATATTATCAAGAGATAAACGTTTCAAACATGATACATAAGCACCTTGAGTTACTACGTGGCCATATCTACTTAAATCAATGGTATCTCTTGTATAAGCAGATCCGGGATTTTTTGCATTTATGTTAGAAATCGCCAAATCAATATAAGTAAGTAATTCTGTATTTTCAAAATATGAAAATCGATATCGAGCAGAATATTCATCTGTTTCACTTGGCGTTGTTGTAGGAATAATATATCCATAAGTTGCATTTAAAGCATAATCAGTCGTGTTTGTTAATAATGTACCATTTCTTCTAATCTGTTGCTCTCTCGATGTATTCCATCGTGGATATTCAAAACGGACTTTACTGTCTTGATAATAAATTCCTACTTCATCAAACACTCCGATTTCTTGAAACTCTTTTATCATTGGATACAAGTAAGTGTTTAATAAAGTAGATGATTGAGACGATAAAGTTTCTCCATCATAAATATCACCACCATATAAAGTATCTGATTCAGGACCAATTAAGCCACTGGCATCGACAAATGCAAAACGATAATATCTTGAAGAACTTCCATCAGTATAAGTATATGATGTATCTGACGCATCGATAGAATCTGTTTTTACTAACGTAAAAGACAAAGCATCTGTAGATTCATATATCTTAATAGTGTTTACATCGTCACCACCACTTTGCGTATTTGGTGCTGCGAAATTAAATATAAGTGCCATTATATCCTCAAGTAATTATCGGTTTTGATGGCGCAATATCTAAACTGATATTTGCCGGTTTCGATGGTGCAACACCAATAGCAGATGCTTGAGTTCCCCATGCTTTCTGTCCATTTCCATTATATATTTCATCTGCTTTGCTTGGTGTCAATCGAATAATATAATCTTCTCCGTTTATTCCGGAATTTATTGTTGGAGTTGTTGCAAATAAGTCTTCAATGTTTTGACTTACATTTGCTGTAAAATTTTTGTTTGTTGCCGTAGCTATTGTTGTCCAATCCGCATCTGATGGTTTTTTATAGTCGAGTACAAAATCAACATCTGTTATTGTATCACTAAATACAATTGTACCCTGAATACTATATGTTTGAGAAGGCTTACTTAAATATTTTTCAGTTCCCTGAATCAATTTAATATTTATGGTAAATTGATTTCCTTTAAACGTTCCTATTACCTCGGTTCCGCTACTTCCAGCCCCAACTCCATTTTTTAACTGAACAGCTGTTGGAATTATAATATTGCCAACTATTTCAGTTGCATTGCTTCCAATACCAATTCCATTTCTTAAATTATTTGCCGTAGTTAATTGAATATTGCCAACTACCTCAGTTCCTTCACTTCCAATACCAATCCCATTTCTTAAGTTATCTGCTGTTGTTAATTCAATATTACCAACTACTTCAGTTCCTCCGCTTCCAATACCAATCCCATTTCTTAAGTTATCTGCTGTTGTTAATTCAATATTACCAACTACTTCAGTTCCTCCGCTTCCAATACCAATTCCGTTTCTTAAATTATTTGCTGTAGTTAATTCAATATTACCAACTACTTCAGCTCCTCCGCTTCCAATACCAATTCCATTTCTTAAATTATCTGCTGTTGTTAAATCAATATCTCCAATTACTTCTACTCCATTTGTTCCAATGCCAATCCCATTCCTCAAATTGTTTGCTGTAGTCAATCTCATATTGCCGGTAATTGCACCAAAGTTTTGAGTTACACCAAATCTTAAATCATCTCCGGATGCATAGTC
>CAZNBB010000102.1:0-12833 GCA_964571225.1 uncultured Gammaproteobacteria bacterium
ACAGGCTGCCGTCTTTGCGTCTGTTGGTCAGTACATCGCGAAAAGTCCGGCCCGATCGCACCGTCTGCCAAAGCTTGCGGTACACTTCGGCATCGTGTTCGCCGGACCTCAGCACCCGGGCTGGCAGCCCGGTCACCTCTTCCCTGCTGTAGCCGCTGATGGCCTCGAACGCAGGGTTGACGTATTCGATTACCCCTTCGGGATCGGTAATCATGATGGCGTCGGCCGCCTGGCGCACCACCTGCGACAGTTTGTCCATTTCCTGCTCGGCCTCGCGCTTCTGGGTGATATCCGTCACCACCCCGAAAACCCGTTCCACCTGGCCTGCGTCGTTGCGCACCAGAGCCATGCGATCCTGCACCCACCGCCGGCTTCCGTCCCGGGTTTGCAGAGGGTAGCTCAGCTGCACGAAGCGTCTGTCCACAGGCACCGACCGCACCAACTCCACTCTGGCGCGTTGGCATTCCTCACCCAGCAGCCGCATGCGAATCGACGGGTCACCCAACCATTGTGCCGGAGTAAAACCGGTGAGACGCTCGATGGCCGGACTGACGAAGGAGGTCCGCAAATCGGAGGTTTCGGCCACGTACAGGGTATCCGGCATGGTCTCGACCACCCGACGAAAGCGCTCTTCGCTCTCCCGCAGCGCTATTTCAGCCAGTTTGTGGTCGGAAATGTCCACGCATACACCCACCCATTCGCGTACCGTACCGTCCTCGTTCGCCACCGGGGCCCCTCGCACCGCAAAGTAGCGGTACAGCCCATCGTGACGTCGCACCCGGCATTCGGTACTGAACAGCGTGTGCCGGTTGCGAGCTTTCTGCCAGTCCGCCACCGCGCCGGCCAGCTCATCGGGGTGCAGCGCATCGCGCCAACCGTATCCCAGTACGGCCCGGTCGGTTTGGCCGGTAAAGCGCTGCCAGCCCGCCTGGGGTTCCGTGAACCGCCCCTCGGCGTCGGACAGCCATACCATCTGGGAGGTCGCGTGAACCAGGGAACGGTAACGCTGCTCGCTTTCCCGCAACGCCTGTCGACCTGCCGCCTCCTGAACGCGCACCCGCGCCTCGCGCAACTCACGGCGGACCGCCTCCGGCAAACGCGCCAAGTGTCCCTTCAGAAGGTAATCATGGGCTCCCGCACGCATCATAGCCGCCGCTGCTTCCTCGCCCACCGTGCCGGACACAAGGATGAACGGGATATCCAGACCTCGGTCCTGCAGCAGAACGAGCGCCCTACGGGCGTCGAATCTGGGCATGTTGTGATCGGCGACGATCAGGTCCGGCACCCGGTCCAAGGCGGCCAGGTAGTCGGCTTCGGTGTCCACCCGTTGCCACTGGACCTCGAAACCGGCCGACTCGAGCTCCAGCATCGCAAGCTCGACGTCCGTCGGGTCGTCTTCTACAAACAGGACGTGGAGCGGGTCGCTCATCTTCAACCGTCTACCTGGCGGGGCGGTCGGTCGGCGCAAGGGAGACTGCCGGAGCGCGCGACGCACCGTAACGACGTCCGTAGGTGTGCGGGTGTCCGTCATAGACGGGCGCTGTCAGAGGTGAGGGTCTGAGCACGATGTGAAAGTGCATGCCCGCGCGACCAGCGCGGGCCAGCGCACCATGCGTGCACAGTAAACGGGAATCGACGCATCCGTTCATGCCGTGCTCCTTGACGGCTCGCAGGCGGTTCTCCCACCTTCGGACCGGTCCCCATTGCCCACCCGCAGTGGCCATCAGTCGGCGATCAAACATCGCGGAGCGGCGCGATGGACGTAGTTTCCACACCCCCGGACGGACTTTCTACCACACGTATACTGGGGTGATCCGTCCTGTCCGCCGTGACGCTGTCGCGCCTAGCTCACCAGATAGGCCCCGAACAGATGACGCAGCTCTCCGAGTTCGCCCCCAATGCTGAAGGGCAGGGCCTTCGCGACCACATCCAGCAGGATCACCGCGTTGACCGGCCCGTCCTGCTCGCAGGCCACACGTAGACGCCCCACCAAGGCGCGATTGATTATTTGCACGTCGTTGTAGATGGCATTCAAGCCGCTCAGGCTGAGGTCCGCCTTGCGCCCTTCCCGGTGGACGAAATACTGAGCGAGAAGGTACATGGAGGCGGCGCGGTAGACGGTCTCCTGCTCATCGGCCAACGGCAGGTGAAAACGCGCCATGGGTCGGAAGAAGGCGGCGTGGGGACAACCGCTGGTCGCCAGTACCAGACCGACCAGAGAACTCAGGCCCCGTTGCAGCGTCGTGCCAGTGCTCACGATACGGTCGGGGGTGTGCACCTCCACCTGTACCCGGTCGTGGGATATCAGCGTGCCGGCGGTTTCCACCAGTTCCACCAGGGCGACGGCCGCTGGACACCGAGGCGTCGACGCTGGCGTCAGTGGACAGTTCGTACACTGATGGAAAGGCAGCCGGGCCCATGACGGATAGGACTCGCGCTGGGTCAAACGCTGGGCCAGCGTCAGCGGATCGAGTTTTAACTGATACCTCCAGCTGCGTCCCGTTTCGAAGCCGAACCGGTACTCGATCTCAAGGTCGTCGCTCGTCTCGTTCACGGTAACAAGGCGCTCATTGTGAACGACTGGGTTGCGGACCCAGCACCCGCAACACTTCCTCGGTGGTGGTAAGCCCCGCCGCTACCTTGGCGTAGGCGTCCTGGATAAGGCCGTGGTGTCCCTGCTGGCGGGCGAACCTCTCCACTTCCAGCACACTGGCCCTGCCGCCTATCAGGTCGCGCATGGCGTCGTCCAGGGGCAGCAGCTCGAACAGCGCGAGCCGCCCCTTGTAGCCGGTATTTCCACAGGCCGGGCAACCCCGTCCGCGGTGTTCGGTACGGATGTCGTCAAAATGCCCGCCCAGCCGTGCGGCGACTACGGGTTTCACGGGAACCTCGTCGGTGCAGAGCTTGCAGACCCGCCGCACCAGGCGCTGGGCGATGATCCCTCCCAGGCCGGTAGCGAGCACGTAGGGCTTGAGGCCAAGGTCGAACAGGCGCGCGATGGTCGCCGACGCCGAATTCGTGTGTAGGGTGGAGAACACCAGATGACCGGTGAGCGCCGCATGGAACGCCACTTCGGCGGTTTCGTAGTCCCGTATTTCCCCGAGCAGAATTACATCAGGATCCTGGCGCAGAATCGAGCGCAGCACGGAGGGAAACGTCAGGCCTATCTTCTCGCGAACGTGGACCTGCCCGGCCATGTCCAGAAAGTATTCAACTGGGTCCTCGATGGTTACATAGTTCTTTCCCGGCGACGCGTTGTGCTGGAGCAGCGAATACAAGGTGGACGTCTTGCCGCTACCCGTCGGCCCGGTTGCCAGGATGATGCCTTGGGGCCGCATCGTCATCTCCTCGACCTGGGCGGCGTGTTGTGCGGAAAAGCCCAATTGATCAACGTCCAGGATGGCTGCACTGCGATCCAGGATCCGCATCACCACCTTCTCTCCGGTCACGGTTGGTAGCGTCGATATGCGCAGGTCCACGATCCGGGTCGGTGTCTTCACTGTGATGCGCCCATCCTGTGGACGTCGGCGTTCGGCGATATCCAGCTCCGCCATTACCTTCAACCGCGATACCACAGCCGGGTAGAGGGAATTGGGAATATGTATTTTGTCGGCAAGTACGCCGTCAATTCGATATCGCACCACTGCACTTTTGGTGCGTGGCTGCATATGGATGTCGCTTACCCCCTGTCGAACCGCTTCGATAATGGCGGCATTGACGAGCCGGATGGCCGGTGGCTCTTCGGTGCCGCTCAGCAGCTCCTCGAGGCTCGCATCGTCGTCTTCATCGATAATCACCTCGATGGTCTCGAACGGATCGACGGGCGAGACGATGCTCTCCAGGTCCGAGAACGAAACGTCGTCGCCATCGCCGTAAACCTCGATGACACGCGTCTCGATGTCCGCTACCGCGGCCATTACCGTTTCGACCTGCAACCCGGTCAGAAACCGGAGCTCCTCTCGAAGCCCGTCATCCAGCGGATCGGCGACCGCCACCAGCAATTTGCGTGCCTCCGCCCTGAGCGGTACAACCCAGTTCCGCCTGCAGAAGCTCTTGGGCACCAACTCGGCCGCAGCCGCGTCGGTCTGGACTTCCGCCAGTTGGACTTCTTCAACCAGAAAGTCTTCGCGAAGGATTCTGCGTATCGTACTTTCATCGACCCAGTCCCGCTCCAGCATCACTTGTATGACAGGTCGTTTGTGAGACTGCTCGAGCTTGTACAGTTCCTGAAGCTGCCGGTCGTTCAACAACTGGCGTTTATGCAGCATGATCGCCAATTGGCTGTGGTTGGTGACGGCCAGCTTGCTGAGGATGCCGATTTCCTTGCGATTGCGCCTGTTCTCCTCCTTCAGGGAACGGTTTCTCTGGATCAGGTCATATTGTTCCAGCGCGAGAGCCACCGTCACTCGCAGGTCGTCGTCGTTCCATGGCTTCAGGATGAACCTGTATACGGCCCCCTGCTTTACCGCGCCCATGACCGCGTCGACGTCGGCATTTCCGGTCAGCATGATGCGGATGATGTCCGGTTGCAGCTCGCGCACGCGACGTAACAACTCCCCACCATCCATGCGGGGCATCGTGAAGTCGGAAATAATGAGATGGAACTGGGCCTTCTCAAGCAGCTTCAGCGCTTCGTGGCCGTTCTCTGCCGTCACGATCGAGTAGTGCTCACGCTGAAACACGCGACGCAGGGCGTTGAGAACGTTGGGTTCGTCGTCAACGATCAGTATGCGATAGTGCGTCGCCGCGTCATTGCCCGGCTCCGGTCCGCATGCCGGTGCGCCTGTAAAAAGAGAAGCGTAGCGGGACATGGAAGCTTACCCGGCCGTAGCGGGCAGGTGGAGAGTGAATATCGAACCGTCGCCGGGCACGCTTGCCACCTCGATACGGCCGCCCAGAGCCCTGACGACGTCGTTGCAGACCGTCAACCCGAGACCCACACCCTGCCCCACCTCACGGGTGGTGAAGAACGGTTCGAATATCCGTGGCAGCACGGCCCCCTCGATACCACAGCCGTCATCGGCGACAGCCACCCGGACCTCGTTGCCCGCGGCGGCGGTGCGTACCACGATGCGGCCGCTGGCACCGACTGCCTGCGCGGCATTGAGCACCAGATTGCACAGTGCCTGAGACAGGTGCCCCGGCTCACACCTAAGCGGCGGAAGAGGAGCCAGATCCTGCTCCAGCACAATATCCTCGCCGATCTGAGGACCGGTCATGGTGCAGACAGTCCGGACCAGCTGATTGACGTCCACCACTTCCTCGCTCCCCCGGTCGACCCGCGAGAACTCCCGCAGGTCACCGACAATCGTTGCCACCCGTTCCACGCCGTCCTGGCTCTCGCGTACCAGCTCCGAAAAGTCGGGAAGCAGCTCGGACAGTTCTTCCGTGGCACGCTGCGGCCCTTCGGCCTGGGCCGAGTTCAGTTCGGCAAGGTAGCGGGCGGCGCTGGAAAGGTTGCTCCGAATGAAACCGATGGGATTGTTGATTTCATGGGCCACGCCGGCCGCCAGCTGACCCACGGCCGCAAGTTTCTCGGTTTGGTAGAGCTGACGCTGGCGCTGGTCAATGGTGCGCACTTGCTCGCAAACTCGTTGCTCCAGGTCGGCTGCCAGAGCGCGATAGCGTTCTTCTGATGCCTGCAGCGCGATATGCTTGGCCTGCAGTGTCTCGTAGTCGTCCTGCATGGCCGCGTGGTGCAGGTCCGCCGCGGTCTGGTATCGTCGTGCAGTTTGCAGCAGCAGGTTCAGCAGACCGGCCACACCCTGCAGTACACCGGCTGGGGCGTCGGCCTGCAGATAGCCCAGCGGCTCCAGGTCGCTTCCGAGTTCCACCCCCGGCCAGTCGTGGCAACCGGCACCGGCTTCCAGCAAAGGTTCGCCGCCCGCACTGAAAACGCGGAACCCCCCGTTGAACACCCCCTCCAGTGCCTGTCGCAGGCGGGCCAGCTCGCCTCGGGGCAGCAGTTCCTGCAGCGACCAGTCGCGGTCCACACTGTCTATTGTCGGATTTGCCATGATGGTCACCGGACCCGCAACGTGGACGCCCCGCACGGTGCTGCACCGACCGGCGACCCGCCTGCCCCATCCAGCACGGCACCGACGAACAGGCTCCGTTCGGCACCGTGGCGGGAAGCCAGGGCGAACTCTCCGTCCAACGCTTCGTACGCGTGGTGCAGGAGGGCCGTAAAGGTTTCCCGTACGCCGTCGCCGCGGGCGGCACAGGCCAGCACCACCGGCCAGGGGGTTTCGGACCACGTCTCGCGGATTTCCGATTCGGGCACGATGTCGCGAAGGTCGCGCTTGTTGAACTGGACCACCAGCGGGAGATTCTCGAATGCAAGCCCGACGCGAGCCGCATTGGCGGCGAGGTTTTCGAACGATTCACCGTTGTTGATGCGCTGGGTGACCTGGGAGTCTGCCACGAATACCACGCCGTCGGCCCGCGACAGCACGGCCTTCCGTGTACTGTCATGTTGCACCTGACCCGGCACCGTGAACAACTTGAGTCTTACCACGAGCCCCGAAGGCGTCCGAAAGCCCAGCGGCAGCAGGTCGAAAAACAAGGTACGGTCGTTTCTTGTCTCGAGACTCATCAGCTCGCCGCGCAGTTGGGGGTGGAGCAGATCGTGCAGACGCAGCAGATTGGTTGTCTTTCCGCTCAGAGCGGGCCCATAGTAGACCAGCTTCACGGTGAGACGTTGCTGGGATTGGTCGTAGTCGGCCATAATTCAGTCGCCGCCCTTAATGGAAGAATGCTCGCATTCGGATAGCGCTTTCCGCTGCGTGGCACGCACGCGAACCACCAGTCCCTGGCCGGCATCGTGCTCGAACGCTCGGATGCGATCTATCAGCGGCGGCGTAAGCTCATGGCCTTCGGCGAGCAGCAGCATACCCGTCTTGGTCTGGATGTCTTGAGCCACCACCATGCCTGCCTGCAACTCCTCCGCGGGAAGATTCAGCTCAGAGACGATGCCCGGCTCACCCTGCTGTTCCCGCAGTACTGCCGTGAAGGCGTCTACCACCTTTGGGTCGAAACGGGTGCCACTCCCACGCTCGATGTGGGCACGCGCTTCGTCCACGCTCAGCTGTCGTCCCAGCAGTGCCCCGGTCTGCAGACCATCGAAGTTGTCAGTCACCGCCAGGATGCGTGCGCCCAGTGGAATATCCGCTCCCGAACGTCGGTCCGGATAGCCGAGACCGTCGAATCGTTCGTGGTGGGAGCGAATGATTGCGCCCACACTGTCCAACGGCGTCAACGACATAAGAGCGGCCTGTCCCATGGCCGGATGCTGATTCAACAGGTCGCGCTGCTTGGGCGCCAGGGCATTGTAGGGTCTTTGCACCAGTTCGTCCGGCAGCCCTATCTTGCCGATATCGTGCAATAACGCGGCATCCCATAGACTTTGTTGCTCGTCTTCTGAAAGCCCTAGGATTGTGCCTATCGGGGCTGCAAGGCCGGCAACACGCCGACCGTGCCCGGAGACTCCGCCCTCGCGAAGCTCCACCAGGTGCGCGAACACCCGTACTGCGTTTCGGTAGCTCTGCTTGAGCTCTGCGTAGGCCATTTCCAGAAAATCGGCGGTCTGGCGTATCTCCTCGGTTCGGGCGCGGACCTTGTTCTCGAGGTTTTGATTGAGATCCGTTAGTTCCAGGTTCTGACGGATGGTGAGTTGCAGCAGTCGCCGCCGCTCGCGCTCCGCCGCCTGGAACTCAACAGCTCTGCGCACCGCCACCAACAGGTCATTGTCTTCCCAGGGTTTGCTGATATATCGGTAGATCGAGCCCTCGTTGATTGCGGCAACGGTGGATGTCAGATCCGCGTACCCGGTCAACAGAATACGTACCGTGTCCGGCCAGGAACGGGCTACCTGTGCCAGAAGTTGGGCTCCGTCCATCTCCGGCATACGCATGTCCGAGATGACCACGTCCGCAGTCTCGCGTGTAAGCAGATCCAGGGCCGCCGTTGCGCACTGAGCCGTCATCACACCATAACCGCGGGAGACAAGCAGCCGGCGCAGCGCGGCCAGAATGTTCGGCTCGTCGTCGACGCACAGGACGGTCGCCAGGACCGCGGTGCGGCCGGTGGAAGCGGAGACTGTGCCCATATGCGCAACCATTGCGGCTGTTCAGCTGGGCTCGCCCACCGGCGCGCAGTCTGTGGCGGTCGGCGTTATGCAGTCTTCATCTTCGGTCCAGCGGACAGGGAGAGTGACGCGAAAGCTGGTACCGACACCCACCTCGCTTCGAACGTCGATGGTGCCGCCATGCTGGCGAACGATGTTGTAGGATAGCGACAGACCCAGCCCGGTCCCTCGCCCCACAGGCTTGGTGGTGAAGAAGGGATCGAACACGCGCTTGAGGTCGGACGGCTCAATGCCTTTGCCAGTATCGGCGATTTCGACCCAGACGTGTTCGCAACCGGCGGCAGCGGTACGGACTGTGATGGTTCCAAATCCGTCAATGGCCTGTGCCGCGTTGACCAGCAGATTCATGAACACCTGGTTGATCTGGGAGGGTACGCACTCCACCCGCGGCAGGTCGCCGTACTCCTTCACGACTTCGGCCTTGTATTTGAGCTCGTTCCATACGATGTTGAGGGTGCTGTCCAGACCTTCGTGCAGGTCGACCACTTCCCGCTCTGTTTCCCCCACATGGGCAAAGTCCTTCAGGTCCTGCACGATCTCCTTGACCCGGGTAATCCCCTCCCGTGACTCCTCCACCAACGATGTCAGGTCCTCGCGAAGGAAATTCAGGTCCTTGCGTTCCCTTAGCTCGCGCAGCCCCTGGACCACCATTGGATCCCCCTCGAGGGCCGTCTCCGCCGCCCGATACGCGTCCAACACCTCAAACAAGTCCGCAACGTAACGACACAATGTACTCAGATTGGAGTACACGTAGCCCACTGGATTGTTGATTTCGTGGGCGACCCCGGCGGCAAGCTGGCCGATGGAGGCAAGTTTCTCTGACTGAAGCAACTGGTTGTGCGCTTGATCCAGACTTTCGTTCATGGCCTTCATGGCCACGTTCATCCGGGCCAGTACATCGATCTGCTGCCGGTGGTTCTGATGGATGCGGGCGTTTTCCAGAGCGAGACTGATCAGGTTCACCAGCGTCTGGCCGTGCTCTTTATCCATCGAGGCGAACGGCAACTGCTTGTCGTCGCGGCTAAGGCACACCACACCCGCTACCTCGCCGTCCGAATGCAGAGGCCAGCATACGGCCGATGGAGGCGGATTGGCCTGACAGGGAGCGCAGTACGGACCCCGAAGTTCCGCTGGCATATCTCCGTTGATCAGCACGGCCTGGTGTTCGGCCGCGACATGCGCCAGCAGGCAATTGCTGATCGGGACTATGTCCCCCACTACATCGTCGGGAAACCCGACGGCGGCCACGATGGTCAGAGCATCGGCGCTCTCGTTCATCAGTGACAGGGTCCCGGAAGAGGCGGAGAAACCAGAGACGATGTGCCGGAGTATGTTTTCAAACACAACTCCCGAACGGGGGTCGGCGGCAATTTGCTGGCTTAGGCGGTAGAGGTCTTCAATCCAGCCAAGGTTGTGGCACAACTGCTGAATCAGGTCGTCGGATCGGTCATCGGGATACTGCAACTTTGGCCGGTCGCCACGAACGGACTGTTCGGTGGCCATGGTTGTGGGGCTCCTTGCGCACCTGGCGCAGGCTGCTTCGTGGAACGCGGTTTTCGCTTCTCAATAACGGCGGAGCATGTGGGATCTTTAGGGCGTCACCTACCGCGCCGCGTGCGCTTCGCCGGCCCTGCCGGACGGTTGCACAAATCCCTAATCCAGCAGTGGACACAGGCGGACCCGCAACGGGAATACCGGTATGATCCGCTGCGGGCGGCGGTTCGAGAGCACGCCGCGGCCATAGCCGCATCGAAACGCGGGGAACAGAGGCCGCGCGACGTTCCCACAATGGGTGTTCAATCCGTGCCAGCCGGGGGCACGGCGTGGAATGCGGTCGGGGACTGGGTTATGCTTGATAGACAAAACAGGGAGTTGCGAGTAATGCGCGGGACGTCGTTGGTGGTGGCCATGGTGGGAGTGCTGTTGACCCTACCCGCATCGGCAGCCGGTTTCGGATTCAAGGACGTGATCGCCAAGGCCAAGGCACTGGCCCAGCAGCCGTACCAGGCGCCGGCGGAAATCCCGAAATTCCTCCAGAACATCAGCTTCAACGACTACCAGGGCATTCGTTTCAAACCGGAGCGCAGCCTGTGGCGCCCAAGCGGCTCACGCTTCCAGGTCATGCTGGTCTCGCCGGGCCTTTACTACACCCATCCTGTGAAGATCAACGTGGTGGACAGCAGCGGCGTACACGCCGTTTCCTACCGCAAGGACGATTTCAGCTATGCGGATCCCGACCTGGCCAAACGCATACCGGCCGACCTCGGCTTTGCGGGGTTCAAGCTGACGTATCCCTTGCACAAGCCCAACGTGCAGAACCAGTTTCTGGTGTTTGCCGGCGCCAGTTATTTCCGGGGCGTGGGCCGGGACAACACGTTCGGCATCTCGGCGCGGGGCATCGCCATCGACACCGGCCTGCCGTCGGGTGAGCACTTCCCGTCCTTCGTGGAATATTGGCTGGAAAGACCCGCCAACGATGCCCATGCCATGACCTTCTTTGCGCTGCTGAACGGCGAGAACATCACCGGCGCATACCGCTTCGACGTGTACCCCGGCAGCGCCACCATCCTCCATGTGCGCGCGGTATTGTTTGCACGCAAGTCCATCAAACTGCTGGGAGTGGCGCCGCTGACCAGTATGTTCTTTTACGGGGAAAACACCCCCAGGCCGCCCGGGGAATGGCGGCCCCAGGTACACGATTCCGACGGCTTGCTCATCCACAACGGCAGCAGCGGAGAATGGCTCTGGCGCCCGCTGATCAACCCCAAGACACTGCAGAGAAACTACTTCCAGACGCAGAACGTCAAGGGCTTCGGACTGCTGCAGCGACACACAGCGTTCGACGATTATCAGGACCCCGGGGCACGCTACGACGAGCGCCCCAGCACCTGGATCGAACCGCGCGGCAACTGGGGTAAAGGGCACGTGGTGCTGGTCGAGCTCCCCTCCGCCCAGGAAATCAACGACAACATCGTGGCCTTCTGGAGCCCGGACAAG
Organism: uncultured Gammaproteobacteria bacterium; assembly: GCA_964571225.1. Taxonomy (GTDB): domain Bacteria; phylum Pseudomonadota; class Gammaproteobacteria; order DATFLG01; family DATFLG01; genus DATFML01. Next base: position 11,144 of record CAZNBB010000102.1, read on the forward strand.
CAGCCCGAGGCCGGCCAGACCATGAAATTCTCCTATACACTGAAATTCGGGAGCAGCGATATTCCCGATGAGCCCATGGGGCATGCCGTCAACACGTTCGTGGGCGACGGCGACAAGGTAGGCGGCGGCAACGTCAAGGGCGCCTATCGGGTAATCGTGGATTTTGCCGGCAAGCCCCTGGCCAGGCTGTCGCCCCACGCCTCGGTGGTGGCGACCGTCAGCGCCCAGCAGGACGGCAAGGTACTCGAGCACTACGTCCAGTACGTTGCTGCCGTGCATCGCTGGCGCTTGTCGATCCTCGCCAAGCCGGCGCAAGGCAAGCCCCTGGCGCTGAGGGCGTTCCTGAAAGACGGCGACCAGACCCTCACGGAGACATGGAACTACCTGTTGCCGGCAGATAACGACATTCTGGCCAAAGGGAGCAGATGATGATACGGACACCGGCCGAACGTGCATTGGGGCGGTTGACTGCATACCTGCGGCTGGCGGGAGTGGCACCTACCGTGGAAACCAGCCGCGCAACCGTGGACGCGGTTCGGGCGGCCCTCGACGAGGACGGTGACCGGGTGCTGCAGCACACCATGGATCAGTTGGAAACCCGTTTCTCCATTCCGGCTGTCGACGTACCGCCGCAGTGCCCGCCCATGACGCGCGGCAGCATCCACTACGAATCGGACTGATGTGCGCGCCGGTACCAGCCCAGACGGCCGCCCGTCGCGGCGGTCACTCGGACCGGGCAGTGCCTTGGCGCCGGGCGGCCTACATGCGCCGCACGGTGCTGACCCTGTTGGTGCTGGCCCAGACGCTGACTGCAACCTATTACATGGTCGCGGTGCTCCCCTACCACGGCGGGACCGGCGTTGAGAAAGGGATCACCGCCCTTTTCGCGCTGCTGTTCGGCTGGGTGTCGGTGGGTTTCTGGACCGCCGGATTCGGGTTCATCGTGCAGCGCCTGGGCGGCGACCGTTTCTCCCTGCTCCGGCGCCACAGCCCTGCGGAACTGGAGCGAACGCCGCTGGCGCGCACGGCGGTGGTCATGCCGATCTACCACGAACCGGTGGACCGTTGCCTGCAGGGACTGCGCGCGGTGTACCGTTCGCTGGAACGCACCGGCAAGCTCGAGCATTTCGACTTTTTCATTCTCTCCGACAGCCGCGATCCGCAGACAGTGCTGGCGGAACAGGCCGGCTGGTACGGGCTGTGCGAGGAACTGAATGGGGGCGGGCGCATCTATTACCGCCGTCGAACCCTGAACCTGCGCTACAAGAGCGGCAACATCGCCGACTTTCTGCGCCGCTGGGGGCGTCGCTACGAATACATGGCGGTTCTCGATGCCGACAGTCTGGTGCGGGGCGAAACGCTGGTCCGCATGGTCCAACTCATGGAGCGGGAACCGCAGGTGGGAATCCTGCAGACCAACCCGGCGATCATCAACGCGCGTTCCACGTTTGCCCGGGTTCAGCAGTTCGCCAACCGGGCCTATGGCAAGCTACTCGGCGCCGGACTCGCTTCCATACAATTGGGTGAGGCCGCCTACTGGGGCCACAATGCCGTCATCCGCATCGAACCGTTCATGAAGCACTGCGGACTGCGCGCACTACGCGGATTCGGGGTATTTAAAGGGCCGGTGCTGAGCCACGACTTCATCGAAGCGGCATTGATGAACCGCGCGGGATATGACGTCTACATG
>CAZNBB010000103.1:0-12732 GCA_964571225.1 uncultured Gammaproteobacteria bacterium
CCGCCAGCTGGTCCAGGGACGACTGGGCGGGCGTCAGGACCTGGCCCCAGAACGACAGCATCCCGCCCAGATTGCCGCCCGAAATGTTGTTCGTAACGGGGACCTTGGTGGAGCTGCCGGAGCTGGAAAACGAAACTGCCGGCTGCATGCCGGGCGCAGGTGCCGCCGTGTAGCTGAGGGTACCGGCCGAGAACTCGGTAACCAGAGGCTGGCCCTTGCCGATGAACACGTTCACCGAACCGTCGGATTGGGTCACCGTACTGACCGAGACCTGCTGGGAAAGCTTGTTCAGCAGGGTGTCGCGCTGGTCCAGCAGGGTGTTGGGCGGCTGCCCTCCAGCCTGACCCGTGGCGTTGACGATCTTCTGATTGACCTCTGCGATCGACTTGGCAAGGCTGTTGATCTGGGAAACGGCATCGCTGAGCTGGCCGTTGAGCTGTTTGCGTTGGTCGCCCAGTTGCTGGTTGAGGTAGTTGAAGCGGCTCGCAAGGGTCTGGCCCTGGGACAGCATCACCTGGCGTGCCGACGGGTCCGTAGGGTTGCTGGCGACACCCTGGACAGCGTTGAAGAACGACTGCAGCGCCGGACTCAGGCCAGCCGAGCTGTCGCCCAGCAGGTTCGACACGTTGCCGGCAAGGCTTGCATAAGTCTGCAGACTGGCATTGGCCGATGTGGAGGAACGCACCTGTTCGGCCACGAACTGGTTGTAGGACCGGGTCACCCCGGTCACCTCCACGCCCGTCCCGATGAATCCCGCGCCGGTTGCCACCGGAACCTGCGTAGAGAGATTTACGCTCTCGCGGCTGTAGCCGTCAGTGTTGACGTTGGCGATGTTGTTGCCCGTGGTGCTGAGCGCCTGCTGGAACGCCTGCAGGCCGCCAGTGGCGATTCCCAACAGATCTCCGCCGCCGCTCATGCCCCGGTCTCCTCGTCAATGTGATTCATTCGACTGGCCGCCGCCATGATGCAGGCCTCCTGATTCAGGTTAGCGACCGATGCGCGTCGGTCTTGACCCCGGCAACGGCGCTCTGCAGGGTCGGGCTGTGCAGAACATCCAGCAGCTTGCGGGCATAGTGAGGATCCGTGGCATAGCCGGCCTGCTGCAGGGCCTGGACGAAGGCCTTGGGATCCTGGGCCTGGCTAAGGGCCTGCCGGTAGCGCGGATTACTCTGCAGAAACTTTGCATAGTCCGCAAAACTGGCCGCCGGCGAGGCGTAAGCACGAAATGCCGCCTGCTGGGGTGCCGGAATGCCGTGGCTGAACTCCAGGGTCGTCACCGTCGCGCTGGGACCGTCCCATTGCCCGCCCGCCTTGATGCCGAACAGATTGTGGCTGCTGCTGCCGTCCGGGTTTCGCACGGTCCCCTTCCCCCAGCCGGTCTCCAGCGCGGCCTGCGCCACCAGCACCTTGGGATCGACTCCCAGCTTGCGGGCCGTGGCCTGGGCATGGGGCCACAGGCTGGCCACGAACTGCGATGGCGACTGTTTGCTCACCGGCGCCGGCTCTGAGGACTTCGGGGCCGCGGCCGTCGGTGCTGCGGAGCCGGCAGCGGACCCGGAGACGGCGTTCGGCGACGACGCACCGCCGCCGCTCTTGGGAAGGTGCTTTCCCAACTGCTGTTCCAGCATCTTGGCCAGACCGATCCCCTTGCCCTTGCTGATGTCCAGTGCGATCTGCTGGTCGAACATACCCTGGTAGAAGCGCGTCTGGTTGCTGTCCATGATGCCCTGCCCGCCCGCCAGGGTCGCACTGCGCATGCTCTTCAGCATCATCTGCACGAACAGCGCCTCGAACTGCTGGGCAACCTGCTTGAGGGCCTTGGGCGAATCCCGCTGGGCCTCGCCATGGAGCTTGGCCAGCCCCGTCATGTCCAGATAGATGTCGGGATTAACCTGCACGGCGACGCCTCAGATGACGATCAGCTGGGCGTTGAGGGCGCCGGCGGCCCGCAGCGCCTCGAGGATAGCCACCACGTCACTGGGCCCGGCGCCCACCTCGTTCATGGCCTGCACGATCTGGTCGAGAGTCACGCCGGGTTTGAACAGGAACATGTGGTCCTTGTTCTCCTGTACCTTCACGTTGCTGGACGGCACCACCGCAGTGGTCCCGCTCGAGAAGGGACCGGGCTGGCTCACCTGCGGGTTCTCCGAGATGGTCACGGTCATGCTGCCATGGGAAACCGCCGCCGCGCTCACCGTGACATGGTTCCCGATGACCACGGTGCCGGTGCGGGCGTTGACGATCACCTTGGCCGCCGCCTGGCCGGGCGTCACCTGGAGGTTTTCCAGCATGGACACGAATGCAACCCGTTGGCTGGGGTTAGTGGGTGCATTGACCTTCACGGAAGTGGCGTCCTCGGCACGGGCGGTGCCGGGGCCGATCGCCTTGTTGATGGTCTGCACCAGACGACTCGCGGTGGTGAAGTCCGGCGTGTTCAGGTTCAGGGTCAAGGTATTGCCGCTGTCGAACGGGCTCCCGACCGCCCGTTCCACGCTGGCGCCATTGGGAATGCGCCCCACGCTGGGAATGTTGACGGTAATCTTGGAGCCGTCGGCGCCGCTGGCGCTCAACCCGCCGACGATGAGATTGCCCTGGGCGATGGCATAGACCTGTCCGTTGGCGCCCTTGAGAGGCGTCATCAGCAGCGTCCCTCCCCGCAGGCTCTTCGCGTTACCCAGGGACGACACAGTCACGTCGATGGTCTGCCCCGGCTTTGCAAACGGCGGCAGCTCCGCGCTGACGGACACCGCCGCCACGTTCTTGAGCTGGGGAGAGATGTTGGACGGCACGGTGATCCCGAACTGGGCGAGCATGTTCTCCAGGCTCTGCACCGTAAACGGCGTCTGACTGGTCTGGTCGCCGGTGCCGTCCAGGCCCACTACCAGCCCGTAGCCGACCAGCTGATTGCTGCGCACTCCCGCCACCTGGGCAAGATCCTTGACCCGGTCAGCGTGGGCGGCGCCCACCAGCAGCAGAACCAGAAACCCGGCGCAGCCGAGGCGGCCGGCGAGACCGGACAGACGCGTGGCCAAAGGCCGTGTTGCGTTCTTCTTGTTCATGAACTCCCTTCCTCGTCAGAACGGCCAGTAGGGGCTGAGGAAGAACCGCGACAGCCAGCCCATGTGGTTCGCGTCAGCGACCGCGCCCGACCCGCTGTAGGTGATGCGCGCATCGGCCACCTTGTAGGACGGCACCATGTTGTCGGAGCTGATGTCCTCGGGACGCACGATGCCCGATATCTGGATGACCTCGTCCCCCTGGTTCAAGGTGAGATGCTTCTGGCCCCGCACCAGCAGGTTGCCGTTGGAATACACCTGCGCCACGGTGACGGTGATATTGCCGGTCAGGCTGTTGCTCTGGCTGCTGTCGCCCGAACCGCCGAACTGCTGGTCGGAGCTCAGGCTGTTGGCCAGGGTGTTGTTGCGGTTGCTGGCCAACGGCAGTATGCCAGGGGCGCCGAACTCCGGACTCGATCCCAGGATGGTGGGATTGGCGATGTCGATGGAGTTCTTCTTTTTGGTGCTGGTGCTGGCCTGCTTGCTGGCCTGGGTCTTCTCGTTGAGGACAATGGTGATGATGTCGCCCACGCGATGGGCCTTCACGTCCTCGAACAGCGAGACGGAGTTTCCGGCCTGGTAGATGGATCCGTTGTTCTGCGCCGCCGGCTTGGGAGCGGGCGGCAGGGCCGCCGGATAGTCCACCGGACGCTGCGGGGCTACGGCACAGGCACTGAGCAGCACCAGCGGAAGCAGCACGAGAAGCGCGCGGTACCGGCGTATGTACGCATGTCTGATCATGAACGGGCCTCGACCGGTCTGTCCGGCCGTCACAGGTTGTTGTTGGCGTATTGCATCATCTGGTCGGTGGTGGAGATGGCCTTTGAGTTCATTTCGTAGGCACGCTGGGTCTCGATCATATCCACCAGCTGGGACACCACGTTCACGTTGGACGTCTCCAGCGAGCCCTGCACGACCGTACCCAGACCGTTGAGACCGGGATTGCCGGTGGAAGGCGCACCGCTGGAAGCGGTTTCCTCGTACAGGTTCTGTCCCACCGGCTGCAGTCCGCCCGGGTTGACGAAATCCGCCAACTGGAGGGTGCCGATCTGGGTGGGCGTGGAGCTGCCCGGCAACTTGGCGGTCACCACACCGTCGGTGCCGATGGTAATGCTCTGGGCACCGCTGGGAATGGTGATGGCGGGCTGCACCACGTAGCCGTTGTTGGTGACCAGCTGCCCGGTGTTGTCGAGCTTGAACGAGCCGTCCCGGCTGTAGGCCAGCGTCCCGTCGGGCTTGAGCACCTGGAAGAAGCCGCGGCCCTGGATGGCCACGTCCAGACTGTTGCCGGTCTGCACCAGATTGCCCTGGGTGAACAGTTTCTCGGTACCCACCGTGCGCACGCCCGTACCCAGCTCCAGGCCGGTAGGCAACTGGGTGTTCTGGGAAGACTGGGCGCCCACCTGGCGGGCGTTCTGATAGAGCAGGGACTCGAACGAGGCGCGCGAGCTCTTGTAGCCGGTGGTGTTGACGTTGGCCAGGTTGTTGGAAATCACCGCCATCTGGGTCTGTTGCGCGTCCAGACCGGTCTTGGCCACCCACAGGGCTTGATTCATCGCTGTCTTCTCCCGTAATTCGGTTTCATTCTCTCAGCCCGCCAGTGGCGCGCTAGAACTGCAGCAGCTTGGATGAAGCCTGATCGTTCTGCTGCGCTGTCTTCATCAGATTCACCTGCGTCTCGAACTGGCGCGCCAACTGAATCATGTTCACCATCGCGCCGATCGTATCCACGTTGCTGGACTCGAGGGCGCCGGACACCAGGGACACATTGCCGTCGGCAGGCGCCGGGTTGCCGCTCTTGGTATGCAGCAGCCCGTCGCTGCCCCGCTCCAGCGTGCTGGTGGCCGGGTCAACCAGCTTGATACGGTCCACCACCGCCATGGTCGACGGCGTCTGCCCCAGAGGCAGCACCGAAACCGTGCCATCGGCGCCAATTTCCACTTTGCTGGACGGCGGCACAACAATGGGACCGCCGTTGCCCAGCACAGGGGCACCGGTGCCGGTGGTAAGCAGGCCGGTACTGGAGATCTGCAGGTCCCCCCGGCGGGTATACGCTTCGCTGCCGTCGGGGGCCTGCACGGCAATAAATCCGTTGCCCTTCACGGCCACGTCCAGCGCGCGACCGGTCTGCACCAGAGAACCCGGTTTGAAGTCCACACCGGAGGAAGTCGCCATGGCATAGACACGGCTCGGCTGCCCCGGCCCGAACACCTGTTGACTGCGGAACGCCGCCAGGTCCGCCATGAAGCCGGTGGTGTTGGCGTTGGCCAGGTTGTTGTTGTTGGCCGCCTGAGCGCGTTCTATCTGCTTCGCGCCGCTGGCCGCAACATAGATCATTCTGTCCATGGCGGTGTTCCTTCAGCCTTAACGCATCTGGATGATGGTCTGGGTGATGTTGTTTGACGTGGTGATTGCCTGGGCGTTGGCCTGGAAGTCGCGCTGGGCCGTGATCAGGTTGATCAGCTGGGCGGCGATATCCACGTTGGACGCTTCCAGGGCGCCTGACTGGATATTGCCGAAATTGCCGCTGCCGGCCTGGCCGTTGATGGGGTCACCCGAGTCGTAACTGGACGCCCAGGTCGTGTTGCCCAGCTGGCGCAAACCCTGGGGATTGGCGAAGTTCGCCAACGCCACCTTCCCCAGGGCTCGTGACTGGCCGTTCGTGAAGCGAGCGGACACGACACCTGAGCTGCCGATGTCGATGCCTGTCAGCCGGCCGGTGCTGTAGCCGTCCTGGTTGATGGCGCTGACGCTGTCGCCGGACCCGTATTGGGTAAGATTGCTGAAGTCGAAAGACACCGGCTGGGGATTGGTGGCCCCGTTCACCGGCTGGAAGTTCCCGGTGAATTTGCCGTTTGCGCCGCCGGAAGCGGTCAGATTCAGCGTACCGTCGGAGTTGAACTGCAAGCTGGCCGCCCCGGGCGGATTACTGGTCGTGCTGCCGAGATTGATCATCTTCGGCGTGCCGGAACCATCCCCTGCGTAGGCGTAGGCGTCCCACTGGTTGGCCCCCGTCTTCTTGAAGTACATGGTGGCGGTGTGGCTTGTCCCCAGGGAATCGTACATGCTGAAGGACGTAGAGTAGTTGTAGGTGCTGGTATCGTTTGGATTGAACGCGGTTGTCGCCGGGATGATCGAGTCGGCCGAGTTCAGGTTGATCTGGCTGCTGACACTGGAGGTCGCGTTGGGCGCGCCCTGGGAGGTGGAGACCTGCAGGTCCGTCAGGGCCCCCGTGTTGAAGCTGGTGCCCGTAGGGTCGGTGGGCGAATACACCTGCAGGCGCTCGCCCGAGCTGTTCACCACATAGCCGTTGCGGTCCACGCTGAAGGCACCCGCCCGCGTATATGCCTTGCTGCCGTTGTCGCTCAACACGAAGAACCCCTGGCCGTTGATGGCCAGATCCATGTTGTTGTTGGTGAACTCAACGTTGCCCTGGCTGAACTCCTGGGCCACGCGCGACAGCCGCACGCCACCGCCGATGGCGTTGGCGCTCACCCCGCCGCCGGAGGTGGCGAACACGTCCGCGAATTCCGCGCGCGACTGCTTGAAACCGGTGGTGCTCGCGTTGGCGATGTTGTTGCCGGTGATGTTCAGGTCGGAATTGGCGGCGTTCAGGCCGCTGAGTGCGATACGGAATGCCATGGCGTTATGCTCCTCTCCAGATCACATGATCTGCCGAACTTTCGAGAAATCGATGGGACCGAGGCCGGCCAGATTCAGTGACAGACTGCCGGACTGGTTGTTGACAGAGACGCTTTGCACGTCGGCGGCCGTCCAGGTGTCGACGGCCTGCTGCTTGCCGCCGTAGGTGGCGCTCGCGGTAATCGAGTACTTGCCGGGGGGAGCGGCCTGACCGTTCTGCTCCAACCCGTCCCATGTGAAGTTGGCCGATCCGGCCGCCTGAGTGCCGAGGTTCAGCGTGCGCACCAGCTGGCCGCTCTGGTCGTGGATCTGCACCGTCACATTGCTGGCGGAGGAAGGCAGATCCACCGCACCGGTAATGTTGCCGCCACTGGTCAGGATGCCCGCGCCGGTAGGCGCCAGCACCTGATGGCCAACCAGATTGGATGCCTGAAGCGCCTGGTTGGAGCTCAGGGATTTGCTCAGCGTCGCAAACGACTGCTGCAACTGTTGGATCCCCGTCACCTGACTGAACTGCGCCATCTGGCTGATCATCTGGTTGCTGTCCAGGGGCTTGGTGGGATCCTGATTCTTCAACTGCGCGATCATCAGGTTGAGAAAATCCGACTGTCCCAGGGTCTGGGGCGCCTGCTGCTGGGCCTGCTGCAGCTGCTGTTGCGTGCGCATCCCCAGACTCTGCAGAACGCTGCTGGAGGGGGCTGTCATAGTGCGACTCCTTGGCTATCCGGTTGTGGCGACTGCACTACACGCCCATGCGCAGCGTGTTGAGCAGCAACGTCTTGGAGGTGTTCAGCACGTCGGCGTTGTTCTGATACGAGCGGGACGCGGAAATCATGTTGGCCATTTCGTCCACCACGTTCACGTTGGGCATGTAGACGTAGCCCTGCTTGTTGGCCATGGGGTCGTTGGGGGCGTAGCGCTTTTGCAGCGGCGCCTGACTCTCCACGATGCCGCGCACCTTGACCGTTGCCGTGGGATCGTTCGGCTGCAGGGAGTTGAACACGGCGGCGAACACCGGCTCCCTGGCACGGTACGTGGTCCCCACGCTGCTGCTGGTGCTGTCGGCGTTGGCGAGGTTGCTGGCCGTGACGTTCAAACGCACGCTCTGGGCGCTCATGGCCGAGCCGGCGATATTGAAGATATTGAACAGGGACATCTATCAGTCTCCCTTGATGGCGCCCATCAGGCCCTTGATGCGACCGCTGAGAAAGGTCAGCGCCGCCTGGTACTGGACGGCGTTCTTGGCGAAGCTCGCCTTCTCCTGCTGGCCGTCTACGGTGTTGCCATCCAGGGAGGGCTGGTCGGGAACGCGATACTGGAGGTGCACGCCCCCCGCCAGCGTGCCTGCAGGCTGCAGCTGCCGGGGATTGTCGGTGAGCAGAGGCAACGGGCCGCTGCCGCTGGAACCGGCGGTGGCCTGTGCCAGCGCCGCCTTGAAATTGAAATCGCGGGCCTTGTAGTTCGGGGTGTCGGCGTTGGCCAGATTGGAAGCCAGCACTTCCGAGCGCTGCTCGCGAAGTCGCAGGGCTTCGGGCATGATGCCGAGGGCGGAATCGATGTTTAGCGGCATGGCGTCCTCAAACTTGAGCGGTTTTGCCCAAAGTCGAAGCAACGCCCGTGCCAGAAAAGACAAGCGTTTGAATTACTGGGAATTGTCAGAAATGAGGCAACATCGACCCAGGGTCAAGCGGCAAGAATTCGCCGCATAGCGGCAAAGCCTACCGAGACTTGAGGCGGTAGACGACGCCGGGATTGCAGCGCACCAGCTCGAACTGGTCGGAATACTGGGTGATGGATTCCGAAGAACCGAGGAACAGGTAGCCCCCCGGATTCAGGGAGCGGGCCATGCGACCGATGATGTCGCGCTTGGACTCCGAAGAGAAATAGATAAGGACGTTGCGGCAGAAGATCACATCGAAGCGACCCAGCAGGGAGTAGCTCTGCAGCAGGTTGGCCGTGGTGAAGCGCACCCGTCCGCGAATCTCGGGGCGCACCTCCCACTGCTCGCCCCGGTCGATGAAGAAACGCCGCTTGCGCTCCTCCGACAATCCGCGCCCGACCGCCATGGCATCGTAGCGTGCATCCCGCGCGGTCTTGAGAATACCCGGCGAAATATCGGTGGCAACCACTTCCACCGCCCCCAGGGCGCCCGGCCGGGCGCCGAGAAATTCCTGAACGGCGATACTGATGGAATACGGTTCCTGGCCGGAGGAACAGGCCGCCGACCAGATGCGGACCGGCACGCGGGTCTCGGCAAGCTCGGACAGAATACGGGACTTGAGAACCTCGAATGGATACCCGTCGCGAAACCAATAGGTCTCGTTGGTGGTCATGGCTTCGATGATGCGCTCGCGCAGACCGTCGCGGCGCGTGCCTTTGAGGCGCTGCACCAGCTCGCCCAGGGTCTCGATCCCCTCTTCCCCCAGCAGGCGGTTCAGGCGGCTGACCACCAGATAGTGTTTGTTGTCGCCGAGGACGATCCCACAGGCATCTTCCAGAAAAGCCCGGAAAGCCTGGTACTCATCGGGCGTCAGGACCCCGTTCTTCACGCGTTACGTTCCTTATCACCGGCACGACCAGGGTGCAGTATAACGTCAGTCGGGGAACACGCACTCACTTCAGAGCCAAAGCGGGCTAGGGGTCGCGCCCGGGCGCCGACTATGGCCCCGCCGCGTCTATATATCGGAATGGGCCCGGCCCGGACCGCCGCCCGCCGTCGAGAACGGGCGCACTTGGAGTCAGGCGGCGTGGCGCGCGTCCCGGATCGCCTTGATGCGGTCCAGCACAGCGCCGGCAAGCAGGTCCGGGTTGAACTTGGCGATGAACTGATTGGCTCCCACCCGCTCCACCATGGCATTGTTGAACACGCCGCTGAGGGAGGTGTGCAGCAGCACGTAGACCTCCTTCAGGCGTTCGTCGCTCCGAATCTCCCGGGTCAACGTGTAACCGTCCATTTCCGGCATCTCGATATCGGAGACGATCATCAGCAGGCGCTCGTCCAGCGGAGTGCCCTCTTCCGCCCAGGCCTTGAGCTGCTCCAGGGCCTGTCGGCCGTCCCGTTTGAGCACGCAGTTGACCCCCAATTGGTCCAGCGTACGCTTGATCTGATTGCGGGCCACAGAGGAGTCGTCGACCACCAGCACCTCGCGGGGCACGTCCGCCTCCCGATCGGAGCTTGCCAACAGCTCTCCGGAAAGCTCCGCCTCGCTGCCGGTCACTTCCGCCAGCACCTTCTCGACGTCGATGATCTCCACCAACTGGTCATCGATCTTGGTGACGGCGGTCATGTAGCTGTTCTTACCGGTGCCCCGGGGCGGAGGCAGAATATCCCCCCAGTTCATGTTGACGATGCGCTGCACCTTGCTGACCAGAAATCCCTGCACCGACCGGTTGTACTCGGTGATGATGACGAACTTGTCCTGCACATCGTCGACGGGACGCTTGCCGATAGCCATGGCCAGGTCCATGACCGGAATGGTCTTGCCGCGCAGCTTGGCAATGCCCCGGATAACCGGGTGGGAGTGGGGTACGTGGGTCAGGGGCGGACACTGGATCACCTCCTGGACCTTGAACACATTGATCCCGTATTGCTGCCGACCGTCCATACTAAACAGCAGCAATTCCAGTCGGTTATGCCCGGCCAGCTGGGTTCGCTGGTCTACGCTAGCCAAAATACCGGTCATTGACTTCCCCCGTGAATGCGCGCAACCGCGCCGCCTTTGGCCCGCTATCGGCGCAAGGGACGATTTCCTTAGGGCTTGGAGCGCGGCACGGCTCTTGCATTATTCGCTCCGACAGTTGATCGAAACCAGCGTCAGGAGCACCCACAGACCATGCATCCGAGCACCCCGACAGCCTGGCTCACGGCCGCCGCCCTGACGTTCGGCACCGCCTGCATTCCGGCCTGGGGGACGGCCATCCAGAGCCGGGCCGCCATCCGCAGCGCCGCGCAGACATTCCTGACCACGCAGGTCCGGGCGCACTTCTCGGGCAAGAGCCGGATCCACGTGGGCCACCTGGATCCCCGTCTGCGCCTGGACCGTTGCAGCGGCCGGCTCAGGGCGTTCCTTCCCCCCGGCGGGCACCTGAAGGGCAACACCACGGTGGGGGTGCGGTGCGAAGCCCAGGTCGGCTGGACGGTCTATCTTTCCGCACGTATCGCTTTGTTTGGAAACGTCTTAGTGACGACGCATCCGATGGGCAGGGGCGACCGCGTCGGACGCTCGGACGTCAAACCCGTGGAGCGCGACCTGTCCCGGTTGCCCTACGGCTACATCAGCGACCTCTCCGACGCCCGCGGCAAGTTGGTAACCAGGATGATCGCAGCGGGCGCCGTATTGACCCCGAGCATGCTCACCGCCCCCCGCCTGATCCACCGGGGAGACCGGGTCATGCTGGTCGCCCAGGCTGCCGGGCTGCAGGTACAGATGGCCGGCAAGGCTATGGGCGACGGAGCCGCCGGCGACAAGATCCGGGTCCAGGCCCTGAGCTCCAACCGGATCGTGCAGGGTGTGGTCGTCTCGGCAAGCGTCGTAAAAGTGACGCTTTGAGCCCCCGATCACAAAAACGCGCTAAAGTTATTGAATGAACGGTCGTTAACCGGAACGAGTCAGGCATAGTAAGCTACAACACAGCATGTAAGGAGTGAATCAAATGTCAATTGATATCAAAGGATTGCCGCCTTCTCAGTCCCAGGGAACAGGTCACGGCAGCCAGGTGGGCAGCGCCCAGGCGAACGGCCAGGGCGTCAATCAGACGGCGAACCACGGCAAAGCCCAGGGCGGCGACACGGTGAGCCTCACCAATACCGCCCAGCAGCTGCGCTCACTGGCCAACCAGGTCGGGCAGATGCCCGCCGTCGATACCCACAAGGTACAGGCCATCAAACACGCCCTGGCCAACGGGACCTACGAGATCAATCCCACCCAGGTTGCCAACAAGATGATCGCCTTCGAGCGTTCCCTCGGGCCGCGGTAGCCTGCCCCATGGATCTGACCCTGCTCTCTCGTCGGATCTCGCCGCTGATGGAGGCCGAGCTCGCGTGCAGCGACGCTCTGCTGGCCAGCCTGATCAGCGAGCGCGAAGCCCTGGCAGCCGGTGACGCGGCCCGCATCCAGTCCGAGGCGACCGCCAAGGCCGAAAAGGTGGAAAGACTCGAGACCCTGGAACGCCAGCGTACCGACCTCGTTCGCCAGGCCGGCTATGAACCTTCCGACCCCTCCCAGATGGAAGCCTGTCTGCGCGCCTGCGACCCGCCCGGCACGCTGGCGCGGACGTGGTCGTCGGTACTGGAACGCATGCGCCGCTGCCAGGCCGAAAACCTGGTCAATGGAGGTATCATCGAGCTGAGCCGCCGACACGCGGAACGGGCGTTGCATGTGCTGCGCGGAGAAGCTCCTGACCCGGACGTGTACCAGTCCTCCGGCAACATGGCATCCGCCAACGGACGCCGACCGTTGGGCAAGGCCTGAGCCATCGCTCGCTGGCGGGAGCCGCGTCCAGACGGTATGATGCACTGCCAACGGTCAATGCGCCGCACGGATGCGTGTAACCTGACGCAACCTTATGACAGACGCGTCCACATCCCAGCGACCCTCCCAGTACCAGAGCCAGAGCGAACGGATCACCGACCCGGGTCAGATCGTCACGCTGCTGCGCCGCGCTTCCGAAGCCCGCGACCTTCTCACCATCGTCCTTCCGGACAGCCCCAAGCCCTACAATAGCGCCATCCTCAAGGTCGACCCCGAGGAAGGCTCGCTACTGCTGGACGAGCTCAATCCGGCCGATGGCCACCGACGGCTGGTGGAAGCGCGCCAACTGCGGGCATCGTGCCGCATCCGGGGCATCGAACTGAGCTTTCAGGCGACCGTCAGCGAGGTGGGCGGCGATGCGGGCATTGCGTTCTACCGGGTCGCCCTGCCCCCGGTGCTGCACTACCACCAGCGCCGGGCCCACTACCGGGTACAAGTCGGGCGGGGACTGGCCATACCCGTGTACCTCACCATGGAGTCCGAGGGCACGCTGGAAGGACAGT
>CAZNBB010000104.1:0-12674 GCA_964571225.1 uncultured Gammaproteobacteria bacterium
CCCCCGCTCGACCGTCTGCTTACGTGAAGCCGTTGGCGCTCTCTCTTTCTGGCTATCCTGTCCTCGTAGTAGTACGAGTTCTATCCTGATGACCAATTTTGTACCGTATAGCCAATAAATTGACCGTCGCTTCCGGGCATACCCCGTCGTCCTTACAAGCTGGCTCCGTGGGCTCCTTTCAGTCGGTGCGTCGTCGGGGCGAACGGTGGCGTTTCACGGGCCCGGCGGAGGCAACATCTAATGAGACGTACCCACACTGTTGCGGGCGGTCGCCGACACAAACACCGTGCTTGATGGGTCGAGGCCCGCCGCGGCGGAACCGACGTCGTGCTACCTGGCGGGTCGCGCCTTTGAACATCGGCGGTTCCGTTCGCTGTAGTGGTAAAAGAGAGGGGGGCGTCGCCCACCGCAGTACGCGGCCAACGTGAATAAAAGCGCAAATCCCCTCCCGGACCCGATTGCAGTCCGGAGCTCGTAGCGCTCTTCCGCACCCACCTGGCGACGCCTGGAACAGGCCCGTCGCGAACGAGGAAGTATCGTAGCCAAGAGCGAGATAAGCTATGGAACGTTCAGAACTATTAACACACGTGGCACGCATTCAATCTGCGGTCAGCAACTCTCCGCGGTCCACCGAAGTCGCACCGTATATTTCGGATTCCTGGCGCCGCTGCCTCGTTGAACATGATATGAATCCCGCAGAGCACCGCGAGCCGGTACTGATCAGTTCACACCAGCTCAAAGAGCGGTGCGAGGCATTAGAACCACTACTATCGATCGCGACGCCGGAAATGACCAATCTGTATCAGCAGGTCGCCGGCTCTGGATACGCTGTACTCTTAACAGATATAGAGGGAATCGTGCTCCAGTACGTCGGCGACCCCGGCTTCGACGCGCAGGCAGCGGGCAGCGGATTGGCGGGCGGTGCCGTATGGGACGAGAAGACCCAGGGGACAAACGGTATAGGCACTTGTTTAGTTGAACGTAAACCGGTAGTAGTCCATCACGACCAGCACTTTTTCGCCAAGAACACCATACTCACCTGTGCGGCCGCCCCTATCCGCAACCCGGAAGGCGTTCCGATTGCCGTACTTGACGCCTCAAGCACATCCCGAATGGCGCAACAACATACGCTCGCGCTGGTCAATATGTCCGCTCAGCTCATTGAAAATCGAGTATTCCTACAGACCTATCGTCGTCATTTTATTGCACGGTTTCATAGTCGCTGTGAGTTTGTTAGCACATTGGGGGAAGGACTATTGTCCTTCGATGATGCAGGTCGCATCTTGGCCGCAAACCGCAGTGCACTCTTTCAACTGGACATTGCCACGCCAGCCGCACTTGATAGCGTGACAGTGCGACAACTTTTCAACATGGCACAAGGCACACTTGTCGACCATGCCCGCCGCCAACCGTTCCACCCCATTATTCTCCACGAAGCTCGTTACGGCCGACGCTTCTTCGCCACGATCCAGTTACCCGAGCCCCCGATAGTTGGGATGCGCACCGGCGACGACGGCGAGCGCGGGACTCCGGCGCGCATTGAAGGGAACACCGGATGCGCCCTTGATGCGCTAGACTTAGGTGACCCGGAAATGGCGCGCAGCGTTGCCCGGGCCAAGCAACTCCTTAACCGGGATATTCCGCTACTGCTCTATGGACCTACTGGGAGCGGCAAGGGCGTATTTGCTAAGGCGCTCCACATGAGCAGTAGCCGTGCAGACAGGGCCTTCGTCGCCGTCAACTGTGCTGCGATACCGGAAACCCTGATAGAGAGCGAACTATTCGGTTATAAACCCGGCGCATTCACGGGTGCCGATCGACGCGGCAGTCCAGGTAAGATTGTACAGGCCCACCGTGGCACACTGTTCCTTGATGAGATCGGCGACATGCCGCTATCGTTGCAGGCGCGCCTGCTTCGTGTCTTAGAGGAAAAAGAAGTCGTCCCACTCGGTGGCTCGACCCCGATCAGTGTAGATATTTCGATTGTGAGCGCCACACACAGAGACCTCGAAAGCCTAATCCAAGCTGGGGCCTTTCGGGAAGATCTATATTACCGATTGGACGGTGTCACACTAACGCTACCTCCCCTACGCGACAGGTCGGATCGCCGCGAGTTGATAATGCATATCCTCGCCTGTCAGGCCGAAGCAAGCCAGCGGACGCTAGACATCGATGAGGATGCCCTGATTTTACTAATGAATTACGGATGGCCGGGCAACGTTCGGGAACTCAGCAACGCACTTAGACTGTGTGCTGCTCTTTGCTCGCGCGACTGTATTACCATGGCCGATATCCCTGAAAAAGTCCGTACAACTAACGGCGGACTCGAACGCCGGGCGACCAATGCACAACCAGTTCGCGAACGACTCCACAGCCCACTGACTGCAGCCGAATACACCACACTATTGAAGGAGCTTCAGGCCACCCATTGGAATGTAGCGAAGACGGCCCGAAAACTAAAAATGAGTCGTAATACCCTTTATCGGAAGATGCGGCGGTTTGGCATCGACATACATCGATAGCGGGCCGGCCCCCTGCAGTCGCTGGCCTTGAGCATGTCGGCCTCAGTGCGGCTATGCTTGCTGGGCACCACGCTGAAGACGTTCCGGCATAAATGCACCTGGCAGTGCTACCGCCGGGTATGCACCTGGCGCTGATAGGTCCAGATCCCATGTCCCGCCGCGGACCGGTGCGCCCGCGGTCGGCCGCATCGCCCAGTACGTCGGCTTCCGCATCCAACATGACATTGCGCATCTTCTCCGAAGAACCCCGCCCCCTCGCACAGGTGTTCCCGGCTCCGCCCCTCGTCGATCTCGATGGCGGGGCGCTGCCTTTGTCTATCCTCTGCCAAGGTGGTCGTCTCCGTATTGGTTGTTGGCTTGCTTCGTCCCGTATCATTCAATCCGTTCTAAATCGTCGCCTCTTAGCATGTGCGAAACGCATTGTGGCTCCTCGTCGGATTGAGCTTCCCAACACAAACTCCGTTCAACGAGCCGTCGCTGATGATATGTGGATCTCCACCTATATGGCTTACCGCCTACCTGGCGTAGCCACCCATTGGCACCGTCGCTTTACCCCCTATCAGTGTCAACATTTCGCTGCCGGATACCGCCGGACTGAAGTAGTACCCCTGTATCTGATGGCAACCGAGGTCTCTCAGCAAACACACTTGCTCGGGTGTTTCGGCCCCTTCCGCCACGACTGAAATTCTTAGGGCGTCGGCCATCGCCATCATCGCTCTTACCAATGCCTGCGCTTCTCGGTCGCCTACGAGGTTCCTTATGAAAGATTTGTCGATCTTGACAGTATCAATCGGATAGTCGCGGATGGTGGTCAGCGCCGAGTGACCGGTCCCAAAATCGTCCACGGCCAGCCGGATACCCAGCGCTTTAAGTTCGGACAACACGCGGCACGTGTCCGATCCTCCCACTAGCCCGGTTTCGGTAATCTCTATTTCTAACCATTCCGGTGGCAGTTCGACGGCCGTCAATAGCCCGCGCATCCTCTCTACATACTGTGGCGTCCTTAGTTCCTGTGTCGACACGTTGATCGATATTACAAAGCTGGATGGAACGTCGTCTCGCCACATCTTCCGATGCTGGCACACCGTTTTCGCCACCCATTCGTCGACGGAGTTAACAAGGTACGTTTCCTCAAGCACTGGCACAAAGGTATCGGGGCCGACCGGACCGAACCCGGGTCGATCCCAGCGAAGCAACGCTTCGGCACCGGTCCACAGTCCAGTCCGAATGTCTACCCGCGGTTGGTACGCGACGTGGAACGCCTCCGTCCAAGTTGCATAGCGGAGATCCGACTCCAAGGCAACTCTCTTTGCTTCGACGGCGTGGGCTTCCCAAGAATATAGCGCCCAGCTATTGCCCGCGGGATTCAGACGGGACGCGAAAATCGCGCGATATAGTAGCTCATCTGCCTCGTGGCCATCCTCAGCGTATACCGCTGCACCGACCCGAACCGAAAGGCAGATCGCTTCGTTGCCTACTGCGATTGGCTGTCCAAGCGATGAGGCCAACTGTTCCATTGCGACCTCGAGGTCCACTTGGCTGTCGAAGCGGTCGACCATCACCGCAAACGTTCGCTCGCCGATTCTACCCACCTGCTGAACAGTGGACACCCCGTGCCTTCTCTCACACGTGTATGCGCCCAGGCGCGACGCCACTGTCTGGACGATCCGGTCCCCCACTGTCGGGCTTTTTGTCACAATTATTCGTTCTAGATTCCCGAGCTCGATGGCCAGTACCGCTAAAGTCGCGTCTCCATGTTTAGCAATTGACACCTGGTGCGCGAGCTGTACCTTGAATCCACATCTGTTTAGAACATTAGTCACACGGTCCCGATAGGCCAGTCGCCAAAGGCTCGCTCGACCTGCTACGTGTCCGAGCGCAACGGCCATTGCCGCCGCCAAATCGCTCAGCATAGCCGTCTGCCTTTCGTCGAAGCAATACGGTTGTGGGGCGCATAGCGCAAGCGCCCCAACGACTTCGCCACCGGTACGAATCGGAAATGCTGCGGACGACCGGTGGCGTGATACCAGCCTCCTGCTTTCGAGTGGTACCGCCTCGCTGTAGGTCTTGTACCGTCGATCGATCGCGCATCTACCGGTGCGCCTCACTTCCGCAATTAGGTGGCGTGGCTCGAGGTCCACCCGTCGTTCCGCGCGATCGGCACTCTCTGAGCTTATGCAGCGAAGACATCCCGTTGAGTCGCTTTTCGGAATCGATGAGTGGTCGTCGTCGAAGAGCACAACCCAAGCCGAAGTGAAATACGCTACGTTTACTGCACTCCCGCATACTTCATGCAGCAGTTGGAGACTATCTATGGGTTGCGCATATGTCCGGATGGCTTGCACGAGTAGGCAATAAGTGCGCTCTACATCGTCAAAGCTCCCAATGTCTGGCTGCGTATATCGCTGCGGAACTGCATGTCTGGCGGCTACGATTCGATAGTCGCGTCGGTTCCTGCTGTCGGCTTGTATCAAACACGCGCGCGACTCCCGCGGTCGGTCGTTCCAACCCCGACTGCTATCTCCCTGTTTGTGCCGATCCTGCCTGCGCCTGCGCGTCGCGTCCCGCCGGGTCATGCAACGTCCGATTAATACAATGACGGTGAACCCGCCTACGACCAGAACACTCCAATATCGGTGCACCGCGGCAATTGTCGCTCGCAATCCTTTTGGCGCCTTCACGCGTGCACGGAATCTGCTCGTCGTGGCTCCACTATTCGTAAACCCAGTCTGTCCAGACGTTGCAGTCCAGTGGAAGTGGTACGCACACTTTCGCGCTTGTTGCGCGGCCCGCGGCGCACTCCGGAATGTTCGAACGGGCGCACGTTCGACTGAGTTATCGAGATACTGGCCATCCAGCGGCCCGGCTCTCTTTTGGGACTCTATGACATGCTGCGCAATTCTACTCAAATACCCAGTGACGTTGCCTTCAAATGTAAGCCGCCAAGCCACATGTGCCACACCCGCCCGCCCGATTCGGTGCGCACAAGCGTTCGCGCGCAAATCGCACTGGCTAGCGGAGCGTAGTATTGGTCTGGGTACCGCGTTGCGAACATCTGTCGACGGTAAGGCGCGGCGCGTGCGAAAGGGTGGTAATTCCTGTTCATCTGCCCAGCGGAGCCCTGCGATCCGTTTCGGGGCTACAGTTGATACTCGGTGGCGGCTTCCGTCCATGGTAGATACAGCGGAGGCACTAATGTCGTTTCCACAATATGGCGGGGACGCACTGACACTCGGGGTGTTCCGGCGTTTCCCTACTGGTTCAGCCAGCACCACCCCACGCAACCCGGGGCCGCGGTACTTTACCCTCCACCCCTGTCTTTCGTTCGCGTACCCTTCGGCCTGTACAGCTCTGGACTTGGGTCTGCAGCGCACTGGGATCCGGCACTGCTGCGCACTCTGGGCAACAGTACCGGCGCAAGTAAGCAGTGCGAGAAGGACAAGCCGTACGGACACTAGGGGCCGGAGCACAAGGGCATCCTAGCGGTGGCCGACAAATTGCCTACAGTTCTTCATTCTTGGGCTATCCGTGCACGGCGTTTAGTACCCACGTCGATCGATCTGAGCGGCTGTTCGCCTGGCCACGCCCCAACGGGCGGCTGCCGTTCACCGCTGAGAGCTCGTGTGCCTGGAGTAGGTCGATTAGACAGCTCGCCGCCCTAGTGGGTCACCAGTAAAAGCTGGGCGTGCTATAGCCGATTAGTGGGCGGCCCGCGTGCTTGCTTACTGACCCGTAGTCCGATGTCCAGAATCCACAGGTGCGAACGCCGGATCCCGAACTGTGGTCGGGCCTACTACGGTGCGCCATAGCCGAGGACCAGGCACTATCGGGGCGGCGAGGCTGCCATGTTGCAGAGCCTAGACGATAGGCCTCACTCCTCTAGTTAGCTTGACTGCTCTTGTGCATGGTGCCGGTTTGAGACTCTGCATCAGAGTCTGGTTGCGGTCGTTCTGACACACTCCAGATACGACTTAAGTGACAGCGGGCACCGGTGCAGTCAAAGTCCACGTCCATCTCTCCTACACGTACTGAGTGACAGTCTTGACCCAACCCTCCTCTGTTGGTCTTCTGCGTCCTTTCCGGCGGCCACGGACACCCACTTGCTAGCGCCGTCCCTCGCCAACCAGAAGCTCTTACACCTGTTCAGTACGCGCGACCCCAGAGAAGGAGTTTGTGCCTTCGCATGGACCGCTGTCGATTGGATACCGTATGAGTACGTGAGTGCGCCCGTTCCAGTGCAGGCGGCCCGGCCTTCGCCACGTGTCAATTTACCCCACGACATTTAGTGTGGCCGGGAACAAGGCGGGTGCCGCGCCCATCGACGCGCCAGCGCCCCCAGTAGCCCACAATCTAGGGTGCCGTTTCTGGGTCTCCCCGTACGATCACGGTATCAGTGACCGGGTAGATTTCGTCACTGGGCAATCCCGCACGCTCCGCGTGTTCCATAATCGCATCGCGACTCGCCGCCTGATAAACGCATACGGTGCCCAAGGTCCCGTCGGGCTCCACCACCACATAGGACCGTATCCAACTCACACGGCCGTCCATCTCTTCGTTTCCCACCCGTGCGGACACGGCAGCCGCTTCTTCCAGTGCCTGCTCATTGGCCCACCCGCTGCGCCTCCGAATGATATAGGTTTCCATTATGCTGCTCCAAGGCTGATTCGTGCATGTTCAATAGGTTGCGAGTGCGCGCCGTGTCTACTCTAGCGCTCTCGTGCCAGTGCGTCCCTCGCAATTTCATTTGCGTAGTATTCCCGTATGCTGGAAACGTGCTCTACGCGATTACCCCCGGACCCAACCAGGCAGTTTCCAGCCTTGTCGCAGCCCCAGATGATGTAGGCCGTGAAGCCCTGAAGATCTGCAGGCAATTGCTCTTGATGTGGAATCCCTTCCCGGCTGATCCGTTCGCCCTCACCGGACTGACTCAGCTGACGCTTTATCTGAAGTAGGACGTCCATGAGATCTATAATGTCTCTTCCGTCCCACTCGCCAACTACTCGCCCGCGCTGTGTTCTTATTTCATTGCTCATTCTTCCACTCCTATGACGTCTTCAGCTCATCCCCGTTGCGCTCACTCGGGGGAAGCCAATCAAGTCTTGAACCATTCCCATGGCCGATTGCCAGCGACCTTGAAGAAGATTGCGAAATCCACCATCCACACGACAAGGAAGGCGACCGCAGTGCCTACAGCCCACAGGGGATCACGGAAGTGCGCTCCTACCCCGACGTGTACCAACCCCCAGCCTGCTGCTGCTGTCCACATTGCCATCAGAAGTACCGCTTTTAACGTAGTCATGTCTCCTTACCTCCTATGCGCTTCGCGCGTCGCTGTCTACGGTCGTTACCGCTTAGTTCCCTATTTCCGGCCACCTGGTATGCTGCTGGCATCTAGAAACTTATCGAAGAAGATTGCCTCCTTCCTAACCCCGTTTCCGTTTAACACGTCTACTGCGGCATCGATCATCCCAGGTGGACCGCACAGGTACGCTTGGGTCTCGGCGAAGTCTATCGGCTGATCTGGAATAACATCTGTGCACAGCCCTCTTTCGCCTTTCCACTCACTTGCAGGGGGCTCCTCAGAAAGCACGGGGACGAAGCGAAATTGGCCCCCATTTTCCCGCCAGCGGCTGGCCAGGGCGGCCATCTCATTCGTACAGTACAGGTCCCTCTGTTCCCGTGCCCCGAAGATGAACACCACGTCTCTCTTGCAGAGTTTGTTGGCTGCTCCCTCAAGAATCGCCTTGATCGCACTCATTCCACTTCCACCGGCCACACAGAGGATAGGGCCGTCCCCTGGTCGGAGGTAGAATGCCCCGTACGGTCCTGTAATACTCACATCGGCCCGAAGCCGGGAACGCTCGAACAGCCAAGTCGAGAGTTCCCCGCCCGGCACTTTTCGTATGAAGAACTCTAGCCGTTTCTGGCCCGGCGATGGGGGGCACGCGAACGAGTACGAGCGCGGCTTATCGATACCGGCTATTTTCAAATCGGCGTATTGGCCCGGTAGATAGCCGTATTCCTCTCCGTTCGTACCCCCCATCGCCACCAACGGCGCGTCGAGCTCAACCTCTACTCTCAAGATGTCGTGCGTAAGCTCTTCGAGCCCATAGATCGTTCCGTCAATGGTGTTCGCGCCGCACTGTGGCATACTGGCGGCCTCGTCCAGGTCGATCTCTATTTCCACATTGCTGCGCAGACTAGTTTGGCATGCAAGGACGGTCCCACTAGCCATTTCTTCACCACTTAGGACATAACTGAAATCGGAAAGTGGCTTAATTTTGCCCGACACCAATTTACACTTGCATGTTCCGCAGCTACCTACTCTGCAGTCGTGGGGCCATGGCAAGCCAGCGGCCAGCGCGGCCTTTAGGAGATTGTCTCCAAGCGGAACAGTCACTGAAACACCGGCTGGACTTATCCGTGCTTCGTGCTGCGTGGGCTTCTTTCCAAACAGACCAAACATACAACGGGTCCTTTTGCGATGACGGCGTCTGAAACAGTGCAAAGGCTACAGGCGCATTTGCACTAGGTGTTAATAAAGATCGATCTGAGCTTCCCCTTCTGGATGTCCGCCATGTTAGGGAGCACTTCATACGCCACGATGGGTTCTTTGCTGGTACTGGGATGGCTCTTAACTGCGTTCCACCAGTTCTGCACATTGGAATGCTTGCAGAAAGTAGAGGCCGACCCCGCCAGTTCAAACATATGGACGTAAGCGGCCCAGTACACGTCGGCAAGGCTGTAGTCCCCAACGACGAAGCTTCCCCGTTTACCTTTATCAGCCAGTTGGACATCTAGAGCGTTCGCAAACACCTCAACAGCCATGCTGGCGGAATCCACGGTGCCCCCTGAAGACAGTAGAGTCACCGCGTGCGGTCGTACGTAATCTTCCGCAATCTGCATCCACTTATACATCTGGGCCCGTATCACGCCGTTGCGGGGGACCAGCGACGGACCAAAGCCCTTGTCATCCAAATATGACATCACCGCCCGTGCCCCATAAACGACAAAGTCCACATCTTTCAAGCAGGGTATCGTGCCGAACGGCGACAAGGGCTTTATGTTGACGTTGTTGCTGTTGCCGTTGCCGCTATCAATGAATATGCCGTCTACGTCTATCCCCTTTTCAGCGGCAGTCATTAGGCTCTGTATTGTCCCCGGGTCCGCTGGATGTCCGTAGAGTTCCATGCGGTGTTTCAAATGGTCTCCCAGCATCTCGCCACCTCCGTCGCTCTATAGGTAGTTGGTCTTAGCCGTGCACAACATCCGCTTTCATGGAATAGAGAATTCCGAGAATTTCATCTTTCTCGCGCTGACCCACACTGTGTTTGTCCAGCGCATCCATGACATCGTCACAGACCGCGATAAACTCGGCCTCGCTGATATTCATGCCTCTGTGCGCCGTCACCATGTCCTTCCCGGTGTATGTCTCCGGTCCACCAAAGCCAGCGCACATCAGTTCCCCCACTATAGCGGCGACCTGTTGTGCATCGCTGTCCACGAAACGGGCTTTGATGGTGGGGTTGTTTGCATGGTTGTCATAGATATCGCGAGCAATATTGAAGATTGCGTCGTGCCCTCCGAGACGGGCGTAAAGGGTTTCCGGGGCTGCTGTTTCTACGGCGGCGGCTTGCTTTGTGGATTTGCTCATGGGTTTGGCCTCTTCGATCTATGTATGTTGTAGGTCCCTGCGTGACCCGGATCCTTTTCGCGCCAGCTCCGGGTCCGCAGGGATGCCTACTTGTTTCCAACTACATGATGCACGCCATGTAGTATCCGCTAGGCGGCCGAACGGACGTGGCCTTCCCCACTGGCGACATCGTAGCCGACTTGGCGATTCAGCCGTTGGGCGATGGCATGCTCGCCAGGGGTTGCGTACTCGGCGTCCCACTTAGCCAGCTGTCGGCGCATATAGGCGTGCCACAGCGGGGGCATCAAAGCCAGCGCGAACAGAGAGAAATACCCCCAGCCGGTGTTCGGGTTGCCGTCTACGCGCTCCAACTCCCAGAAGTGGGTTTCGCCGCGGTCGTGGTGGTCCGCCTGCCGGCCGATTTCGATGAAGAACCAGCTCGTGAACATGGTGTCGTTGTCCCACGAATGCCGGTAGTCGATCGGCTGACCGGTTTCGCGAATTAGCCCGTAATGCTCCATGTAATTGAGTGCTTCCAGCTCAAAGTTGGAGATCACCCATACGGACAGGATGCTGGCCAACCCGATCCACCCGCCAGCGAGCCAAAACAGAAAGACCGTCGGGACACTCATCAGATAACCGCGGATCCAGCGATTCTGCCAGGACAAGAAGCTGACGCCCTTCCTCGCAAGCCGCTGCTTCTCCATGTTGTAGAGGAACTTCGACTGTCCGAGGTGGGAGATCAGAAGATGTCCGTAGATGGTCCGCCCGCGGGGGGCGGTGGCTGGGTCATCCTGATGGCCCAGTTCAAGATGATGGTTGTACACATGGGCGTAGCAGAAGTGCGACGCGCCGCTCAAGGCCATCATCATCCGCGAGATTACGAAACTGAAACCCTTAGTGTGCGACAGTTCGTGACCGTAAATGATGCCAATACCCGCGAAAATGCCGGTCGAAAGGACTGCCCCAACCAGTTGCGCCCCTGTGATGCCATTTTGAATCGTGAATCCGAACAGCTCGCGCGCACCTATCGGGACTCCATTAATGTATTGGTACACCCTCCATGCGAGCACCAGTTGCAGCGCCACGAATACAGGCAACATCACGTACATAACTGTATTCTGGAGGCGGGGCCAGCCATTCGTACTGCCATTCGAGTCAAACCCGGCACCGGCCGTTTGTTTCCTCAACATGGTATCGATTAAGATACCAGCGAATAGAAGGGCTACGCCCGTCCAACTCCAGGGTCCACCTGCCAGTACTCCAAGCGCCGCGACAAAGATCAATGCCGGTGCTAGAAAGTACCGAACGTTGATGAATAGTTTTTTCATGGCTAACTCCCCTCGTTAAGTGCGATCGTGGTCAGTCCCGTATCCGACGGCTACCTCGGGCGTACCTGAAGCGCAGCCGGTTGGGGGCTGATACGGTTCGTAGTCAACGTTAGGGACACAATAGAGAGACGTAAACTCGGAATACTACGAGTCAAGAGGCGGTATCAGCGACTTGGAACCCTTGACGCGGATCCAGTGAGGGGGAGGTCGGCATGGCGGGACGGTTGTGGTCGAGGATACGAGCCGCTGGTCTACAGGGCAGCCAACGACTCTATTTGCAGACAGGTTCTAGAACGATATGAATGAAGCAGGCCGGACGAATGTCCGTGCGCGCGCTCGACACAAACTCTCCCGCGCCATTTGCGCCAACACCGGCAGTAACGCCATCGCGGCGCCAGTGCGCGAAAAAGCAGTCCACGAAACAGTGGGATATGGGGCCTGAAGTCGCGGTCTTCGCGCGATGGGTAACACCACCAAGTACGACTCCACCCTTGACCTTTCAGGGGACTTTGAAATCACTCCCACATTGTGGCGGTATCGACAACCAGTCACTATACCCCCCGCTGCGCGCACTGGTCTCAAGCAGGCACGTCGGCCGCTGAAAACCGTAAAGCTGCAAAATAGTGCAGCACGACCTAATGTTTGCCCCGCGCGTCAGCTGCGCTGTAGCCCGCTCTGCCAAAGTCGTTCACGATCCGGCGCAGCCAGAACCCCGACAGCATTCAAAGCGTGGGCCATGGCTACGCCCACCGACCGTGCGAGGGGCTGGCCTGCTTATACGAGACCAGAGCACTCGACCCAGATCGTGCAGAAGATACCGCGTTCTGAGTTCCCGCGCGCACCAGCCGCCAGGCGCGCGGCGCCTTCGTGTGCTCATTCGCCCCATCTACGTAGGTCGGCCGGGAACTCCATGAACCACATGGTTATATACTAGTAATATTACTAGTATACGCAAAAATAGTAGGGTGCATATAATAGGTTACATAATTATGCGTCTTACGCTGCGAGGGAAGGCGTACCGACCGATAGGGCTACAATGTATCAGCCCGGCGGCCTCGGAAAACAGAGACAGCGGCCCGCCCAACGAGGGACGCCCTGATGCCGACGATTGAAAGTGACACGGAGCTTCGGCCGACTTGTCCGCGTGATTTAGACGGCATACTGGCGCGAGTGCAGGATATCGCAGAG
>CAZNBB010000105.1:0-12400 GCA_964571225.1 uncultured Gammaproteobacteria bacterium
ACCAGGGTTCCGACAAGGATGAGTTGTTTCGGCAGGCCGACGCCGCCATGTATGCAGCCAAAGCGCCATAACAGATCCACGTCGTTTCCACGGTCTTCAATGACGGCGCGGATTGCCAGCCTCGCATTGGCGGGGGCTGCAACATCCTGGTGCCCGCCGTCACCGGCGGTGCGCCGCAGCCGTCCGTGTCCGCGCTGGTGCTGCAATTCGACGCAGGACTGAACGGTGTTCTGGATCAGATCGATCAGGCGTCACCGGGCCTGAATCTCGAGCGGTTGAACACATCTTCGCTGCTGGACCAGATCTACCAGAGCCCGGCTGCTTATGGGCTCAGCAACGTGACCGACCCCTGTTACAGCCGGTTTGTCGCGCCGGGCGGAACGACTTGTACCGACCCGAATCAGTATCTGTTCTGGGACGCCGAGCATCCCACTTCGGCCGTGCACCGCATCCTCGCGACGGACGTGCTGCGTACGATACCGGAACCGGCAACCGTGCCGCTGTTCGCGATCGGACTGCTGGGGCTTGTCATGGTGCGAAGGCGCCTGGGCCGACGTCAGTCGGCGATCCATTCTGCAGGACTGCACATTGTGAATACTTGAGGAGGTGGATATGTCCCGGTTGTTTTCGACTTATGCGCTCGGTCCGCTGACGCTGCAGAATCGACTGGTGATGTCGCCCATGACCCGCAATCGGGCCGACAACAACGTGCCGAACCCTCTGATGACCCAATACTATCGGCAGCGTGCATCCGCCGGCCTGATCGTCACCGAAGGCACTTCGCCGTCGCCCAACGGTCTGGGCTACCCACGCATTCCCGGGATTTTCTCCGAGGCGCAGGTGAAAGGCTGGGCGCCCGTGGCGGACGCGGTGCACGGGGGCGGCGCGAAGATATTCATGCAACTCATGCATACGGGGCGCATCTCCCACCCCCTGAATCTGCCGGCCGGCGCACGGGTCCTGGCGCCGTCGGCGGTGGCCGCCAACGAACAGATGTACACTGATGCCGAGGGCATGAGGCCGTTGCCGGTGCCCGAGGCGATGAACGATGCGGATATCGCGGCCGCGATCGAAGAGTTTGCACAGGCGGCCCGCAACGCCGTCGAAGCCGGCATGGACGGTGTTGAGTTGCACGCGGCTAACGGCTATCTGCTGGAGCAGTTCATACGTCCCAACACCAACCGGCGCAATGACGGCTACGGCGGGCCAATAGAGAATCGCGCCCGATTCGTCCTGGAGGTGGCCCGCGCGGCCATCGACGCGGTCGGCAAGGAAAGGGTCGGTATACGACTGTCGCCGTTCGGAGTGTTCAACGACATGCCGCTCTATGACGCCATGGAAGCGGACTACAGGTATCTGATCGGCGAGCTCAACGCCCTGGGGCTGGCCTACGTACATCTCGTCGACCATTCCTCCATGGGCGCCCCCACGGTGCCTGTGGCTATCAAGGAAGCATGCCGCCAGTTGTTCAAAGGGACGCTCATCCTGTCGGGAGGATACGACGCAAGCCGGGCCGAGAGCGATCTGGCTGCCGGCCGGGCGGACCTCATCGGGGTGGGACGGCCGTTTCTCGCCAACCCGGACCTGCCGGCACGCTGGCAGTCGAGTGCGCCGTTGAACGATCCGGACTACGATACCTTCTATACTCCCGGCGAGAAGGGTTATACCGACTACCCGACGTTGGATTGATGTCGGGGCTAGTGGAGCGGCAGAGAGACACACCACTTCCCGCCTAACCACTAGACTGGGAGCTAAGGTCAGCAGTCGTTCGACACGTCGGATGCGTGCGTCGCACGAGGCTGCGGGTCGCGACCCTCCAGCGGTGCACCTCGACGGGGAGGTTGCCATGAACGATCCGTGTCCCGACGGCTCGGACGATGCCCTCGAACCGGCATCGGACGAATCCCGTCCCGGTTGGCGACGGGCCGGTGATTTGCATCACAACGTCCCGGTGTGGAGCGATCCCTGCTGTTGTTGCGAGGCTGAACCCTATTGGCGCGAGGTGGCGCCGGAGTTGGGCATCGATCCGGACGGCGATGGCGGCGCCTGCTGAGGCCGGCCGGACATCGATTCGGGACCGTACCCACGCGGCCGGTGTTTTCTCCAACCCTGCACGCCTGCGCCGGCGTGGCGCAGGGGCGTGCAGCTGCCCCGCCCGGCCTTATCCCCCACCGTTCCCATGGCAGCGCGGACGCCCGGCTCGCTTCAGTAATGCACCCACCGGCCGATGCGCTCAGCAATGGCCCCGTCCCTATCCAGTCCTCAACCCCTGCGGTCCGCGGACGCCTGCGGCCCCGATACCGCCGGGTTGCTGCTTTCCGACGTCATCGGCGCTTTCAGCTATGCCCTGGACCTGACCGAGGGCCAGGCCCCCGGACATTGTCTGCGTGCCTGCTGGGTGGGCATGCACCTGGGGCATCGAGTGGGCATGGCGGATGGCGAGCTGTGGGACCTGTACTACACCATCCTGTTGAAGGATGCGGGCTGCAGCAGCAACGCGGCCCGTTTGTGCGAGCTATACGGTCAGGACGACCGTGCCACCAAACGGGACTTCAAGTGGGTGGACACGGACAGTGTGGTACAACTGGCGCGCTTCGTGTTGTCCCATACCGGTGTGCGGGGCCAGCTGGCCGACCGTTTCAAGCGGGTCC
Organism: uncultured Gammaproteobacteria bacterium; assembly: GCA_964571225.1. Lineage (GTDB taxonomy): Bacteria > Pseudomonadota > Gammaproteobacteria > DATFLG01 > DATFLG01 > DATFML01. The sequence continues at coordinate 2,652 of CAZNBB010000105.1, forward strand.
TTAATCTGGTCCGCCACGGCGAAAGTCTGGCCACCGAACTGATTCAGACCCGCTGCGAGCGGGGTGCGGACATTGCACGGCGCCTGGGTTTCAGCGAGCGTGTTGCCTGGGGTATCCACTGCCTGGATGAGCACTGGGACGGACACGGCAAGCCGTCCGGAATCAAGGCGGCCGATATTCCAGTCAACGCCCGTATCGCGCTGATGTCCCAAGTGGTGGACGTCTTCCACCATGTGGCGGGCCCCGACGCGGCGCTGCGGGAAGTGCGTCGCCGGTCAGGTACCTGGTTCGATCCGGATCTGGTTGCCGCGGCCGAGAGGTTGGCGGGCGATACGGCGTTCTGGCGGGGACTGGCCGCCGACGATATCGAGTCCCTGGTCAGGGACCTGGAGCCGGCATCACGTGCCCTGCCCGTCGACGAAGACCTGCTGGACGAGATTGCTGCCGCCTTCGGCCAGGTGGTGGACTCCAAGAGCCCGTATACCGCCGGCCACAGCGAACGCGTTGCCCTGTACACGGATATCATCGCGGCGCGCATGGGATTGTCCCCGCAGCGGCGGCGCTGGTTGAAGCGCGCCGCGTTGCTGCACGACCTGGGCAAGCTCGGGGTCAGCAACTCCGTTCTGGACAAGCCGGGCGCGCTCACCGACGAGGAGTGGGTCGAGGTGCGTCGCCATCCCGCCCTCACCCAGGAAATCCTTTCCCGCATGGCTCCGTTCGAGGAACTGGCGGTGGTGGCAGGCGCCCATCACGAGCGCCTGGATGGGCGCGGCTACCCGCTGGGCATGGTGGCCGCAGAACTCTCCCTGGAGACGCGCATCATCACCATCTGCGACATTTTCGACGCCATCACCGCCGAGCGGCCCTACCGCGGGCCCATTCCCGTCCCCGAAGCGTTGGAAATCATGGGGCGCATGGTGGGTACGGCGCTCGATCCGGATTGTTACCGCACCCTGTTGGAATCCGTCGACGAAATGCACCGGTACGTCGGCGGAACACCCTGAACGACGGCCGCAGAAGTCTCCGTCGCTGTCGAACTCTCCTGTTTGGAACGCAAAACATTGCCGGGAAACCGGGACATGTTTGTAGCCGTTCGTCGGAACCTCCCTGTCGGCACCGCGTTCGAATATAGTAAGGGAGACTTGGCGGGCGCTGGGCGTCCGCCTATCAGCCAGCAGATTTAAGGAGGTGCGCCATGACGGACGAAGAAGCGCCGGATCTCGTACTGATTCTCATCACCGGACCCGAAAACCCAAAACGACTGCCGTCGGCTTTCTTCCTCGCCGCCACCGCCGCGGCAAGTGAGCAGAACGTGATTCTGTATTTCACCGGCCCCGCCACCGAACTGCTCAAGACCGGCGTGGCAGAGAACCTCTATCCCCTGGAAGGCGGCAAGAGTGTGGCGGATTTCATGAAGCTCGCATTGGACAATGGCGTGCGCATCATCGGCTGCCAGCAGTCCCTGGACCTGAACGGAATGACCAAGGACGACCTGTCCATGGCGCTGCCCCTTTTGACCCCCAGTCAGGCGCTGCCGTCTCTGGGTGCGGCGGCCAAGGTGCTCACCTGGTAGCACTGCGGAAGCGAGCGGCGCGGCGACGGACCTGTCGGTGTTGCCGAGCCCGGGCCCTGTGACGGGGGAACGAACGGCGGGAATACCATGGCTCGGCCGCGGTGGTCAGCCGTGGTTCACCTGATTTTTGCCCCCGCGCTTTGCCTGATACAGGCGCCTGTCGGCGACCGAAATGAGACCATCCAGATTGTGGTGATCCGTTTGACGCCGGGCGACCCCGAAGCTTGCCGTCACGGTGATATCGGCATCGTGGTGTTTGACGACCATGTCGGCGATCGCCAGGCGCAGTCTTTCCGCAAGGGCAGCGGCTTCCTGCAGGCCCGTTTCCGGAAGCAGGACGATGAATTCCTCGCCGCCCCATCTAGCCACCAGGTCCTGTTCACGGACGCACTTCTTCAGGACGCGGGCGGTCTCGATCAGCACCTTGTCCCCGTAGGCATGGCCGTAGCCGTCGTTGACCCGCTTGAAGCTGTCGATGTCCAGCAACGCCACCGACAGGTCATGGTCGTGTCGCAGGGAGATGTTCCAGACGGGGGCTGCCTTGCCGTAGAAGGCCCGGCGATTGTCGATGCCGGTGAGCGGGTCCAGGGTGGCCAGTTGCTCGGCCCGCAGCCTCTCGGTCTGACTCACGCGGAACTGATAGGTGAGGGCCAGAGCCAGCAGGGTGGCGTCCAGCAGGACGCCGATGTCCACGGCGCGGAAGGTCCAGCTGTCGAACGGTATGAACCCCCACACCGCCAGCGCGGTCACCGCGGCACCCACCATCGCCGAAATGGCAGCCAGCAGAAAATACCGGGCCGGTTTGCGGCCCGAGCGCACCGCCACCACACCCATGGTCAGCATGATGAAGGTAAACAGGAAGACGAAGGTGAAGGCTACCAACAGGGCGCCGCGCTGGCTGTCGGCGAGCACGGTGAGCAGCAGCAGGCACAAGCCGATGCCGAGATACGCTAGCACGGCCTTGTGCACACGCGGCAGGTGGCGCCGCGTGTCCAGAAAGCTGATGGCGAACATCAGGCCGCTGGCGCCGTAGGCTACCATGAGGATGGGATTGGACCATTGTTCCCAGGTCGGGTGGTTGGGCCATATCCATTTGAAGCCGTGCCCCGTGTAGGAGATGTTCATGAGCAGGAACATCCCCAGATACAGGGAATACAGAATATAGCGCCGGTCCCGCAAGCCGGCGTAGAGCATCACGTTGTAGGCCAGCAGAGCGAACAGGAAGCCGTATAGAAAGCCATAGCTGTAGGTCTGCACCGTCGCCCGTTCACGGGCCTGGGGCAACGGCATCAGGTACATCGGTATGACCATGGGATCGGGTGTCTGCACGCGTACGAACACGTCGCTCAGCCCCGGAGGGAATGGATGGTCGAAGGAGAAGTCGCGACTGTCGATGGGCCGCAGCCGGAACGGCTTGGTGTCACCCGTGTGATAGGCCGCCACGGTCTTGCCGTCGTGGCGGAAATAGACGTCCACATGATCGAGCCACGCGGTCTCGATGGACAGCCGGCGCCGCAAGGTCCGGTTGCCGGTGTTGGCTACGGTGAAATGAACCCACACCGGCCGCGAACCGATGCCGAAGCTGAGTACCCTTGAGTGGGCGGCTGCGAACCGGCCGTCGCGCCAGGCGGCAACCGCCTGGGACAGGGTGAGCGGGCCGCCGGCCTCCTTGAAGTAGGCGGCGTGGAGCCCTATGGGCCCGCTTTCAGGGGCACTGGCGTTCAGCGGTGGTGCGGCGACGGCGGTTCCGCCCAGGGTCGCCGCCAGCAGCCAGATCAGCGACAAGACGAACCTTCCCTTCATGGCTCAGTCACCGGGTGCCTGCCGGCACGCGACCAATCTCATGCTGCCGCTGGTCAATGCCTTCCTCGCCAGTCCGTGCCGTCGACGGGCACATAATGGATTGCGCCGCGACCGGAAGCGGTAGCGGCCCGTCTGGGCAGTTCAATCAGGGTTCGTCCTGCGCCGCGGAGTGGCCGATGCGCGCCGGCCACGACAAGTTAACGGCGTCTCGACGCAGTTCTTGACCGCCTGGAAGGCCTGCCGGTCCCATCGCGGTCGCCGGGTCGGCCGGCGCTCTGCTATGCTGCCCTGACAGTCCGGGCCCGTGAACGGGCCCGAATCAAACGCCGCCTATTCGCCCCGGGGGACTGGACAGGCGCAGCGAGGAGCCGCTGCGATTGGCCGGGTGGAGCCGCTGCATCCACAGAGGAGGCACGGATGCCCTTGTTCATTGCAGGACTGGTTCTGTTCTTCGCCATCCATTCGGTGTCCATCGTCGCCGAGCCCTGGCGCAATCGCATGGTCGCTCGTCTCGGGGAGATGGGCTGGCAGGGCGTGTATTCCCTGGTGGCGATCGTCGGCTTCGCGCTCATCGTCCTGGGCTACGACGGGGCGAGACACGCTTCCCCGATCCTCTATCGGCCACCCTTGTGGACCCACTATGTCACCTTGGTGCTCATGGTGCCTGTGTTTCCGCTGTTGCTGGCCGCTTACCTGCCGGGGCGCATCCGGGTTGCGGCCCGCCATCCCATGTTGCTGGCGGTCGCGTTCTGGGCGGCCGGTCATCTGGTCGCCACCGGCACTGTCATCGATGTCGTGCTGTTCGCCGTGTTCCTGCTGTGGGCCATTGCGGACCGGATCTCGCTCGCCTTGCGTGCGCCCAGGGAGATTCGTCATCTGCCTGCGGGACGGTGGAACGACGCCGTTGTTGTCATCGTCGGTCTGGCGATGTACGCCGCATTCCTGGGTTGGGCCCACAGCTTCTTCATCGGTGTTTCGCCGCTGGCCGGCCTGGGCTGAGCGCCGTCCGCCGCCGGGGCCCGGGGTCAGGTACGGCACGGCGTGCTTGCATCTCAGTGCAGTCCGGCGCCGGCGCGGAAGCTCGCTGCCTCCTGGTTGCGCACCCGCCACAGGGACCAGCACATCAGCAGCAGCACCACGGTGAAGGGCAGTCCGGTGGTGATGGCTGCGGTCTGCAGGGCGCCGACGCCGCCGGCCAGCAGCAGGACGATGGCGACCAACCCCTCGGTCACGGCCCAGAACAGCCTCTGCATGGCGACCGGGTGGGGGTCGCCGCCGTTGGTCAGCATGTCCACCACGTAGGAGCCCGAGTCCGAGGAGGTGGCGAAGAACAGCGTCACCACCACGATGGTGAGGCCGGACACCAGGGTTGCGGATTCGGCGCCGAACGGCAGTGTCTTGATCAGCTCGAAGATCACCTGGTCGGCGTTGTAGGGTCGCAGGGACACATGGCCGAACATCTGTTCCCATAGGGCGCTGCCGCCGAACACGGTGAACCAGACGAATGACGCGCCGGCAGGCGCGAACAGGGCGCCGGCCACGAACTGGCGCACGGTCCTTCCGTAGGAGATGCGGGCGATGAACATGCCAACGAACGGCGACCACGAAGCCCACCAGCTCCAGTAGAACAGAGTCCAGTCGGCCTGCCATTTGGCGGGCGCGCCCTGCGTGAACAGCGTGAAGCTGGTGCCCACGATATGCTGCAGATAGTTGCCCAGGTAGTTGGGAAACACCCGCAGTTCGTACAGTGTGGGGCCGGCGGCGAATACGATCAGCATCAGCGCCACAGCCAGCCACAGGTTGATGAGACTGAGATTGCGCACGCCCTTGTCCAGGCCCAGCATCACCGATGCGATGGCGAGTGCCTCGATGCTGGTGATCACCAGCACCTGGTTGAGCGCATCGTTGGTAACCCCGAACAGGACATGCAGCCCCGCGGTGATCTGCTCGGCGCCGATGCCGATGGAGGTGGCCAGGCCGTAGAGGGTGCCGAATACGGCCAGGATGTCCACCAGATTGCCGATGGGCCCGTAGATACGATCGCCGATCAAGGGATAAAACGCGGCCGCCGGACGCAAGGGCAGCCCGCGCCGGAAATGGAAGTAGCCCATGGCCAGGCCCAGCACGATATAGATGGCCCAGGCATGCAGTCCCCAGTGATAGAACGTCCAGTTCATGGCCTGGGCGGCCGCCGCCGGAGTCGAGCCGGCGCCCGTTGGAGGACGGAAATAGTGGTCGAGCGGTTCGGCGACACCGTAATAGACAAGCCCGATGCCCATGCCGGCGGTGAACAGCATGGCAAACCAGGCGGTGGTGCTGTAGGCCGGCTCGGAGTCGTCCGGGCCCAGTTTGACGCGTCCGAAACGGCCCATCATCAGTACCAGGCAGAAGATCAGAAAGAAACTGACCGACAGGATGTAGAACCACCCCAGGTAGTAGGTGATGAAGTCCTGCACCATGCCTGCCCCATGGGTCAGCTCATGGGGAGCGAGGGATCCGAAAATCAGAAACAGCAGGACAACGGCGCCGGAGATCAGGAAGACGGGTGGATTGGTATGCGTATGGAGATAGCGCTTGAGAGCGTCCATAGGTATTCCCGGTCGCGAGACTTGAATACTCAGTCTAGCCTACCGGGTCCGGAACCATTCCAGCAGTGTGGATATGTGGTGTGGCGGGGAGCCGGGTCCTGCGCCCGGTGACGTTGGCACGTTCCCGATGTCAACGTACGGCGGTGAGTCCCGTTTCCCGTGACTGCGGCCCGATGTCGTTGCCACCGGTCGGGCCCGGTCGGCAAAATGCCCCTATCCGACCGCGGAGGCTATTCGTCGTCCTTTCGGCAGCCGGCCATCGTTGCCGGTGTCGGAAATGATCGGGGGTGTCGACCGCCTTGCGGAAATGCCCGCTGCGGCCGGCTGACGATACCTACAGACGGCCGCGACGGATTCTCCGCTTGCCGCCCGACACCATAACGAGCATGGCCATGCGGCTGTTCATCATCGCTTCCGTTTTTCTGCTCGTGATGGCGGCGGCCAACTACTACGTCTACCGGCGCTTCTTCCGCCGACTCGCGCCGGCGCTGGCCCGCTATATGGCTGCCATTCCCGCGACGCTGATGGCGGGAGAAATCCTGTTCGTGCTGGATGCGGCGCTACGCCTGTTTCCCGATGCGCCGCTGCTGTACACGATCAGCGCCACCTTCGTGGGCTGTACGTTCATTCTGTTGGTGGTCGCCGTATTGTACGATTTGATCGTGACCGTCTCCCGGCGCGTGCCGCTGACGGCGCCCGCTCGGGATTACCTCAAGGTCGGTTTCGATGTGATGGCTCTGGCAGTGTCGGTCGCCTACGTGACGGGAGGGCTGGTGGGCGCCTTCTCCAGGCCCGGGATTCACGACGTCGACGTGGCTATCAAGGGGTTCCCGTTCCAGCGCTATACCATCGTGCAACTGAGCGACCTGCATGTCGGGCCGCTTATCGGGCGCGCCTTCGTGGCGGACCTGGTGGACCGCACCAACGCCTTGCATCCGGACCTGGTGGTCATCACCGGCGACCTGGCGGACGAGTCCGTGGAACGGGCCGCCCATGCGCTCGAGCCCCTCAAGGATCTGCAGGCGCCCGCCTATTTCGTGACCGGCAATCACGACTACTTCCACGGCCCGGAACGCCTGGTGCAATACGTGCGTTCCATCGGCATCACGCCGTTGCTCAACCGTTCCGTGTGGGTAGGTGACGCGGCGCGCGGCTTCTACCTGGTGGGAATCAACGACCTGTCCGGCGAACGCGCGGGGGTGCTGGGCCCCGACATCAAGCGCGCCTACGCAGGCATCGACCCTTCACGGCCGGTGATCGTGCTGGCTCATCAGCCCAGGACTCTTCCGCTTCTGCAGGATCGTCGCTGCGACCTGATGATCAGCGGCCACACCCACGGCGGTCAGATTTTTCCATTCGGTCTGCTGGTGATGATCGGCCAGCCTTATCTGGCCGGTCTGCATCGCAACGGACAGGGCCAGCAGATCTTCGTCAGTCGCGGCACCGGCTTCTGGGGCCCGCCCCTGCGGGTCCTGGCGCCCGGCGAAGTCACCCGGCTGATCCTCACCCCCCAAAAAGGGGTCGGTGACAACTGATACGCATTTGCATCTAGCCCGTCTGCGGGCCGCGGGGCCAGCCGGTGGATAGCCCTAAGACGCTGATCCGTCGTCCATCGGGTAACGGCAAATCGCGCGAATGCAAACGATTCGCGCCTTCAGTTGTCACCGACCCCTTTTTGGGGGGGCGGGTCAGCCTGCCGGTCCGTAGGGCGTCATGTGCATTTCGAACATGTGGGCGTGGCGGTCGGTCCAGGCCATGGGCATGGGGTCGCCGGCGGATGCGGTGCTGCTGCCGTACTCGGCTTCGCGGTACTCGAAGCCTGCAGGCAAGCCGACGCGAACCCGGTGGGGCTCGCCCGTCACGGGATTGGCGATGGGTCGACCGGTGGCCTCAAGCAGGCCGGGAATCCGGATGCGGGCAGTGCAGGCCTGCGGATCCGCTTCGAATTCGATGGCGGCGAAGCGCGGTTCGTGGACGGTGTCGTAGGTGGCGGCGAACACATTGAACACCGTCGCACCGGGTTCGGTTTCCAGACCCGACAGGATGGTCAGCAGCGCTTCGCGCTGCGCCGCGTCGGCGCGTTCGTCCACGATGGGCAGACACTGGCCATGACCTTCATGAATGGCGCCCGGCCAGGCCAGCAGCGCCGCCCAGCGCAAGCCGTCCAGCGTCACGTTGTTGAAATGCCCGGAACGGACCTGCATGCCGAGGGCGGCGGTGCAGTCGCCGTGGCTGGGCCGGCTGTTGAACTGACACGGACACCCCCAATCGCAGTTGCAGGTTACCGCGATGGGGCCCTTTATTTCCCAGTCTGCGTATGACATCGCTGTCTTCCTCCCTTTGGATGGTGGCCGCGTCGGTCCACGGCGGACCGGTGAGATGCGACTGCCCTAAGGTCGTCCGTTGATCCGGTTGCAGGCCGCTTGTGCGGTCGATTCCCTACGGCTGTTGGGTGCGCGCCCATCACAACGGCTGCGTCCTTTACCGTCAGTGGGGTACCGCCAACATCACCCCTGCGGCCACCAGACCGACGCCGGCGGCGCGCGCCAGCCAGGGGCCTGCCGGAACGACTTTTTCCACCAGCGCCAGTGCGCCGAGACCGGCGGCCCACAGCAGGTTCATGACCCCGCCTACGAACAGGATCAGCATCAGCACCCAGCAGCACCCCAGGCAGTACCCACCGTGGGACACGCCCAGTTGCAGCGCGCCGCGGGTACCGGCGCGCCAGTGGGACATCAGAAAACCGAGCGGGGATTGGCAACGGGCCAGGCAGGATTGCTTGATGGCCGTGAACTGGTACAGTCCGGCGCCCACCAGCACGGCGCCGCCGGCTGCGTTGTGGTTCAGGGCGTCGCCGGCCAACAGACCCAGCCACTGCAAGCCCCACTGCAATGCGGTGGCAGCGGCGGAGAATGCCGTCCATACCAGCAGATAGCCGGCGCCAAAGGAAGCGGTGCGCGCCCATGTGCCGCTGCGCCGGCCCTGCAGGCGCGTGAACAGCAGGATCATGGGGGAGGCGCTGGGCAACATCATGCCGGCCATCATGACCGTCCACATGACGAACCCGGCGGTAGCCTCTGCCGGGCCCCACACCATGGGCGCGGTCATGGCGCCCATGGGAGCCATGGCGCCGGCCAGAGACAGAAGATAGGCCCAGGCGAGGACGGTGAGCGCCGTAAGGCTGCCCACCACCGCCAAAAGGTCGCGGCGGGGAAGCGGTGCGGACGTCGCGGGGGGAAAGTCAGTGATCATTGGCCCCTCCATTACCGGAGCGCGGCAGGTCCCTGCGCCGTTCTGGGCCGGTGCGCATCGCTGTGCAGTGTCTTACAAGCGTGGCCCAGAAATGCCAAATGTCAAATCTAGGTGAGGTTGGCGACGCGGCAGGCAGGTGCGGCCGAGCCTTCCGACCAGGCAGCCGCGGGTGGTGTGGCTAACCGCGTACAATGGTCACCGTCCCATGGCGGGGCACGGCTCGGCACTCGCCGGTGGTTCCCTATCGGTGCAGTCGGCGTCGCGCCACGCCGGGCAACCCCATGAAAGCACATTGGATCCTGAGACGGGAGGTTGAATGGCGGAACCAGAGGCGGCGCTCGACACCGCTCCCTCGCGCACCGCCGCATATCGCGGTCGCGCCCACACGCCGAAGACGGTCATCGCGGGCACCATCGGCAATGTCATGGAGTGGTACGACTTCGCGCTGTACGGCTTTTTCGCACCGGTCATCGCCCAGCTTTTCTTTCCATCCCACAGCAAGCTACTGTCGCTGATCGCCGCCTTCGGCGTGT
>CAZNBB010000106.1:0-12279 GCA_964571225.1 uncultured Gammaproteobacteria bacterium
CCAAACCTCGCTCCTCGCGCCTTGATTGGCGGCTTCTCAGCCACAACAGCGATGATCCCTGTAGTGTTAACAGGCCCTAGGCCCCTGAGCCCTCGTGATCCGCCCGTAGGGACGCACGCAACGGCGCTGCGATGCCGGGGCCCGCTCCGCGCGCGTCCGTCCCCACGCCGGTCCGTCAGGCGTTGCCCCGGCCCAATACCGAACGGGTACGGTCGGCGGCAAAGTCCAGCATGCGCTGGGTCGACCGCACGGCGCCCTGGCGGACCGTTTCGTCGATATGAATTTCATTGGCGCCCGTTTCCAGCACCCGCGCCAGATTGCGCAGTCCGTTCATGGCCATCCATGGGCAGTGGGCGCAGCTGCGACAGGTGGCGCCGACTCCGGCGGTCGGAGCCTCCAGGAACACCTTGTCGGGGGCGGCCTGTTTCATCTTGTAGAAGATGCCGTTGTCGGTGGCCACGATGAACTCCCGGTTCGGCAGCTCCCGCGCCGCCTTGATGATCTGGGTCGTCGACCCCACCACATCGGCAAGTTCCACGACTTCGGACGGTGACTCCGGATGCACCAGCACGGCGGCGTTCGGGTGGTCGGCCATCAGGGCCTTCAGCTCATGGACCCGGAAGGCTTCGTGCACCACGCAGGCACCCTGCCAGAGCAGCATGTCGGCGCCGGTGACCTGCCGGATGTACTGCCCCAGGTGGCGGTCCGGCGCCCACAGTATCTTCTCGCCACGCTCGGCGAGATGGTTGACCACATCCACCGCAATACTGGACGTCACCACCCAGTCGGCACGGGCTTTGACCTCGGCGCTGGTGTTGGCGTAGACAACCACGGTGCGGTCGGGATGCGCGTCGCAGAAGGGTATGAACTCCGCCGCCGGACAGCCCAGGTCCAGGGAGCATTCCGCCTCCAGGGTGGGCATAAGAATGCGCTTCTCGGGATTGAGGATCTTCGCGGTTTCTCCCATGAAGCGTACCCCGGCCACCACCACGGTGCCGGCCGGATGGTCATGGCCGAAACGCGCCATGTCGAGCGAGTCGGACACATAGCCGCCGGTCTCGTCGGCGATCATCTGCAAGTCGTCGTCGGTGTAGTAGTGGGCGACCAGCACCGCGTCCTGTTCCTTGAGCAGGCGTTTGATGCGGGCGATGAGCTCTTCGCGCTCGCCCGGCGCGTAGGAGGGCGGGGCGCTGGTGTCCGGTGTCGGGATCAGCGATCCGTCCGCCATGTGGATCATCGGTCTGGAAACGAGGGTCGTCATTGCCTGCCTCCCCGCCGGGCCGCAGCCGGAAACTGGATATGCAACGCCCGTCGTGGCGGGCGCACGGGATACCGCGGGCTGTCCGCAGTGTTGTTCGACAATCCGCTCACCTGATTATCTCCACCCGTCCGGGGCGTTTCACCCGATACAGTCTGGCCGGACGGTGTGCGCCGGAGCGTCGCTCCGCGCCGGTTTCTTCGATCTGCTGCATGGCGAGCACCGATTTGCGGAAATTTCGCTTGTCCAGGCGCGTCTGCAGGATTGTCTCGTACACCTGCTGCAGTTCGCTTAGGGTGAACTCCGGCGGCATGAACTGCAGGGCGATGGTGGAATAATGCAGCTTGGCCACCAGCCGCTCCCGGGCCGTTGCCGCGATCTCGGCCTGGTCCAGAGGGAGCTCCGGCAGCCCGTCAAGCGGGAACCAGGCCGCGCCGGCTCCGTCGCGGGGCTGGGCCTGCAGCCGGTCGGGGGGAATCAGGGCGTAGTAGGCGACGCTGATGATTCGGTCCCGCGGGTCGCGGGCCGGTGCGCCAAAGGTGTAGAGCTGCTCCAGGAACACCCCTGCAACGCCGGTCTCCTCCTTGAGCTGTCGCCGGGCGCTCGCCTCCAGGTCTTCCGCGATACCCACGCTTCCGCCGGGCAGCGCCCATTGGCCCGGATGCAGGCCGCCCGCGCGCTGCAGCAGCAGTTCGAGGCGCTGGTCCTGCAGGGTGAAAATCACCATGTCGGTGGTGACCAGCGGACGCGGACTGTCGTAGCCGAATACCGGATTTCTAAGTGTAACCATCACACCAACTTTAGTGTAGCATGGACACTATGTCAATTGGCCCGTTACCGCATTGCCCTCGAGCACGCCGCCGGGGCGCGACCGGCGTGCCGGGCGCCATCTCAAGGGCATGACGACAGGGTGCGCCCGGGGCGAGGGCGGCGAGTGGGCCGATGACGGCGGCGGAAGTGAGGGAGGCCGCGGGGCGGACCGCGACGTGCCCCGGTTGCAGGTGTTACTGGATCAGATAGAACTCCATATCGAAGCCGGCAATGCGTATCACGTCCTGATCGTTCAGAGGCGTGGCCCGCTCGGTGACCACCGTCCCGTTGACCGCGGGCACGTCGCTTTCCCGCCGGCTGCGTACCCCTTTGATGGCGGTGATGGTGTAGCCACGCAGGCCACGGCTGATGAGCGCCATCTTGTTGCCGTTGAAGCCGATGACGTTGAAGGGTTTGCGCAACTCCATGACGCTGTTGGCAAGGGGGCCGTTGAGGACCCGCACCGCACCCAGCGGATGGCCCTTGGTGGACGGGCTACGCTCCTGCTGGGCAGGCAGTACCTGAGTCTGGTCCATCTCGGCGCGAATGAACATGGTCGGCTCGTAGGCCTTGGTCTGTTCCCGAAAGTAGGTGAGCTGGTGGGCGCCCACCTGGATGACGTCGCTGTGGGCGAGCAGGGAGCGGCTGATGAAATTGCCGTTGACCAGGGTCCCGTTGGTGCTGTCCAGGTCCTCTACGAACGCCTCGCCGCCGGATACGGTGATCAGCGCGTGGCGCCCGCTCACGGTCAGGTCGTTGAGCTGGATATCGTTGCCGTGCCGGCGCCCGATGCTCAGACTGGATTTGTCGAGCGGGTATTCCTTGACCACCGCTCCATCGAGCGTGAGGATCAGCTTCGCTGTCATCTCTGAGTGCTCCCCCTAATGAGCTGCTGTCGTGTCCCTGTTCCGCCGCGCCGATTTCGAGGCGGGTGCAATCATACGTCAAACGGACCGGTAATGGCGGATTCGTCAGGCCCCGCCATGCTCGCGCTTCGATAGGTTTCGAAGCTCCCCTTGTTGCGGGCAATGGCGTAGGCATCGTCGCCGGAAATGAGCTTGGCGTCCAGCAGGCGCCGCAAGGCGGTGTCCAGGGTCTGCATACCCTGCAGGGCTCCGCTCTGAATGATGTTCTCCAGTTGCTCGGTCTTGCCCTCGCGGATGACGTTGGCCGCCGCCGAATTGTTGATCATCACTTCCACCACCGCGCGCCTGCCCTTGCCGTCGGTGTTGCGCACCAGCTGCTGGGCCACTACCCCGCACAGGGAGGTGGAGAGCATGGTGCGTATATAGGGCTCTTCGCCGGGGGGGAAAACGTTGATGATGCGGTCGATGGCGGCGGCGGCGCTGTTGGTGTGCAGGGTGGCCAGCACCAGAATGCCCATTTCCGCCGCGGTCACCGCCAGGCTGATGGTCTCCAGGTCGCGCATCTCGCCCACCAGTATGACATCGGGGTCCTCCCGCAGGGCCGAGTGCAGGGCGTCTGCGAAGCTGTCGGTATGGCTGCCGATCTCCCGTTGGCTGATCAGGCAGCCCTTGTTGTGGTGGAGAAACTCCACCGGGTCTTCGATGGTGATGATGTGCCCTTTGCGTTCGCGGTTGATGGCATCGATCATTGCCGCCAAGGTGGTGGACTTGCCCGAGCCCGTCGGGCCGGTGACCAGCACCAGTCCCTTGCGCTGGCGTATCAGGGTGAACAGCACGGCGGGCAGGTCCAGCTCCTCGATGGACTTGACCTCGGCAGGGATCAGCCGGAACACCGCGCCCATGCCGTCCAAGTGACGGAACACGTTGACGCGAAAGCGGGCGTCGCCGCCCAGATCGTAGGCGAAATCCACGCCGTTGGCGGCCTCGAAGACCGCCCGTTCCCGTTCCGGCATGATTTCGTACAGCAGGTCGTGAGTCTCGTCGGCGCTGAGTTCGCGGTATTTGACGGGGTAGATATCGCCCAGCAGACGCAATCTCGGCACATTCCCCGCAACCAGGTGCAGGTCGGAGCCATTCTGCTTCACCAGCAGGTCGAGAAAGGCATCAATGCGGTTCAACTGACTGCTCCCTGTTGCCTGTGGTTTCAGCCGACCGTGAGATTGACCGGCGGCAGCAGTTCCGGGTCGGTGACGAAACGCTGGAACTGCTTCTTGTCCGCCGCATGCAGATAGGCGTCGTCCGGGTCTATCTCGCGGCGCTGTACGGCCTCCAGCAAGGCCTGGTCCATCAACTGCATGCCGGCCTGCTTGCCGGTCTGCAGAGCCGAAGGTATCTGAAATACCTTGCCGTTCATGATCAGGTTGGCGATCGCCGGAGTATTCACCAGTACCTCGACGATTGCCTTGCGGCGCCGTCCGTCGGCGGAGCGGATCAGCTTCTGGCTGACGACGCCGCGCAGGTGCTGGGCCAGAAAGTGCCTCGCCTGGGCTTTCTGCTGGGTGGGCATGGCGTCCACGATACGGTCCAGAGTCTTGGTCGCCGAGGTGGTGTGCAGCGTACCGAGCACCAGGTGGCCGGTCTCGGCGGCCGTCATGGCTAGAGCGATGGTTTCCGGGTTGCGCAGCTCGCCCACCAGAATCACGTCGGGGTCTTCGCGCAGGGCCGCCCGCAGTCCGTCGGTGAAATCCGGCACGTGGGTCCCGACCTCGCGCTGGACGACCAGGGACTTGTTGCTCTTGTGCACGTATTCGATCGGGTCCTCGAGGGTAATGATGTTGCAGCGCCGGGTGGAATTCAGCAGATCTATTACCGACGCGAGAGTCGTCGATTTGCCGGTGCCGGTGGCGCCGGTCACAAGTACCATGCCCTGATGAACGGCGGCCAGTCGGGCAATCACCGGCGGCATGTCCAGCGCCTGAAGGCTCGGAACACGGTCGCCGATCAGCCGGAAGGTGGCGCCCATGCCGCCGACCTTGTGAAACAGGTTGACGCGGCAGCGTCCCACTTCCTCGTGCTGATAGGCGAAATCCAGGTCCTTTCCGGCTTGGAAGGTGCGGCGCTGTTCCTCGCTGAGGATCTCGTCGATCAGCCCGCTCAGTTCCTCGAGCGTCAGCTCGCGATACTTGACCGGGGACAATTCCCCCAGAAAGCGCAGCAGCGGCGGAACCCCTACGGCGAAGTGGATATCGGAGCAGCCCTGATCGCGCCCCAGCTTGATGAACGCATTGATGCGAGCCGTCATTCCATGTTCTCCAGTACGCTCTCCAGGGACCGGCGCAGTTCCTCGAAGCTCTGATAGCGGTCTTCGGGAGCCACCGCCATCGCCTTGAGGATGGTGCTTTCCAGGGTGGGGGGCAGGTCCGGCTGCAGGGTATGGGGGGGCTTGGTCTTGCCTTCCACGTGCTGGAACAGTATCGCCATGGGATCCTGTCCCTTGTAGGGTGGCTGGCCGGTGAACATTTCATACATGATGACACCGAGGGAATAGATGTCGGTGCGTGAGTCGATGTCCTGGCCGCGCACCTGTTCGGGGGCCATGTAGGTGGGCGTGCCCACCAGTACGCCGGTCTTGGTCAGGCGCGAGTCGGTATGGCTGGCCGCGGCCGCCAGGCCGAAGTCCACTACCTTGACCACATCGTGGTCGTCGATGAGTATGTTGGCCGGTTTCATGTCCCGATGCACCACGCCCACCGACTGGGCCGCGTTCAGCCCGTTGCAGATTGCCCGCAGGATGTTCAGGCCGCGGCGCAACTCCAGCGGGGTCCCCTCGCGAAGCTCGTCGGCAAGCGAATGGCTCGGAAAGTACTCCATGGAAATGGCATAGGAGCGGCCGAAGGTGATGAAGTCGTAGATGCGAATGATATTCTCGTGGGTGGTCTTGCGGGCGTAGCGCAGTTCGTGCACGAAGCGCTGGATCATGTTCTTGTCGGAAGCGAAGTGCGGATTCAGAAATTTGAGAATGATCTGGTCCTGCACCATGGTGTCTTCCACCAGCACCACCACCCCGAACGCGCCTTCGCCGACCGTGCGTATGACCCGGTAGCGTTCCGATAGCATGGTCTCGGGTTCCAGCGCAGCGGCGTCGATGACGCTTTGGCCGGTGGCGCCGGACAGATCCAGCAGTTGTGCCTCCTGACCCGCGAAGGAGGACTCCGCGCCGGGGAGGGACCGTCCGGCCGAGGCGCCGCTGTCCCCGAAATTGCTGATCAGGGTTTTTGCCGTATCGCCGACGGTGGCGCGCAACTCGGCGTCCGCATCGGTGTCGATGATGCGGGTCAGGGCGTCCTGCACCGTGCTTGCCTGGGCCTTGTCAGTGAGTGCCTCCAACGCCCTCAGGGCGTGTTTGCGGAATGTCCGGTCGCTGCGCGCCTCCAGCTTCTTCAACAGCGGTACGACGGCGGCCGGGTCGCCAATGGCCTTCAGAGCACGCAGGGCGACCGGAGCGGCCTGTTCATCGGAGGACATCATTTCCACCAGCGGCTCCACCGCGCGCGGATCGCCCAGCGTGGCGAGGGCGTCTGCGGCCCGCTCCCGCACCCACCAGTCCGGGTCCTTGAGGGCCTCCACCAGATAGTCGAATGCCCGCGCGTCTTTGCTGGTGTTGAGGATTTCCACGGCCGTGCGGCGCAGAAACTCGTCCTCGTCCTTGATAAGGGCAAGGACCGCCTCGAAGACCTTGGGCCCGCCGATCGTTCCCAGGGCATCGGCGGCCCGTACCTTGACCCACCAGTCGGCGTCGCGCAATGCATTGAGCAGGTCCTTGATGGCGCGCTGATCGCCCACTTCATTGAGGACTTCCACCGCGGCGCGGCGGACGTACTCGGACTCGTCCTGCAGGACGTCGATCAGATATTTTACCGTACGGGGGTCGCGCAGCCGGACCAGGGTCTCGATGGCCTTGGACTGAACGGTGAGGTCGGGGTCCCCCAGCAACTGGCAGATGGGTTCGGCGGAAATCGGCATGCTTAATGCTCCCAGGCCGGTGAGGGCGGCCTGACGCACGAGTTTGCTGGAGTCGGTCAGCATGGCAATCAGTGCGTCCCTTGCCGGCTCGGTGCTGAAGCGGGACAACAGCTGGGCGATCTGGGCCCGTACCATTGGGTCCTGGTGGCCGGCGTGGGCGACAAGAGCCGGCAGCATGTCCTCGGTCACCACCCGGTTGAGCAGCTGATAGATCGGTGCGCGGGCCTGGCTGGGCACTTTGTCCAGGAGTGCCAGCAGACGTTTTCGGTCCAGGCGCTCGTGGTGGGCCTGTAGAATGCCCGCCAGCACGGCAGGCGAGAGATCCGGGTTTTCGAATGCGTCCAGCAGCCGGTTCGGATCGAACCGGTTGGATTTGCTCATCGCCCGTGCGACGCCCTCCACCACAGGACGTTCCTGGTGGGCGAGGGCTTCCAGGTACAGCGGAAAGGTCTGGGGGCTCAGAAAGCCGGTGAGCAGGGTCTCGATGGTGACCGGGTTGCCCGTCTGGCTAAGGGCGGCGATCAATTTGGGCACGGTGGGCGGTCCCACCTGCTTGAGGATCTGGACGGCGTGCCTGGATTCCGGCGTCGACAGGCCATCCGCCGCGACCAGGGCAGTGATGGCCTTATTTGCCTTGAAGCCGTCCAGCAGGCTCATGGGTACTTCCCCGAGGCGCGTCAGGTGCGCCCGTGACCTACGAATCCACCGGTGCCGGCGCCGTCACGTGAATGACATACGACTTGTTGACCAGGCACACCGCGTTTCCATCCACGTGGACTTTGAGAAAGCGTTCTTCGGAGCGGTTGAGATAGTCGAACAGGCGCGCCCGATCGGCGGCCATCGGCTCACGAACCGTTCCGCTGACCAGCGAGCCGTCCATCATATGCACTTCGCAGGGCAGCGACACGGCGCCGGGCAGTTCGATCGGTTCCTGCTCCAGGTAATCGACCCGTACGATGGCCGAGCGGTTGTAGAAGCGCAACTCGTCGGGGGACTCGCGCTGGATCACCAGAAAGGCCTCGCTCTGGTTGAGCACCTCCAGGGGCGTCTCCTGGCCGGCGTGGTTGACGCTTTGCTGGCGCACGAAGAGAGACCCTCGCACCTGGCCTTCCGGATGCACCCAAAGCGTCACGGGTGCGGTGTTCTTGGGAATGCGAAGGTGATCGTTGGACACGGTAATACCCTGATTATCCATATGTTGCTTTCCGTCGTGCGGGCACCGACCAATCAGCGGCCCGTTCCCGCCTCCATGTGACATCCTTGTAGGTTAAGGATGTACAGTAAATCACTGTTTTTCCTGAGTACAGCTCCGCCTCCCGTTCGCCGGCGAACAGGAAGCGAGGCAACGCCGCGTCTCATCCCGGGTGGAGTCCTTGTCGAGATACTATGCAAAACCGTTGCCATCATGGGCAAATGCAATCCTTGGCCTGCCTCCATTCAAGTTTCGACCGGATCACGTCGATACTTGAGCGAGAAATCATCACGGCAGCACCACGCCATGGACGCTATAGTCGAGCAGGCGTCGGTCAACCTACAGGACACGGGCAATGCCGAAACGGACTCTGGCGCATCTCGAGGTGGTCAGTGGCCCGCATGAGGGTATGCGCTACCCCTTAGGGGAATCGCTTCAGCTCGGAAGGACCGCCGAGGGCTCCCCCGTGCAGGGCGGTTTCGTCGAATTGCCGGAGCAGTCGGTGAGCCGTCGCCACGCCCGCATCATCCGCCAGGGTGTTCAGTTCGTCATCGAAGATCTCAATTCCACCAACGGTACGGCAGTGAACGGCACTAGGCTGGATGCGGGGGTGCCGAGGATTCTGCTGGACGGGGATACCATAGAGATCGGTACCTGCCATCTGACTTATCACGCCGGCAATACGGTGCGGCGGGGACCGGCAGATACGGCCCGTCATACCGGATCGGTCCGAAGCGCGCGACCCTTACGTCTGAATCTGTTTTCCGGAGGCCAGCGCGACCCGAACGTCAGCATGGCGCTGGACGCTTCCCAACTCATGCTGGAAATGCGCGGCAGGCTTCCCGCCGGGGGTGCGACGCCGGCCAGTCTTGTCCGGCGCCTGCATGCCATGGCCCAGGTCAGCATCGGGATCGGTGCGGAACATGACCGGGACAGGCTGATGGCAAAGATCATGGCAGTGATCTTCGACATCTTTCCGGCGGCCGACAGGGCATTTGTGGTACTGACCGATCCCCACAGCAGCGACGGGCTGATTCCGGTGGCCGCGCGAGCCCGTGAACCGGATGCGGTGGTGGAGAACGTGGCTCTGTCGCGATCGATCGTGAACGAGGTCCTGCGGCAAAAGCGCGCCATTCTCTCCAGCAACGCCATGGAGGACGACCGTTTCGACAGCCACGAATCCATAGTGGACCTCAACATCCGCAGTCTCATGTGTGCCCCGCTCATCATGGAGGACGAGGTGCTGGGGCTGATGCAGATCGATACCTGTCGCGGCCTGCATTCGTTTTCCACAGAAGACCTGCAGATACTCACCGGTATCGGTGCCCAGATCGCGGTGGCTCTGAAGAACTTCCGTTTGTACGAGGAGATCGAGAACCTGTTCCAGGGTTTCGTCAAGGCATCCGTCCACGCTATTGAAGCACGCGACCCCAGCACGGCGGGCCACTCGTTCAGGGTGGCGGAATACACCAGCCGGCTTGCCCACGCCGTCAGCCGGGAGCAGGGGCGTGGGCTGCGCGATGTTGTGTTCAATGAGGATCAGATGCGGGAAATTCGCTATGCCGCCCTGTTGCACGATTTCGGCAAGGTGGGCGTGCGCGAACATGTGCTGACCAAGGCCAAGAAGTTGTACCCGGGGCAGATGGAGCTGGTGGAGGAACGCTTCGACTGTGCGCGCGCCAACCTGGAGCGGGCGGCCTATCGGCAGCTTGTCGAGGTGCATGAACGTGAGCACCTGTCTGCCGACGAGTTCGCCCGCCGCCGCCAGGCACTGGACCGGCAACTGGGAGAGGATTTTCAGCGTCTGGACCGGTTTCTGGAATTGGTGCGCCAGACCAATGAGCCCACCGTTTCCGAAGCACGGGTGCCCGACGAGCTGGGGGCCTTGCTGGCCTACGGATTCCCGGACCACACCGGCGGACAGCGGCGGCTGCTGAGCGATTTCGAATTTGCGGCTTTGACGCTGTCCAGGGGGAGTCTGACGCCGGAGGAACGGGTGCAGATAGAATGTCATGTCAGTCAGACATTCGCATTTCTCAATCATATGCCTTGGACCCGGCAGCTTGCCCAGGTACCGAACATCGCACATGCCCATCACGAAAAGTTGGACGGCTCAGGCTATCCGCTCGGCCTGCACGGCGACGAGATTCCGATACAGTCGAAGATCATGACCGTTGCGGATATTTACGACGCGCTTACCGCCGGCGATCGGCCCTACAAGCAGGGGCTGCCGGTGGACCGCGCACTGGACATTCTTGCCGGCGAGGCCAAGGCCGGTAAGATCGAGCAGGGATTGTTCGAGTTGTTCGTCGAATCGAAGGCTTACGACCCGGTCACCGACCAGTGACCGTACCAATTACCGGACACGGACTCCCGGGCAACCGCGGAACGGCATCCAGGCGCCTGAAAGGCGGCAGATGACAAACGTGCATTTTGGTAACAACAGTCACGCCGGGCGAGTGCGTGAGCTCAACGAAGACCGGTTTGTCGCCGACCCGGCCGCGGGACTGTGGTTGGTCGCCGACGGCATGGGCGGCCACGAGTGCGGCGAGGTGGCCAGCCGCATTGTTTCCGAGTTCGTCCAACATGAAGTGCGGCGCGGTGTCCCCCTGGCGGTGGCGCTGGAAAGCGCGCACCGGGCGGTGCTGCGCGCCGCCAGCCAGGGAATGGGGAAGCCGGGCATGGGGTCGACCGTCGTCGCGGTGCAATTGGAAGGCGACCGCTTCGAGCTGGGTTGGGTGGGAGATAGCCGCGGGTACCTGTGGAACGGCGTCGAACTGATGCAGCTCACTCGTGACCACACGTTGGTCCAGCAGCTGATCGATTCCGGGGCATTGAGTCCGGAGGACGCAGCCCGCCACCCCCATCGGAACTATGTAACCCAGGCGTTGGGGGCGGTGGGCCTGGACGAGGTGGAGGTGGACACCCGGGAAGGGCGCCTGTATCAGGGCGAACAACTGCTGCTGTGCAGCGACGGCCTTACCGGAGAACTGGACGACAGCTGTATCGCCGAGGTGCTGGGGGGCGGCGGGTCCGAGCAGGAGAAGGTCGATCAGCTGATCGAGCTGGCATTGGAAAAGGGCGGTACGGACAACATCACCGTCGTGCTGCTGTCCGCTCCCGATACCGCGGGGGCCCGGGAACCCGCTTCCGTCGTCGACGCCTGACACCGCTTTACCGCGAAATCGCCGGCCCGATTGGTCGTCCGCCGGCGCGCACGGGCGAGGATGCCCACTGCGGCGCGGCGCCCGGGCCAGGTATGGTGCCCGCCGTCGCGGGACTTTCCCCACCGATCAAGGGCCAACGGACCCGAGTCCGGCGCCAAATGGCGGCGGGTTGACTTGGCCCGTGGCTTGGAGCGGCGGAACGTACCGGCGGTAGAAGTCGCGCCGAGCCCGCCGCGTGGACGTTTAAGTCACGGCTCCGTCAGCCGATACCCCCGGTATTCCCGTCCAATAAAGACGCAGCCGATCCATGTCCACCCATGTGCCAACGTCTGGCCGCCCCTGGCTGAACCTCCTCGGACCTTTCGTCGACCGATTCCGGAATCGGCCAGATTCCGAGCACGAACAAGCATTTGTGCGTGCCGGCATCGTTTCGGGCACCTTGCTGTACCTGGCGCTCTATGGACACTTTCGGCACGGTTCCCTGGCCGCGGTGTCCGACGGTCTGGTGGCCCTGGGGCTGTATCTGGGGTTCTCCGTCGGGATCCTGGCAGCCATTGCGCTGCGTCCGCAGCAATCGCCCCTGCGGCGCTACCTGTGCGTCCTCGGCGACTTGGGGATGATCTCCTGGCTGCTGTACAGCCAGGGGGAAGGCCTGTCCTGGCTGTACATCGTCTACATCTGGGTCACCAGCGGGTACGGACTTCGCTACGGCCAGCGTTATCTGCTGGCGGCGGCCGTGGTCGCCGCGGCCGGCTTTTCCCTGGTGGTCATGCACAACGACTACTGGCACGAGCACCTCAGCATGGCGGGCGGCCTCCTGGTCGGCTTGATCGTCCTGCCGTTGTACATCGGGTCGCTTATCCGCAAGTTGACCAAAGCCAAGGCCGAGGCGGAGGAGGCCAATCGGGCCAAGAGCCAGTTTCTGGCCAACATGCGCCACGAGATCCGCACGCCGATGAACGG
>CAZNBB010000107.1:0-12123 GCA_964571225.1 uncultured Gammaproteobacteria bacterium
ACAACCTATGTCAAGCACAGTATCACCACTACTCAAGTGCATCAACTCTTCTGCTTTAAAAGCAATATCAGCAAGAGCATTTGTCATAGTAATATTTATACCACTCCTATACCAATAATTCCTATACATAACTTCCGGAGAAACTGTATGCTTCAACTGAAACAAACTACAAGTATCACATAGAACCAAATCAAGTGGAGCCTTTACCCCTTCAGGATCATTAGGGAGAGGAAAATCACTCACATAATGTTCACCTAATGACATAATATCTTTAATTTCACCACCACATACACGACACTTCTCAATTGTTTTCATGAATATTTCTCCCAAACTTAATTCAACCAAAAGTTAATTTTAAAAAATCTCTCAATTCAATCACTTCACTCAAATCTTTCTTCAAAACTTCTATTCTTACATCCAAGTATTTCCAATAAACATCTACTTTATAGTCCTTGACAAATTTAACCAAAACTTCATCGTCACCATTATTTGAATACAAAATTATATCGTTATCATAAAACTGAAGCTTAATACCATCAGCAATTTCAAGATCACAATGATAATCTTCCCGAAATATATCACTTAATTTGTTATGACTATATATATCACTACAAAGGCTTAAATTGTTATTTTTACCAGTAACTTTAGCCGTCCACACAGATTCATTTAAAATGCTATAATCTCTAAGAACATTACCTAAAACTATACCTTCTATTTCCCACAAAGTTTTATATGCTTCATTACTTAATATAGAAGATTTTTTTAAAAGCTCTTTAGCTTCTTTATATTCTCCTCTATACTCTTCCGGAACACCATTTATTTTCATTTAAATATTCTCGTACTTTGTTTTAACGGAAGATCTTCAACATCAACAAAATACTTGTCATATTTCACATAACACAAACCTCTATCAACCAAATCATCTATAGTCTTTGCAGAACACGAATCAAATTCCGTTTTTAATTCATCAACAGAAATCCCATCTCTTTTATCAACAATGCAAATCAAGATATTGACTTCTAATTCATTCAAATCATACTCTTTCATAATAGTATTACATAAATTTTCAACAGTATTTCTGCTATCTGCCAAAAATTGAATAGCAGATGCTATTTCACAATCTCTCTTACATAAATCACAACCTTCAACTTCACATTTATTAAAATTATGCATCAATATTTCTCCCAAAGTTTATTTTCAACAATATAATCAATAACAGTAGCCCAACTACTTTCTGCCGCCATCTCATTAAATTCTTCAAGCAATATCCCATATTGAGGATCTACTACATTAGTCACCCAATCTTGCCAATTTAAACTCTTTGACCTCTCATATTCCCTCAAGATAGGATAGAAGTATTCCGGATAACGTGCATCATATAAATTATAATTATTTTTACGATCACTAAGTATCTTATCAATACCAAGCTTACACATTAACCTATCCGGTTCTTTATACTTATCTGCATGTCCAAATTCCAATACATCATAATGTATCCATTTTATTGCCGTAGCTACAGTTGACTTCAAATATCCGCAATGCATCCATTCGCTGCCATTATCAACAAGCTCACCTTCAAACGCATTCAAAACTTCATGAACACCTTTATTCCAACACAAATCTTCTTTATACTCAAACACATTATTTCTAACCAGCACTTCCTGAATGTATGTTGGTGATTGAACGAAATGCCTGAAATATCCATAGCTTGATCCTTTTATATTTTCAAGATTCTTCCTAACCTTTTCAAGATTCCCTTCAAAGAATATCTCATCACTATCAACAATCATACAATGTGTTGCATAAGAACTTGTTTCTTCAATAGCTTTTTGACGTAATTCAGAAAAATTCCCATCTTGCTGCACCAATGTAAAGTCATCTAGAATTCCTATTTCTTCAACTACCTCACTGTTTAATGGTATCGTACTTCCATTATCAACGATAACAAGTTGATCCGGAAAACCTTTTAAACTTCTCAACGTCTGCTCCAAAAACATCATGCCAAGCTTTGTTGTTTCTTTAACAATCATATGAACTGATATATACATTAGAATTCCTTCCACAATTTATTATCAATTACTTCTTTTACAAAAGCTCCCCAATTACCTTCCGCATTTGCAATAACCTTAAATTTCTTAAACAAATTACCATACTTAGGATCAATGCATCTCGTAACCCAATCATCCCATTTTTCATATTCAATTAAACCCTTATAACTCATCATAACATTTTCCACAAAAGCACTTGGCATTTCTTCAAACGTAATTTTTGAAGTATTTGCTATACGATCACTAATTATTTTATGAGGACCATCCGTAAACATAGCTTCATTTTCTCTAAAATAACAACAATTATCAGCACCATGTTCAAGAACAGAATAATATATCCATTTAATTGCTGTTGCGATCACACTCCTTGTATAGCCAGCATGAAAATACGGTAAACCTAATGGTGATTGACTCACTGGTTCAACATTTTCAAGAGTTTCATGCACACCTTTACCCCATTTCAATTTAGGATTATATCTAAAAATATTATCCTTCGGATAAGTTCCAGCAATTCTCCACGGATACCCCATACAATGATGAAAGTTATTTATAAAAACACCACAATCTTCCATTTCACCAAGCTTCTTCTTAACCGCTATCAAAGTATCTTCATAATATATATCATCACTATCAATCCAATGAATATGAGTAATATCATGTCCAGTATTATCAAGACACACATTGCGTTTTTCAGCAAAAGTCAGATCTTCACCAATATTTTTGCTATAAACACATTTAATACCACAATTTTTAACTATCTTTTCAAGAAAAGAAGTTGATGTTTGATCGCATCCATCATTATAAATAATCAATTCATCCGCATATCCGGAATTATCCATAAGCAAAGAATCAAGAGAAGATTTTAATAACAGATAACCATAAAAACTAACCTCTTTAACAATCATATGAACAGATACTTTAGCTTCCATTATTCTTCTCCCAAATATTTCTCAATATATTAAACAATCTATAACTACCTTTTTCAATATCTTTAGAGACAAAACCATCACCACATGTATCGTCCCAAATAAGATATAAACAGTTGTTATTGTTACTTGTATAAAGAAAACGATAATACAAAAATTCTTCAAAATATTTTTTCAATTTATCAGATAATTGTATTACATATTTACCTTTACCAACAAACAGTTTACATCCTTTGAACTCATTTATACATATATAATTTTTATCAATCAAAAAATCTTCTTCAAAATAGCTTCTACCCATTCATAAAATTCTCATAAATTCCACCAAGTTGTTTAGCAAATTTTATCCAACTTCTATCTTCAAAATATGTATCCCATACTTCATCTTTTGTTTGAACTTTTACCCCATCTAAATGCTTCACAAAACAATCATCAATATAAGATTCCAATTCATCATTCGATATCGTTTGAATATTAGGTGCATATTTATTCTCAACATCAAAAAAAGGACTTTCTTTAGAACATATCAACTGTGGTCCTTCCGCTTGCGCTGCTGTTGCCAATGCCGCACTTGCGCCAAAAGACCCATAATGATCGTAAGGCATACAGATAATGTCGAGATGATGAAGCCTTGCTAACAATTCATCCATCTTAAAATACGTTGCATTCCACTTAACATATGGTGCAATGTTGTAAGACTCTATTAAAGAGATACATTGTTCATAATAATTCATGTGATCTTGTTCGGGTTTTGAACTGAAAATATACAGCATTATCAGTAGCTTATTACCATCACTATATTTCTTCACAACATTTCTTATACTTGTTATTAAACGATCCAATCCCTTATGATAATAACAAAAACCAAAAAACCCTATTCTCAATTCATTATCGTTTTCAACAATATCATTACCGTTCACTGCCATAATCTTATTGTAAGGAACTTGTTTTTTAATGTCTTCTGTCATTACTCGTTCAACCGGCATTGGAACATACAAAACTTTATCTCTAACAGATTCACCAAAACAGTCAACATAACCATCTACAACATATTTATTATGAGTAATTATTTTATCAAATTTTTTAACAAACAATTTATTCAACTCATATACATTTTCATTAAATGTATGTTGAGTTAACAACAATTTTATATTGCATTCTTTAAGACGATTAACTAAATACAACAATCTTTTCGGAGTGTAAAATTGATATTCATTCTGGATATGAACTACTTCAGGATAGAATTGATTTACTTGCTCCCACAACGAATACTCATCACTACTAACAGTTACCACCGTAACATTAGCTTCATCAAACTTCTTATGCAATGTTTTAGTATATTCTCCAATACCACATCTCTTACCAATCGTTTTACAAACCATCAACACAGTCTTTTTAGATGCATAAGAATAATCTATTTCTTTAACAGGTTTATCTATAGAAACATTTCTTAATATTATATCAAGCTGACGAGCACATACTTCCCAATTGTAATGAGTCAATATGTGTTCACTACAATCCTTTTGACCAATAGAATCAATGTTAGCAATATAATCAGAAGCAGCATCAACATCCGGACAATCCCACAAAGATTCCGCATAAATACGATTCAAATTGTTTTCTTCAATCTGAAATTTCCCTTCATTACAAGGAATTAAATGAGCCTTATCTTTATCAAGATACTCTATATACGAACTACTTTCTGGCACAATTGCTGTCTTTCCAAGCGCAACTGCCTTCATGCAGTTCATATCCCAACCTTCACCATTCGACATTGAAAAATAATGAGTAAAAGAATTGAACAAACTATACATATAATTATCAGCAAGAATATCAGTATATACAAATAAATTATGTGGCAATTCAACTTTATATTGTTCTTCAATATCTTGTTTAAGATTATCACACATAACTTTAAAACCAGACAATTTATCCCCACTATTTGAGTTAAGCTTAAGCACCAAACAAGTGTCTTTATATCTTTCCTTATTCTTAATACATCCCAAATAAAATGCTTTTAAAACACCCTTCAAATTCTTTCGACTAATATACTCTTGCAATACCAGCAATTGATACTTATATTCTTTACAAACATCAACACCTGTATCTTGACAAATAACAGGAATAACATTAGCATTCTTAATATCATCAACACTAACCCCAAAACGCAACAATGACAACTTGTTAAACGGCATACCTAAATTATCATACCACATCCTATAGTTTTGCTTTGTCGGAACAATAATATGATCAATCTTTTTACTTGTTTCTATCCAAAGTTTAGGCAATTTTCTTTTCGCTTCAAACATAGTTAAATTAATATTTAATTTATCCGGAAAAAGTTTTGCCTGTTCTGGCAAACAAATACTCAAATGACGATCAGATGGATATTTATTATTTTCAAGCATTGAAAAAAACTTCTCCTGCTCATCTGTTAGCTTCATACCAACAGAACTCCATCCCTTAAACTCTTCAAAATTTATCTTCCAACCCAATACATACAAACGCCACACTAAATTACGTACAACTTCCGCATATCCGGTCCAATTCCTTAATGGTGCATAAATATCTATAACTTTGTCCATTACACCTTACCTTTCAAATCTTATTCTTCATCCCTTATCTGATCAGCCCAATCAGAACCATAGAGATCTTCAATTTTTTTAAATTCTTCTTTATCGTGAACAACCAAACTAAATTCCAATCTTCCAGTAAAATGATTACGTTTATAGTCATCATTCTTTTCATCCCATTCAATTCGAATATGCCTTAATTCATGATGTATCAACGCTTTTCTTTGCATATCATCAAGTCTTTGCCAAATCACATAATCAATTTGGAGTAGCACATCAACATACATTTGATAATATTGAGACGCAAAGAATCGTAATAAAGAAAGTGGTTTCTCAACAGAAGCCCACTTTGTAGCACCACCCTTCTTTAAATGATGATCTCTGAATATAACACATATATTTAATTCAACTAAATCAGACTCATATGCTGCAATAATTTCATTTATATAATCATGTGCTATTTGCTCATCATCACTAATATAAGAGTCTTCATCAATATATTTGTTTAAATAACTCAATTTATATTCTCTTTACTCTAAGTTGCTCATCAGCATCTTTATCTAAAACCAATTTGTCTACCAATTCCCCAAACTTTTTAGCACTCTCATCCCACGAATACATCTTAGCAACTTCTACACAAGCTTTTTGTTTAGATTCTTTAATATCTTTAGCCATATGATAAGAGCTTTCAAGAGCTGTCAATATGTGATCGTCATCAACTTGCGCTCTAATTACTTCGAACTCACCTATCATCTTAGTCCAATTATTTATTAAAATACTAGTCATTGGCGTACAGAAATCCGTATGAGCCGAATAATTTGGTACAATCGGAATACACTTACTTGCCATTGCTTCCAATATCGTTAACCCAAATCCTTCGCCATTTGTCGGATGCAAAAGAAAATCGGATATCTTATAAAATTTAGAAACAACATCATCATTAACATGAGTCGAAATAGTGCGAATATCCGGATGATTAAATTCATACGGATCAAAGTATCCTATATAACTTATATCTCCATGCGAACAAACTGCATTTTTAAGAATAACAATAAACAACACTTCTCCCGGATGTTTATCAGCAAATCTTTTAAACCCATCCCTAGCTGCACCAACATTTTTCCTACCCTGATTATTACCAACATAAAAATATATAAGCTTATCTTTAATCTGTATCTGCTCAAGATTTATATTTATAGCATTAGCAAAATCATCCTTAATCTTCTCCTTACCCTCATAATTGTACAATGAAGTATTAACACCATACGGAATAACACTAAGCGGTACATTAAAAAACCGTTCAGCAACTACTCTTTTACCATATTCACTTGGAACAACTACATGATCACACTTATAAAACACTTCCCTAAATATATGAGGAACAGGTTCTCCATCTATTGTAAAATAACCTATAATTTTATGCTTTGAACCAAATTCCTTTCTTATATCTTTAACCCCATTAAACATGAAATAATCATGAGATAGAATAATTACATCCGGATCAGATTGTCGAATAATTTCAATCAATTCCAGTGTTTTATATCTTTCAGTACAATACACTTTAAAAGCATCTATTGGATTTGATCTTAATTTATCTTTATCAGGAATGTAACCAGCAACTTCAATCGGATACCCCAAGTCATGTAATCGATAACAAATTTCTCTACCTACTCTTGACTGCCCTACTTGAAGCATTTCCGGACTATCACTAACCCACAATATTTTTGGTTTACTATTACTCATTAAATTGCACCTATAGAATAATGATGATTATTTTTACAAGACCAAAATTCCCAATTGCCCACCTTTTTTTTAAATAAAACAGCACCACATTCTCTACAATATTTCATTTCTTTTTTTATGTCAACAACCTTCTTTTTATCAAGTAAATACTTCAACTCATCACTTATTTGATATGCTAAAGTTCCTACTACAAAATACTCCATCTTTTCAATAGGAGATATTTTAATAATCACTCTTGGATTATCTTTATCAATGCCACCTGTAAATCCACCGAATATCTTTATACAACTGTCATTTTTATAAAGCACCCCTTCTAACGCATCACATATGGATTTGGGGTAATTCTGCACATCTCCACGATCTTCTTCTTTATAAAGAACTATCATCATTTGAAGATTACCACTCAACATTTCCCACTTATTCTCAGCCATTTGACAAGATACTGAGTTAGCAATATTTTCTTCATACGAATATAATCTATCCCTTTGTGCTCTTGACTCACTACTGCCCCCTCCACCCTTTGGCTTGAAATTACTTTTTGTAATAGGATGTCCTAAGACAGTAAAGCTATAAACCATTCATGCACCATAAATTATATTACATAAACTTTTTCTTTATAAATATTTGTCATACTACTTCTCACTATCTTTTTCAATGTATATTTTAAAACTATTTCTTCACAACTCATCTTATCTAAAATACATTTCTGCAATTCCGCACCAGTTAAATTATCTACCGACAATGCCCTATTATTTAACAAATTAAAAACAATATTTTCAGAAAAAAATCTCAACAAAAACCTTCTAAACATTTCCATATTAAAATAACCAATTTCTATTTTACAATCACAACGACCAGGACGCATAATAGCTGCATCAATCTTTTCCGGATAATTTGTAGTCATAATCAAAATTCGACCATGATTAGATACAATACCGTCCATAGCATTTAATAATTCAGATATGTTATTAATCATGAATTCTTCAAAATCAATTTCAATAGACGATCTATTATCATTATTTTTTTTATCTTTTTTATTACGGGTTTTAGCAGCAGAACACGAATCTATATCTTCAATAACAGTGATACTATCCTTATTAATACTTTGCAACATATCCGGATAAGAAGCAGCACTTGAAGCTGGAATCGAATAAATTGATCTATTTGTATATGATGCAATAGCACGTATCAATGAACTCTTACCAGTTCCGGGAGGTCCATACAGCATAATGCCCAAAGTGTAAGGTATTCCATGTTCTACATACCAATCTTCTGATGCAATAAATTTATCAATAACACTCTTAAGTTCTTCTAACAAAGAAAGTTTTACAATTACACTATCAAATCCACGTTTAGGAGAAGACGATCTAAAATACCAATCCCCCCCCTTCGCAGAAAATACATCAATAAAACCATCTTTTTTCTTTTTAGAAATCTCTCTCGACAACTTATTAAATATTTTATGAGATCTTCCAACTTTCAATATCGTCATCACTTCTTTATCAACATCACCAACATTCGTTTCTCTTTCTAATGTTACCCACAACGGAACCCATCCAAACCATACTACATGAGTACCATATCCAACTGATTTAATTGTTTCTTGATCACTACCCCATCTACCTTCAGATAATTTAACCTTACGTAATTTTTCAGCATATCCATTGCGCTCAAACCACTTCAACATATTATAAAACGAAGGATTCTGACTAGTAAAAGTCACAGTAGTTGTCAAATTCTTAAACAATAACTTACAAGTTTTCTGAGGAATCTCTTTAAAAAAATAAGTAAAAATACCCATAGCCCAAAGACTTATCGCACCAGCAATCATCTCATTACCAGATGACAATTCATTAATGTAAGAAAAAACTTTAGTCATAAATTCAGAAACCATAATCACCAACCAATTGATTCATCTTAACACTATCCATCTCTCACCTCCAAAAAAAATAAATTTAAGCTACAATTTTATATTCAGAATAATATTCATCCGGATAATGAATTATTTTAATCGTTTTATTAAGGCTTGTCTGCACTTCACTCTTATGACTTATCATAAATACTTGTTGAAACCCAAACTGTTTCATAAGAGCATTTATGATCACATGCACAATTTCATTTGTATTAACTTCATCAAGAGGTGCTAAAATCTCATCAAGTATTATAGAATTAAAACTAACATTTAATGTTTTCTGCAACATTCTTGCAATAGCATTTCGAAAAGCAAAACAAATCAAAGTCTTTCCACCACCACTATCCAATTCATACAATTGACGTTTATCACCTTCAAGAATATAAATGTCCAAATCATCTTTCTTCTTCTTTTCCCTAGGCACATCACATACTTTACACCGATGCGTTCTCTCATTTTTTGAAAAAGGCGTACCACAAGCCAAACAAGAAGGTTCCCATGATTTCAATTCTCGCTCTGATTGGAACTCTATCTGAACATTTGTACCAAGTTGTTCTAAAATAACATTTGTTTCGCTCTCAATTTCTTCAAGAGAATTCTCTATCTGAATTGACGGTATTCCTTTTGACGAAAACATATATGTAATAAAAGTAAGGTCTTCAAACTTTTTATTAAGCTCAGCAACTTCTTTCTCTAACCCACTACACTTCTTAAGTTTGTCTTCATACTGTTTTATCATCAATTCATATGTAGAAATGTTTTTAAGAGACTCATCAATTGTTGGTCTTATTGAATTCAATTGATTAGTCACTTCATTCATACGTTCTATGATACCAGCTACTTCTGGATCTCTTTTTATTTCATCAATCTTATTAATCAAATCTTCTTTCTCTTTACTGCATTTACCCTGTTCCACTGCAATTTCATCATTTCTTTTTACTATCTTACCCTGATCTACAATTAACTCCTTCTCTTCATCACCCCTATCTTTCATCATCATTTTTTTAGTACTTAAAGCATTCAATTCATCTTTAATCTTCCTATACTCATTTCTCAACTCTTCTAACGTAACAACTATACTCTTTAACTCTCCTACTTTATTTAATTTAACTTGATATTCTTCTTGCAATTGACCGATAAATTCATTTGTTACCGTAATAGATTCAATCTTTCTATCAGTTTCAAGTAACTTATTCGTAATTTCTACCAATTTATTCTTGTTAGCTGTCCACAGCATAACAAGTTTTTTTGCGCACACTTCCTGATTTTTCAATTCATTTACTTCTTTTTCTAAGACAACCTTCTGTTCATCAATCGAAGAAGCATATGGACATCCCTGAGACGTTACCGGACAAACACCCCCATATTCATCTATCTTCTTAATAACATCATTCTTAACACCCAACATTGTTCCAATCTGTGACAATTTATCACAAGCATCTTTATACTTAGCGTCCGGATCATTTGCCTTTAATACTTCATACTCTTTATGAATCTGTTCTCTTTCCGACATCAAAGTTGCTTTAATAGCCAATTGTTTTGTATACTCTTCTATCTTATTTTTATAATTAACAGCAGCCAAATCTGCATTCAATGCAATATATTGTTTGTTATTTTCATCATATTTTTTCTCAACATCTTTATCATATTTGCTCAATTCACCAGACTTGATGCTTATCTGTTCATCCAAATCCTTTACTTCTTTTTTATATTTCTCAATCTCATCAAGTTTTCTAACGTTCTTTTCGTAAGATATTTTATTACTTTCCAACTCATTCATTAACCTAACAAGATTTTGCTCAACATTCTTAAGCTTTTCATCCAACAATCCAGTATTCCCCTTATTTGCATATTCCTTTTCTAAATCCTGATATTTTGCAAACATCTCGTTATACTGTTTAGACAAACTCTTATTGATAGATTTAGAATCATTCAAAAGAGTAGTATACTCTTCAACTTCAAACTCTTCACCCTTTATGTCATTAATTGTGTTATTCTTCTTATCAATCTCTTCTTTAATCAACTTTTTATCTTCATCAGAATTTTTAAAATAATCCTGCCAATATTCTTTTTCAAACCAGCGACTCAATACTTGTTTACGCTCCGTCGTTTTAGCATCAAAAAATGCAGATATATCCTGTTGTTTAAAATAAAAAGACAACACAAAATCTTTATACGACACGCCTACCTTTTGCTCAATCATTTCTTGTGAAGTATCTTTATTAGATCCATCTGCTCCGGAAACAACTAATGACTCCTTACCCTTTTTGTCACAAGACCTTTCTATTAAAAACTCTTCTCCATTATCAAGAAGCAATAGTACGCTAACATACATCAGATCACAATCATAATGAATAAAATTAACCTTATCCCTTCCTCTTGTTTCACCATACAAACAATATAACACCATTTCAACAAAAGATGTTTTGCCACCACGATTACTTCTTTTAGGATTGCCATCATATTCACATATAATTGAATAAACTTCTTCATTCAATTCAATAGATTGCCGTCCCTTAAATGGTCCAAAATTCTCTGACTCAATTTTCTTGATTATCATTCAATTTCTCCAAACATTTATCACACCAGATATCTTGATCTAAAAACTCACCCACCCATTTCCATTTTCCCGGTATGCAAGCATCTCCGCACTGACTACAAATTGGAACATCACATTTATCATCCCCACACTCCCGAAACCACCCATCTTTTATAGGCATCCCATCTTTAACAATTTCAAACTCTTTTACACCGTACTTTTCAACCAACTCTCTAATTGTAGTCTCTTCCGGAATAGTTATTATGTTGCCTTTATTATCTTTAAAAGGAATATCAGCCATTTAAAACACCCCACAAATACTGTACATTACTCATATTGCTTTCAATAACTTCTCTCTCAAATCCATCCATTGTATTTATCT
>CAZNBB010000108.1:0-11780 GCA_964571225.1 uncultured Gammaproteobacteria bacterium
CATGAACCCATGCCCCTGCGGCTACCACGGCGATGCCGACGGCCGCTGCCGCTGCACACCCGAGCAGATCCGGCGCTACCGAACCCGCATCTCCGGACCGCTGCTGGACCGCATCGACCTGCAGATCGAGGTCCCGCGCCCCACCTGGGAGCAGTTGCAGGGACCGCCCGGCGAACCGAGCGCCGCCGTGCGTGACCGTGTAGAGGCCGCCCGCGGGCGCCAGCGCTCCCGCGGCACCGTCAATGCGGAGTTGCAGGGCGAGATGCTGACGAGCCACTGCCGCCTGTCGCCGCCGGACCGGCGCCTGTTGCAGCAGGCACTTGAGAGGCTGGGGCTGTCGGCGCGGGCTTATCATCGCATCTTGCGGGTCGCCCGCACCGTTGCGGACCTGGACCACGCCGAGCACATCGCCACCGTCCACCTCACCGAAGCCATTCAATATCGGTGCATGGATCGTGGAGCGGCGAGAGCGGAGGGTCCCTGACGGGGCTTCAAACGGCATGCCGCCGTCCTTAAAGCACCGCGCCCCGGCGGCCGATGAGAGGAGTAGCCGGGAAACATGCCGGGCCGACCAGGGGCGCGCCGTCGGTGGCGAATCGAGGTACGGCCGGCGGCACGTTTCTTGCTCATGACAGCGAATAACCCGGCGTCGACGACGAAAACCCGTCGCGGCGCTGCATAAACACAATACGCGAGGTCCGAGGCGCATGAACTGGGTACGCAACAGCATCCGCAACAAACTACTGGCCATTACGGGCCTGGGAACCGGGCTTCTGCTGGCCGCCTCCGGTTTCGGCTTCTGGGAGTCCTGGAACGCCTTCGCCCGCCTGCAGGCAGCGCTCGGTGAGCACAGCACGACCGGTGCAGCCGCCGATGCCGCCGTGCGCGGGGCCCTTGACGGCGCCCACCACGGTATCGTGGTCAGCCTGGTCCTCATGGGTATCGCGGTGGCCGGCGCATTCGTAGGATTTCTGGTGGCAGTTCGCCAGGGCCTGCTCAACCCGGCGCGGCGCCTGGTCAGCGAACTGGACCGCCTCGCAGGCGGCGACTTCTCCACGCCCGTGCACGCCACCGGCCAGGACGAATTCAGCCAGGTGGCGCGCAGCGTCCAGGGTATCCAGGCGCAACTCGGCGCCGTCATCGGCCAGGCCGCCGAATCGGCCAGCCGCATCGCCGAAGCGTCCACACGCATGCAGAGCATCGCTGGCGAGACCAGCGTGCACCTGGACCAGCAGCAATCCCAGACCGAGCAGGTCGCCAGCGCCATGAACGAAATGTCGGCCACCGCCCAGGAGGTGGCCCGCAACGCCGCCGAGGCGGCCGCCGCCGCCCACCAGGCCGACAAGGAGGCGGCCAGCGGCGCCCAGGTGGCGACCATGGCCATCGCCCGCATGGAGACCCTGCTGGGCAAAGTGGACAATGCGGCCGGCGTGATGGCGGCCCTGCAGACCGAAAGCCACAACGTCAGCAAAGTGCTGGAAGTGATCACCACCATTGCCGAGCAGACCAATCTGCTGGCCCTCAACGCGGCCATCGAGGCGGCCCGGGCCGGCGAGCAGGGCCGGGGCTTCGCCGTGGTCGCCGAAGAGGTGCGGGCACTGGCCATTCGCACCCAGCAGTCCACCCAGGAAATCGAGACCATCGTCGGCCAGCTCCAGAGCCTGGCCGCCGACGCGGTGCACGCCATGGAGGACGCCAGCACCGAGGTGAAGTCCGGTGAGGAGCAGGTGGAGCAGACCGCCATGTCCCTGGCGGAGATCGCGGCCGCCGTGAAAACCATCGACAACATGAACAACCAGATCGCCACCGCCGCCGAGGAACAGAGCGCGGTGTCCGAGGACATCAACCGCAACATCACCGCCATCAAGGAAATCGCCGAGCAGACCTCGGCGGGCGCCCAGCAGACCACCCAGTCCAGCGACGAACTGGCGCAGCTGGCCCGCGAGCTCGAACAGGTGGTAGCCCGCTTCCGGCTGGCGGGCTGAATCCCCTCCGCGCCACCGGCAGTCCCTGCTGCCGGTGGCCTGTCGCCCGGGCGCCCATGTACAATGGGCGCCTCATGTCGGTCCCCATCCAGTAGGTTTTTCGTGTCCGGTTTGAATCCCCGCCAGCGTGCCGCCGTGCGCTATGTGGACGGCCCCCTGCTGGTGCTCGCCGGTGCCGGCAGCGGCAAGACCCGCGTCATCACCCACAAGATCGCCTACCTGATCCAGGACTGCGGCCTGTCGCCGCGCCATATCGTCGCGGTCACCTTCACCAACAAGGCGGCGCGGGAGATGAAGGCGCGGGCCGCCGCCCTGCTGCAGGGCAAGGAAGCCCGCGGGCTCACCGTGTGCACGTTCCACACACTGGGCCTGACCATCCTGCGCCGCGAGCATGCCCGCCTGGGCTACAAGCCGGGCTTTTCCATCTTCGACGCCCAGGACAGCACCCAGTTGCTCACCGACCTGGTGCGCCAGAGCGCCAGCCCCCTGGACCCGGACCGCCTGCGCTGGCGCATCTCGGCCTGGAAGAACGACCTGACGGATCCGGAAACGGCGTTGCAGGCTGCCGCCGACGAATTCGACTTCGCCGGCGCCCAGCTCTACGGCGCCTACCAGCGCCATCTGAAAGCCTACAACGCGGTGGATTTCGACGACCTGATCCTGCTGCCGGTGACCTTGCTGCGCAGCGACACCGAGGCCCTGGCCCACTGGCAGGGTCGGGTCCGGCACCTGCTGGTGGACGAATACCAGGACACCAACGATGCGCAATACCAGCTGGTGCGCGAGCTGGTGGACATCCGGGGCCAGTTCACCGCGGTGGGCGACGATGACCAGTCCATCTACACCTGGCGCGGCGCACGACCCGAGAACCTGGCACGGCTGCGGGAGGACTTCCCACGCCTGAAGGTGATCAAGCTGGAGCAGAATTACCGATCCACCGGCTGCATCCTCAAATCTGCCAATACCCTGATCGCCAACAACGCCCATGTGTTCGAGAAGCGTCTGTGGAGCGAGCTGGGCTACGGCACACCCCTGCGGGTGCTGGCCTGCCGGGACGCCGATCACGAGGCCGAACGGGTGGTCTCGGAAGTGCTGCACAGCCGCTTCACCCACAGCGCGCCCTGGCGGGATTTCGCGATCCTCTACCGGGGCAACCACCAGTCGCGGCCCTTCGAGCGGGTGCTGCGCGAGCACGGCATCCCCTACCAGTTGAGCGGCGGCACCTCGTTCTTCGAGTACACCGAGGTCAAGGACGTGCTGGCCTACCTGCGGCTGCTGGTCAACGAGGACGACGACCGCGCCTTCCTGCGCATCGTGAACACGCCGCGGCGCGAAATCGGCACCAACACCGTGGAGAAGCTGGGCAGCTATGCCGCCGAACGGGGGGTCGGCCTGCTGGAGGCCTGCTTCGAGCTGGGCCTGGCCCAGCGCCTGGCCAGCCGGCCCCTCAAGCAGCTGCAGCGGTTCGCCGAATGGGTGGTCACCATGGGCGACCGGGCCAGGCGCGGCGAGCCTTTGGATGTGGTCCGCGAGCTGATCGCCGATACGGGTTACGAAGGCTGGCTGCTGGAAAGCAGCGCCGACCCCAAACAGGCCGAGCGGCGTATGCAGAACGTGCAGGACCTGGTGGCGTGGCTGGAGCGCATGGCGGAACAGGAAACCGGCGACACCCACCTGGCCGAGTTGGTGGGACGGCTCAGTCTGATGGGCATCCTGGAGCGCGGCCAGGAGGACGCCGACGGGGACGCCGTGCGGCTGATGACCCTGCACGGCGCCAAAGGGCTGGAGTTTCCCCATGTATTCCTGGTGGGCATGGAGGAACAGATCCTTCCCCACCGCACCAGCATCGAAGAAGACAACCTGGAAGAGGAGCGGCGGCTCGCCTACGTGGGCATCACCCGCGCCCGCAAGACCTTGACGTTCACGTTCGCCACCCGCCGCAAACGGGCCGGCGACTGGGAAACCTGTGAACCCAGCAGGTTTCTCAGCGAGTTGCCGTCGGACGACCTGGTCTGGCAGGGGCACAAGGGCGATGCCGACCCCGAGCAGCGCCAGCAGCGCGGCCAGGCCCATCTGGCCAACCTGCGCAACCTGCTGTCCGATGCGGAGTGAGGCGCAGCCGTCCGGCGTGCACACTTTTCAGACAAGCTGCCGATAACCCGGTAGGCCGCAGCACCCTGGCCGGGACTGCGCGGCACCGCATCCGACCGTCACCACGGCGCCGCCGGGGAAACCGAACGGCCGGTGGAAAACGGGAACATGTCAGGCACCGAAAACAAACAAGACACAGGCAACTGGAAAGGGAAGTACTTCGACTGCCTGGGGGATCTGGAGCGGCGCGAGCGCGACTGGCACCGCATCGAGAGACTGCTACGGGATGCGATGGCCCATATGTGCGTCGCGCTGGACGGCATGGACCCCGAGCTGGACCGCAAGCTGGAGAAGCTGCGCACCAAGTTGCGTTCGGGAACCATCACCGACGAGCTGGCGGCCATGACCCGCACCCTCTCGGAGACTCTGGACCGGCTGGAGCACCGCCCCGGCCGCGGCGCCGCCCCCCGCCGTCCGGCCCTTCTGCAAAGCCTGCTCACGCGCGCGCGCCGGCTTCGCGCACCGGCCAACGAGACCGCCGACAGAGCGGCCGGTCCCAGCGCCAGCGAAGCGCTCCTGCAGCTGCTGGAGCGGATCGAGCTGCCCGCCGAGGTGGACGAAACCCGCGAAAGCCTTCAGCAGCGTCTGGAATCGAATCCCTCGGACGAGGAATGGCCGGGCCTGGTCGCCGACATTGCCGACCTGATCGCCGGCGTACGCAGGACCCTGCAGCGGGAAAAGGAGGAGTTGGGCCGTTTCCTGGCCCAACTGACCGAGCGGCTGGCGGACCTGGACACCTGTGTGCGGGGCGTCGACAGCGACCGGAACGACGCCCTGGACAGCGGGCGCCAACTGGATGAAGCGGTGCAGGAGCAGGTCCAGAGCATACGCTTCAGCGTGCGCGATGCGGTCGACCTCGACCAACTCAAGGAGCAGGTGCACCATCGACTGGAAACCATCGGCAGGCACATGGAAGCGTTCCGGCACCGCGAAGAAGTCCGCAGCCGCCAGGCCGAACAGCGGATCAGCGAGCTCGATGCCCGCCTGCGCAACCTCGAAAAGGAGTCCGGCGAGCTGCGCAACCGCATCCAGCGGGAACGCCAGCTGGCCCTGGTGGACACCCTGACGGGCGTACCCAATCGAATGGCCTACGAAGAACGGGTCGACGAGGAGTATCGGCGCTGGAAGCAAGCCGGCGAACCACTGGCCATGGTCCTTATGGATATCGACAACTTCAAGGCCGTCAACGACACCTACGGACACAGAGCCGGTGACAAGGTGCTCAAGACGATCGGCGGCCTGGTCGCGGACAACCTGGGCGCCAATGGATTTCTGGCCCGCTACGGCGGCGAGGAATTCGTGCTGCTGCTGCCGGGCACCGACAGCGCCGGGGCACTGAAGGTGGCGGACAAACTGTGCGAAGACGTCCGCAACTGCGGCTTTCACTACCGCGGAAACGGGGTACGCATCACCGTATCCTGCGGCGTCGCGACCTTCCTCGACGACGATGTTCCGGACGCAGTCTTCGAGCGCGCCGACCGGGCCATGTACAAAGCCAAGGAACAGGGGCGGGACCGCTGCGTTGCGGATGGAGCCTAAACCGCGTCGCAACGGCGGCCGCCCCGCCCGACACCCCGACCTCAATCGCGTTCGCCACATGCAAGCGACAGAAACACTGTAACGCGTCCCATACGCTTGGTATCCAGCGGGCCCGGGACCACCGATGGCTCTTGCGCAGCCAGCCGTGGCCGGCAGGTGTCCGTCGACGATACCCCTAGTGGCCTGTGCGCTTTTTGGTCCAGCACATCGGCAACAGATATTTGACCGCCAGCTTCAAATGCGCCAGGCCGGGCCTCAGTCGAAAAGAGCCTAGTAGAGCGAATATGCCCTCCCGCCATGCTTTGCCGCATAGGCTGTATGCTTTCGAAAACAGCGTATTCGACTGGTACTTCCTGATTTCCCGCGCCCGCAGCCGCGCTGCGCGCTGCTGCTCATCGAACGTCTTCATCAGCGCAAATCCGGAGGCTATCGAGTTGTCAATCTGACGCCGTCTTATGTCTTCCACGTCCATGTCCGCAGGCCAGCCGAAATTGCTATCGTGGATTCGCCATTCCATCAGCGGCTTTGCCGTCAGGGCCACCGTCGCAAGCGAGGACGCGCGTATCGCCCATGCCGATTCGCTGTACAGACTGCTTTCGTCGAAGCCGCCGACAATATTCCACGCGCCGCGGCGTGCCGCAGGTCTCTGAAAATCGATTGGAACCGTGTGAAGCAGTGCGGGGAAAAGGTCTTCGGAGAAAAAATACAGGCCGTTCCGTTCCTCGGGCTTTGCTTGTTCCAACAACTTGCCCACAGCAGTCTCCCGATTCCTGGTCGGCCCCTCGGCGTAGGGGCCAAAGGGGCGGACTCCGAGAAACAGGCAGTCGATGTTCGGGTAACTCGAGTAGGCCTGATAAATCGACTCGAGAGCGTCCGGCACCAGAAGGTCGTCATCATCCAGCAATAGAATGACCTCTCCACGGGCCGCACCGACGCCCGCGTTCTTCGCTTTGGGGACACCCTGCGGCGAATCGTGCCGGTGGAGAACGACGCGCGAGCCCAGCACGTCCGTCAGTGCGGCCTGGGAAATAGGCGGCTCCGACCCATCGTCGATGACCACCACTTCGAAATCGGGGTAGCTCTGGGCGGCCACGCTGCGCAAAGCCTCCAGCAGCAGCGCCGGCCGGTTATGGGCAGGAATGACGACTGAGATCAGCAAACACGTCTCCTTTGGCGTCGTAACTAATACCAGCGAATTTGCAGGAACACGGATCGTAGCAACCTATTTTCCAAAACCAACAGTAGCGCGCCTGGCTCGCCGGCGTCGATCGAGCACGCGGGTGGACCCCAGAGACAATCAGGACCTACGCGGCCGAACCAGTCTCCGGGGCGGTTCTCCCCGATGTCGGGCAGGAACGTCTCCGACATTATGCACTATGGGGCTATCGTCTCCAGGACAAGGGCCTGACTTGGCCCTAGGTCGCGCCGCCGTTCGGGCCGTTAACGACCTCGGCCACGAAACGCGAACGACCACCGTAGATGAATTCATGGAAGCCAAGGGATCTTCAAGGCCCTGGCTCAAATGGGCGTGGACTTTGTCCAGGATCGCCGGATCACCCGCCCCCAAGCCGGCGGAAGCACCGACTGCGGTCCTCGGCTGGCCAGGCGCAGGCAGCAGCGAGGCGTGAGCGGACACCCCGGGACCGGCGCCCGCTGGACACGGACGCAGCGGATTGTGAGCGACTGGCGCAGGTTGGAACCCCCGGCGCATGGTGGGCGCCCCGGGCGAGCGGTGGGGCAACCGTACGCAGACGGCCACGGTGGGAACATGTGTCAATGGGGGGGGTGCAGCCAAGGCAACCCGTGGGGCTGGTCTCATCCCACCACGTGGAAGACAGGACGACGAGGCTACTTTGTAGGTGGCTGGCCGCCCGTGCAGGCTCCCACCGCTCGCCAGAACGCCATGTCGTGATTGGGCCAGACGGTGGCGCCGGTCTGGCGGGCAAGGGTTTTCAGCTTGCGAATGCTCTGCAGCGCCAGGTCTTCGCGGTCCTGCCAGCACAGACCGGGGGCGATTTCGTCGGTAAGGTTTTCCTGCAAGTCGGCGGCGTCGCCTGCCAGCAGCACGGGCGGCCCCTTGGGCATCTCGATGTGCAGGGACATATGGCCCGCGGTATGCCCCGGGCTGGCGACCGCCTGCACGCCGGGAAGCAGTTCGTATTCGCCCTGCATGACCCGCCAATTGTAGCCACCCGCGAAGTCGTCGGCGAAATAGGCGCTGTCGGCGCCATCGACCGCTGCCTGCAGCTCGGCGCTTTGCACGTGGATTTCCGCCTGAGCGACTTCGTGCAGACCGCCGGCATGGTCGAAATGCAGATGGCCGATGAATACCAGATCGACATCCGCGGCGGTCAGCCCCAGACGGGCGAGATGATTGGGCAGACGCTGGTCCTCGTACATCTGCGGCGGACCGAACGGGAACTCGTCATGCTCGTAATAACGGGCGCGCCGGACCGGGTCGCTGATCTTGCCGTAGTCGCAGCCCACGTCGTAGAGGATTCGGCCGTTGGAGGTCTCGATCAGATAGGCCAGGATGGGGGCGTCGATGATGACGCCGTGTCCGCGGTTGCGCGTCGACAGCGTCTTCTCATAGCGGTGGGTGGCGGTGAGCAGCGGCCAGAGCCGCAGAACCTGGGTCATGATATGGCGCCCTGTGCCCGCGACTCCGTCCTACACGGTAAGATGTGTATGGATGAGCGTTTCGTCGAGGCCGTCCATAGGACCG
The DNA here is from genome assembly GCA_964571225.1 of uncultured Gammaproteobacteria bacterium. Taxonomy (GTDB): domain Bacteria; phylum Pseudomonadota; class Gammaproteobacteria; order DATFLG01; family DATFLG01; genus DATFML01. The sequence continues at coordinate 8,401 of CAZNBB010000108.1, forward strand.
GCCGCTACCACCCGCCCTTTGGTCAGCAAAGTGAAGCGGTCGGCAACCCGCCGCGCAAAGGGGAGCTTCTGTTCCACCAGCAGTACGGTGAGTCCCTCTTCGCGGTTCAGGCGCAGAATGACATCCCCGATCTCGCGCACGATGTTGGGCTGGATACCTTCGGTCGGCTCGTCGAGGATCAGCAACCGCGGTTCCAGACACAGCGCGCGGCCGATGGCGAGCTGCTGCTGCTGACCGCCGGACAGATCGCCGCCCCGCCGGTGCAACATCTGCCTGAGCACCGGGAACAGCTCGAACACCCGCTTCGGAATGGTGCGCCGCTTGTCGCGACGCGCGCCAAGGCCGATGCGCAGATTCTCTTCCACCGTCAGCTGGGAGAAGATTTCCCGGCCCTGGGGGACGTAACCGATTCCCAGTCGCGCGCGCAGCTCGGCCGCCCGGCCCTCCAGCGCCTCGTCCGCAAAGCGCACGCGCCCGGACGCTATGGGAAGCAGCCCCATGATGCATTTCAGGAGCGTGGTCTTACCCACCCCGTTGCGGCCCATCAAGCAGGTGCACGAACCCGGCGGCACGTGCAGTGCAATGTCCCAAAGGGTGTGACTTTCACGGTAGAACTGATTCAGTCCCTCGATCTGCAGCATCACTACTCTCCCAGGTACACTTCCACGACGCGCGGGTCGCTCTGGACCTCGCTCATGCTCCCTTCGGCCAGCACGTGACCTTCGTGCAACACTGTCACCTTGCGGGCGATAGACCGGACGAAGTCCATGTCGTGCTCCACCACCACCACCGAATGACGTCCGGCCAGGGAGGTCAGCAGCTCCGCGGTGCGCTCGGTTTCCTGGCCCGTCATACCGGCCACCGGCTCATCCACCAGCAGCAGGCGCGGGTTCTGCATCAGCAACATGCCGATCTCCAGCCACTGGGTCTGGCCGTGGGACAGCAGCCCGGCACGCCGTTCGCGCTCCTCCGGCAGACCGATGGTGGCCAGCACTTCATCGATGCGGTCTGACTGCTCGCCGGTGAGCCGCGCAAACAGCGTCGGCCAGACCCTCTTGTCCGCCTGCATGGCCAGACGCAGATTTTCGAACACGGTGTGCTCCGGAAACACCGTCGGTTTCTGAAACTTGCGTCCAATGCCAGCGCTGGCAATTTCGTATTCAGCCATGCGGGTGAGGTCCATGGTCTGGCCGAAGAACACCCGTCCTTCATCGGGGCGCGTCCTGCCGGTGATGACGTCCATCATGGTGGTCTTGCCGGCGCCGTTGGGCCCGATGATGCAGCGCAGCTCACCGTCGTCGATATACAGTGTGAGGTCGTTCAGTGCCTTGAAGCCGTCGAAACTGACCGATACGTTCTCCACGTAAAGGATGGTGCCGTGGCTGGCGTCCACCGTTTCGGGTACCAGGGTATGGGCACCTTCCGCGTAGCCGGTACGACGGGTCAGTCCCACCCTGCGCAGCAGGTTGTCCATGGCGTTCATACCCGACCCTCCTGCAATGCGCAGACCCGCCGGGTGCGCCGTCCACGCCAGTTCGCGGCCACCGCCGGACCCAACTGATATACGGTCATCATTCCATTTGCTCCTCGGTGCGCTGTGGCACTACCGGCGGCGGCGACTGGCGCCGGCGGCGCAACTGACGGCCCAGACCGATCAGGCCGCGGGGCAACAGCACCGTCACCACCACGAACAGACCACCCAAGGCGAACAGCCAGACGTTGGGCAGGGCGGCGGTGAAGTAGCTCTTCGCGTAATTGACCAGAATGGCCCCCAGGGCCGCACCGTACAGGGTGCCCCGCCCGCCGACGGCCACCCACACGACCAGTTCGATGGAGTTCAGGGGCGAGAATTCGCTGGGATTGATGATGCCGATCTGAGGCACATACAGCGCACCGGCCACGCCGGCCAGCATGGCCGAAAACACGAACACCCAGAGCTTGTAGTGCTCGACCCGGTAGCCGAGAAAGCGCGCCCGGCTTTCGCCGTCGCGCACGGCGGTGACGACGGCACCCAGCTTGGACCGCACCACATAGCGAGACAGCACGTACCCGAGGGCCAATGCCACGGCGCTGGCGACGAACAAGCCGACCTGTGTCGGGTTGGACTGCAGATTGAACCCGATCAAGTCCTTGAAATCGGTCAGGCCGTTGTTGCCGCCGAAGCCCATTTCGTTGCGGAAGAAGGCAAGCATCAGCGCGTAGGTCAGAGCCTGGGTGATGATGGACAGGTATACGCCCGTGACGCGGGAGCGGAAAGCCAGCCAGCCGAACACCAGCGCCAGCAATGCCGGCACGGCCAATACCATCAGGGCGGCGAACCAGAAGTGGTCGAAGCCGTACCAGTACCACGGCAGGTGCTTCCAGTTCATGAACACCATGAAATCCGGCAGGATGGGATTGCCGTACACGCCGCGGGTGCCGATTTCGCGCATCAGGTACATGCCCATGGCGTAGCCGCCCAGCGCGAAGAACGCGGCGTGGCCCAGACTGAGGATACCGCAGTAGCCCCACACCAGATCCAGGGACACCGCCAGCAGCGCATAGCAGAAGTATTTGCCCAGCAGAGTCACCGTGTAACTGGAGACGTGCAGGGCGGAGCTTGCGGGTACGGCCAGGTTCAGAAAGGCCACCACCACCGATACCACGGCGAGGGAGCCCAGCAAGGCTTGGCCGCCCCGGTCACCTGCCAGCACAGCGATGACAGATCGGCGTTCCATAGGTCAGCCCTCCGCAACACGGCCCTTTTGCGGAAACAGGCCGCGCGGGCGCTTCTGAATGAAAAGGATGAGCAGCACCAGCACCACGACCTTCGCCAGCACGGCCCCTGCCCAGGGCTCCAGGAACTTGTCCGCGACACCCAGAGTCAGCGCACTGACCAGGGTGCCCCAAAGGTTGCCCACGCCGCCGAACACCACCACCATGAACGAGTCGATGATGTAGTGCTGACCCAGGTTGGGCCCCACGTTTGTGAGTTGGCTGAGGGCCACACCCGCAATTCCGGCAATGCCAGAACCCAGCCCGAAGGTCAGGGCGTCCACCCATTCGGTGCGCACCCCCATCGCCTTGGCCATGGAGCGGTTCTGGGACACCGCGCGCACTTTCAGTCCGAGGGTGGTCTTCTTCAGCACCAGCAGCAGTGCCAGAAACACCACCAGCGCGAAGCCCACGATGTACAAACGGTTGTAGGTCAGGGACAGTGCGCTGTTGATCTGCAAGGCACCGCTCATCCACGAGGGACTCTGCACGTCCTGATTGAGTGGAGAGAACACGGTACGCACCAGCTGTTGGAGGATCAGGCTGATACCGAAGGTGGCCAGCAGGGTCTCCAGGGGACGACCGTAGAGAAAACGGATCACGCTGCGCTCGATCAGGATACCCAC
>CAZNBB010000109.1:0-11725 GCA_964571225.1 uncultured Gammaproteobacteria bacterium
AGCTTGAGGTCCGGATGCTTCGCGCACCGGACCAACAGATCTCACTGACCGACCCGGATGCCCGCTCCATGGCAACCAGTGGCCGTGGCACGGGGATGGTGGGCTACAACGTGCAGACCGCTGCCGACGCCAAGTACCAGCTGATTGTGGCACATGAAGTGACCCATGTCGGTCACGATCGCACGCAGCTCGCGAAAATAGCCAAACAGGCCAAGGAGGCCATCGACGCTGAACGCCTCGAGGTGGTGGCTGACCGAGGTTACTTCCGCGGCGAGGAACTGCTTGCCTGCGAGGCAGCGCACATCACGACGTATCTGCCAAAACCCCAGACGTCCGGCAACCTGGCCAAAGGCCAGTTTGGCAAGCGCGACTTCATCTATAAGCCGGAGGACGACGAGTATGAATGTCCGGCCGGTCACCGCCTGCCCTATCGATTTACGCGGGAAGAAAGCGGCCAGACAATCCATCGCTACTGGTCTTCGGCCTGTTCGAAGTGCGAACTGAAGGGCCAGTGCACGACGGGCAAGTATCGGCGCGTCAGTCGCTGGGAGCATGAGCAAGTGATCGAAGCCGCCGAGCGCCGGCTGGATGAGCAGCCGCAACGCATGCGTGTGCGTCGATCAACGGTTGAACATCCCTTCGGAACGTTGAAGGCATGGATGGGCCATACGCACTTCCTGACCAAGACGCTGGAACGGGTAAGTACCGAAATGAGCTTGCACGTCTTGGCCTACAACCTCAAACGTTTGATGGCGATCATGGGTACCGAGTCGCTGATGGTCGCGATACGGGCCTGAGGTCCTATTGCCTCGGGAACTGGGCCCTTGCGGGCCGCTGTATGCGACTACAGGTTTTATCCCAAAGAACGACTCTCGACCTTACCGCTCGCCGAAACGACGGCATCTCGGACTCTGACGACCGTCACTCGGCCTTTTTATTTCGATTAATCAGGAATCCCGCGTTTTCACACGGCCTAGACCCCGAGCAGCCACCATGTACCTCCGGCCAGTCGCTGCGGAGTCCGAACGTCTAGCACGACATACCGTATAGATTTAGTAGGGAACGCGACCCTCAGTGCCTGTCCATGAAGGTGCACGTGCTCCACCCCCACCGTTTCCGGTAAAGCCGCCAGGACTCGTCCGCCCGCTTGGTGCAGCGGCAGGCGTGGCCCCGGAACACCGCATCGTCGAAACCCTTGGGCCAGAGCGGCCCCTGCTGGCGGATTAGGTGCATGCCATGGAGCCGTAGACGAAGTCGGGCTCGCCGGAGCTTCTCATCTGATACACGCGGTCTTGGCTCACTTCCGGGTCAGTTTCTTGGGCCGGCTCCGGATACCTCAGCGGATCGAACGGTAGATGGAGGAGCGCTTGCGCTTGCTCAGTACCAGTTGCCATAGGTGCCCCTGTCTAGCGCGGAAGAACCCAGCACAGGACAACAAGTAATATTTCCACATCCGATAGAAACGGTGCCCGTATTGCTTCTCCAGTTGCGGCCAGTTACTGTCGAAGTTATGCCACCACGCCATGAGAGTGTGATCGTAATCTGTTCCGAAATTATGCCAGTCTTCTATGACAAACCGACCCTCCAGAGCCGCAGTGACCTGCCAAGCCGAGGGGAGCTTTCCATTAGGGAAAATGTACTTCTGGATCCACGGGTCAGGTCTGGTCGTCGTTTCATCTTCGCCGATCGTGTGGAGGAGAAATAGGCCGTCATTGTTAAGTATCCGTCGCACGACGTCGAAATACAGCGAGTAGTTTTTTGGACCAACGTGTTCGAACATGCCGACCGACACTATCTTGTCGTACGTTCCCGCCAGATCGCGGTAGTCTCTGACTCCAATACTTACCGGAAGGCCTGCGCAGCGCTCGCGCGCAATTTTTTGCTGTTCGTTTGAAACAGTGATGCCTACGACCTCCGCACCATAACGAGTCGCTGCGAACTGCGCTAGGCTACCCCACCCACACCCGATATCGAGCAGGCGTTCCCCTGACTGCAATTCAAGCTTACGGCATATTAAGTCGAGCTTGTTCTGTTGCGCCTCATCCAAGGTACTCGCATTAGCCCAATAGCCGCAAGAGTAGCTCATCGTGGGGTCCAACATGGCCTCGAAAACATCGTTGCCTAAGTCGTAGTGTTTGTCTCCGACCTCGAAAGCACGGCTGATGGACTGAAGATTAAATAGCCTATGCCGCAGCGCGGCGCCCAAGCGCTGCATATTACGCCAACTACCAGGCCATTTAGCTAACTCGCTATTGAGAAGGCGGGCGAAGAGTTCATCAAGGCGCTCACAGTCCCAATACCCTTCCATATACGCTTCACCAAGCCCCAGCGAACCGTGAGAGAAAATCATGCGATAGGCCCTGGAATCCGAAACCTGAATATCCCAAGGGGCGTCGCCGTTGAACGTTATACCGGCCGCTCGTGCAAGTCGCCGCAACGTGCGCGGTGGCGGGGGCCCCATAGTTGGACGGCGTTTAAGCGTTAGGTCCATGGAACGCTCTTCTTGCATGGGCAATTCTCCCGCGTGGCGACCGATCCTCCTGAGCTACGACGTAGGTCGTTCGGCACCGGTCCTCGACGTGAGCGGGCGATTCGGTTGGCACACTATGGTTAATTTTTGGAAAGTATTATTAACTAAAGCCATCGATGTTATGCAAGATCATACGGATCCAGCTATAACTCAGGTTACTGCTGTCCAACGCGCCCAACCGCTGTGAGTCGCTGTCGTTATCCTGTAGCGGTCAGTCGATGCGCGCAGAAGGCGACTCATAGCCCCTTTGTTCGGCCATAGCAACCCATTCGCTACCTGTCCTGTGGTGTTAGATCGCATGGCGCCGCGCGGGCGCCCGAATACGGGAGCGGCAAACACCGATGCACGGAGGTCCGCGCGCGGACGTCGTTCCTCTCCACGGCCCCTGAATGATTTTAATCAATGAACAATCGTCGTGCGCAACTATCGTTGCTAACTGATTTCGGCTAGCGGCAGCTGGCCCACGGGACAAAGCGGGCAGCGTCCGACGACCTCCTGCGAAAGCAGGAGCGGTTGTGTCCAGAGGGAAGAGTAGCGGCTGGCTACCGACTAGAGGGATCATTGATGGACATGCCCCCGCCATACAGGCTCGCGCCGACGGTGCTGGCTCCGTCTGGCCAATGCCGATACGGTGGCGCCAAGAGCCCTTTGGTGCACAAAACCTTTACATGTAGAGATTCGAAAAAATATTCTATGGCTCACAGCCTCAATGCAGCCCTTCGCATTCTAACTATTTAGCGCCTCTGTGAGGCGGCTGGTCAGGTACGTCTCGAAATCTCCGTCGTAATGAGCGAACATCAGTCCAACTTCGCCCCGGTTTTGATGCACGACCATGGCCTGTGTTGCAATTCCGACGGTATCCGGCTCGAAAAGTAGCCACACCATACCCGCTGGGAGGGGCGGCTGGTTGTCCAGGCTCACCCGCACACCGTCAAAGCTCAAGTCAACTGCCAGACCCCGAAGCAAGCGATCGCGAGTTCGTACCTCCACGGGCAGTTCAACGTCCACACGCATGGTCATCCGGTGATCCATCGAGCCCTCTTGGTGTTCGTATCTGATTCATCACATGCAATGGGGTGGCGCCGGACTTTCACGGGGCCGGCACGGCACCCACCCGGTTGTACCACTACTCGGCGCACGCTCGACCGGCGACACCGCCAGCCGTCCGCGCTACGAAACTACGCCCTGCACTAACAAGTGCCGTGCCAATCGACCGGCGCTGGTCTCACACGGCCCAAAGCGTAGCCACTGAGTCGATCGTCCGGCGCAAGAAACTTACTCGTCACCAACAGACCACGCCATCACTCGCGGTTCGCCAACCCCAATTGGTACCGAACGCCCTACACGGTCCCTACCGTGAACAGCCCGCTTCAATAAAGAGCTACCTACACACGACCGCGCGTATCGAATTTAGCGATCCGCATCAGCTTTTCGTGGCTCAAGATCAACAACTCGCCGCACTGAGTATCGATTACGCCCTCACGCTTCAACTCTGCTAGAAGTCTGTTCACCACCACCCGCACGGAACCAATCATGTACGCCAGCTCTTCGTGCGGAAGATCCTGAATCAGCGCCTTGTCGGCATCCGCTAACCCAGAGGCGGTACCTAGATAGCGCAGGATGAGCCTCGCTAGGCGCGTCTTCGTATCGTGCAGAGCAAGATCACCGACGATTTCGGCGAGCTGGCCCAACTGTCCGGCTATGTAGACGGTCACGGATTCGCGAAGAACCGGGTAGGAAGTCAGCCACGCCTCCCAGAGCTTGGCGGGGCCCGACAGGGCCAAAACGTCATCGAGAGTCTCCGCGCAGATGTTGCGGAACAGTCCGTCTGCCAAGTGGATGAACCCAAACGCGGCACCCGGCCCAAGCAGAAATAGCGTGATCTCCCGGGCAGTCTTTGGGTTCAGGCGCGTGAGCTTCACTCGGCCTCTGATTAACAAGTAGAAGCGGTCCGCGTGTTGTTGGGGGCTCATGAGAATGGACCAGCGCGCCCAATGCTCCGGTTTCAGGGTTGTCAGCAAGGTCTCGAGAACGCCTAGTTGCAACTCTTTGAAAAGTGGGCTTGCCGCTAGAGTGCGTATTGCCATTTGCCAATCAGAGGAATTCATCTGTTCTGGAGACGCAGCCTATTCTCAGGGTCCACTGCCGAACGACCGTCCCTGGCCACGTACCATCGTGCAACCCACCGCACCCTGCGGATGACAGAATGCTGAACACCAATCCTAGCGGCCAGTCTCGCTTACCGCGCCGAATTAAACACGGCCGCTGCGACCCTGCCGGCCAGTGATTACCTTGATCCGTAAAGCGTCCGTCGGCGCATCCGCCGGCTGACGCTTGTTATGCCAAAGAATTGCCGAGTGTAGGTGGGAGGTGAGGTAAAGCGCTATAATCTAAGTTACACTGACGTGCGAGGAAGAAAGGGCTTTGCGGAAGACAGGGTTGCGACTGCGAAGTGAGAGGAACCAACGGCCTAGTCGGTCGGTGAAGTCGTGGCATCCCCCTTAATATTGTGCTCCGCTTTGCGTACAAGCTTTTCCAGATCGAGCACCCGCAATTTTCCTCCCTCGGTGTCTACGATGCCTTCGCGTTTGAGCTCGGCGAGCAGCCGATTCACTACCACACGCACCGTACCGATCAAATGGGCCAGTTCTTCGTGAGACAGATCCTGTATCAAATTGGGGCGTACAGCATCGCGCCGCTCCTCGCCGTCGAAATAGCGCAGGATAAGATGGGCCAGCCGCGTCATGGTATCGTGAATTGCGAGGTCCCCGGCGAGATCGGCTAGATACCGCAGTTGGGCATCTACATAGCCACGAAACGCGCGACGCAGTTCCGGGTAGGTATCCAACCATTCATGCCAGAGGACGGAAGGACCAGAAAGGGCTACTGTGTCATCCAGGGTCTGTGCAAAGACGTGCTGTCTGCGCCCGTCCAAGAGACTCACCACATTGAACCCATCGCCCGGGCCCAACAGAAACAGGGTCACCTCACGACCGGTTTTCAGGTTCTGCCGGGTGATCTTGACACGCCCGGTGACGATGACGTAGAAGCGATCGACCGTCTGCGCGGGTCTCATGACGGCTCGCCGCCGTCGCCACTGCTCCTTTTGGAGAACACCGACCATCTCATCAAGCGCCGCGCAAGGCAAACCTTGGAACAACGGGCTCGTGCCCAGGTCGACCAGTGTGGTCTTCCGGTCCATGTCTATCAGTCATACTCCCAACCGAGGCGGCATTGGACCGCCCCGGGAATCGCGGATACTGTTCGGCTGAAGCCTTGCCGCAAGAATGGGCGACAGCCGCCTGACCTATCGTAGTTTAGGTCTACTTGACCGAAACACATCGCACTACTTCGCACCCCTGACTTCCTGACTGTTCCTACCGCGGCAACTTGGACGACCAACTGTGAGTTTGAGCTGAGTAGGCGCTTTACACGGTACGCGTTCTGATGGCGGTTCGCACGGGAACGGCAGGCGATCAACCTGAGATCAGCGTGAACAGGTTGGCATCCTCTTGAGCGTTCCACCATATTGCCGACGATCCAATTGGTGCACATCCCCCGGAGGAGCGGTACTACGCCCCTGCCCATATTGACATTGCCGCCCCATATATCTTTGTATCCAAGTGCTTAGGGGACAACAGTCACTGGGTTCTGCGCTAGAACAACAACCTTTTGGGAAATGCTGCCAAGCAACATCCCTGCAACCCGCCTCATGCCGCGTTTACCAACAACGATCAGATCTGCTTCTTTTTCTTCCGCGATTTCTAGGATCATCTGCGCCGTATCGCCAGAACGCGACTCAAGTTGGATTGTGATGGCCCCCATTCTGCGAGCGTCTTCCATTGCTTTTGTCAGAATTCCACTCGATGTCGCCGTTATATGGTCTTCCAACCATCTTCGCTGACCGCTGGTGAAGTTCACGAACAAATTTTCTGGGAGGCTAAAGTCAACAATATTTACAATGAGAAGCTCGGCCTTAATGCTGCTGGCCAAACCCGCCGCATAGTCCACAGCGCGTCTTGCACCCTCAGACCCGTCGGTTGCAACCAGAATGCGCTTCATTGATGCCTCCTAATTGCCAGGCTTCTATCACATTTCTATTATGCTGAACCTAGAGAGCTCCCTCCGATGCCGCCTTCAAAAGGAACTATCCGTTCAGTGTACGCTTCGTACACGATCCCACGATAACGGTTACCTAGATAAGCATAGAACAGTCATCTAGTCGCCCAAGTCGGACGCGGGGCGGCGGTCAGACGGATATTGAGAACCGGTTGCTGCCCCGCTGAATGCTTGGACCTGAACAGGCATAGCTAACCCTTCGGGTGGGGTAGGCAAGCCAGTGTGCTTTCGCCTGGGAGGCAGTGGCCAGGCCAAAGCGCAACGCGTTCACCTCGTTCCCCGAGAGTCGGGCGCCGCCACTTGGTATGTGGTGAAGGGTCGGTTTGGCCTTAAAGCACCAGCGGAACCGTATGCGGAGCAGGCTCGGCAGGAGTTGATGATAGAGGCCGAAGACGGCCCAATGGCGCCCACTAGAGAGCGAGCAAGCGCTGAACCTGGGCAAAAGGGCGTCCACTGTTCTTCATGCACCGGCAGTCGACGGCTGCAGAAATCGCGGACAGCCGGAAAGGAATACGCGCGGATCGGCGGCCCCCCCAGAACGCTGTGGCCAATGGCACACGTCATGTGGATTTTGGAGCGCTTTCCAGGAGGGGCGGGTGATCGAGGTTGACTTAAATCATCGTGGGAAGCCCGTTAGTGGGGCTTTCAGAACTATCCAGGGGCAACTTGGTCACAAACACCAGGGGTCGGGCTCATAGCTTGGTTCGCTCGCTTAGTGCCCGACACCGCGCGAGAACGCCAGCATGTCACGCGACTGCCGGGCTAGTCGTGGCGTGGATGGACAACCAAATCGCAGCGGTCGCATCCGCTAGGGTGCGCGCCCGGCTCTTTACTCACCGCCCGGAGTCAGCCAACGAAGACGAGCTGCGACGCAAGCGTGCACCCGGACCGCCGGTACGTCCGGCGATCCGCTGAAGACCATCCGGGCGCCAAGGCGCCGACGCCTATGGCACGGGCGAATTTGCACGGCGCGCGCCTGCATAGCGCGATCGTAGGTCAGATGGTGCAGGGTAGCGCCGGGGGGCCGAGGACACGAGGCTACTCGACGGTCTCAACCATGCCTTGTCGCTACGCCGCGACGGGCTTAAGTAAAGTTTGGTCGCGCTGCGCATCGCCGGCGGCGAGGGAATCGCATCCTTGGTGGAGACGCTATGAGCAAGCCAGTACGGACCGAGCACGCCGAGGGAAAGACTCCGAAAGACCAGGGACAAGGCCCCAAGCAGCAGGAATCGCGGCCAGGGGACAATAAGCAGCGTGCTGGCGCCGGCTTCGCCGACATCAATGTTGACGAAGCCTTCTCGCGCCTGAAGAGTTCGCGCGAGGGCCTGAGCAGTGAGGAGGCGACCCGTCGCCTCGACCGGTACGGCCCCAACGCCCTGGAAGAAGAGAAGACGCCGCTGTGGCGGCTGGTGCTCTCGTACTTTTGGGGCCCGATCCCCTGGATGATCGAGATCGCCGCGGTGCTCTCAGCGGTGAACCAGGACTGGGACAGCCTTGCGGTGATCGTGGCCATGCTGGTGATCAACGGCGCCATCGGCTTCTGGCAGGAAAAGTCCGCCTCCGACGCACTGGATGCGCTCAAGGGCCAGCTTGCGCTCAAAGCACGCGCGCGGCGCGACGGCGAGTGGCGCGAGGTCAACGCCGCCGATCTGGTGCCCGGCGACGTGGTGCGCATGCGTCTGGGCGACGTCGCCCCGGCCGATTCCAAGCTGTTCGACGGCGAGTACCTCTCCATCGACCAGTCGGCGCTGACCGGGGAGTCCTTGCCGGTCAACAAGAGCGTGGGCGAGCTCGCCTACTCGGGCACATTGATCAAAGAAGGTGAGATGGCGGCCGTGGTGTGTGCCACCGGCGCCAACACCTTCTTCGGGCGCACCGCAAAGCTGGTGGAGAGCGCGGGCGCGAAGTCGCACTTCCAGCAGGCGGTGCTGCACATCGGTAATCTGCTTATCGTGTCCGCGGGCGTGCTCTCGGCGATCCTGATAGGCGTTGAGATCGCGCGCGGCCTGCCCCTGCTCAAGTTGATCTCGTTCGTCCTGATCGTGGTGGTCGCGTCCATCCCGGTGGCGTTGCCGGCGGTCTTGTCGGTGACCATGGCGCTGGGGGCACTGGCGCTCTCGAAGATGAAGGCCATCGTGTCGCGCCTGGAATCCATCGAGGAGCTGGCCGGCGTCGATGTGCTGTGCAGCGACAAGACCGGCACCCTCACTCAGAACAAGCTCACCCTGGGCGATCCAGTAGTGTTCGAAGCCGAGGGGGCCGACGAGGTCATCCTGTGCGGCGCGCTCGCGTGCAAGGCCGAAGACGCCGATGCGATCGATACCGCCGTACTCCAAGGGCTGACCGATGAGAGCGCGTTCAAGTCCTACCGCCAGGCCGCGTTCGTACCCTTCGACCCCGTTCACAAGCGCACCGAGGCGAGCATCGAGAGCGGGGACGGCAAGCCGTTCCGCGTCACCAAGGGCGCGCCCCAGGTCATTATCGGGATGAGCCACCTGGAGGGCGACAGCCTCGAGCGCGCGGGCAAGGCTGTCGACGAGGCCGCCGGCAAAGGTTATCGCACCCTGGGCGTGGCGTGTTCACGCGACGAAGGAAAGATCTGGCAGTTCCTCGGCATCCTGCCGCTCTACGATCCGCCGCGCGAAGACTCCAAGCAAACCATTCAACAGGCACGCGAACGCGGCATCGAAGTGAAGATGGTGACCGGCGACAATACCGCCATCGCACGCGAGATCGCCCGTGAGCTGGATTTGGGCACCCATATCCAGTCGGCGGCCAAGCTATTGGGAGATGCTGGCGACGACAAGCGTGTCAGCGGCCAGGTGGCCGAGGCGATCGAAGGCGCCGACGGGTTCGCCGAGGTTTTCCCAGAGCACAAGTACAACATCGTCAAGGCCCTGCAGGACCGCGGCCACATCGTCGCCATGACCGGCGACGGCGTCAACGACGCTCCCGCGCTCAAGCAGGCCGAAGTGGGCATCGCCGTCTCCGGGGCCACGGATGCTGCGCGCAGCGCGGCGAGCCTAATCCTCACCGCTCCGGGCCTCTCGGTGATCACCAGCGCGGTCGAAGAGGCGCGGCGCATCTTCGAGCGGATGATGAGCTACACCATCTATCGCATCGCGATGACGCTGAGCATCCTCGTGTTCGTCGTCATGACCATGCTCATCTGGAACGATTATCCGCTGACCACGATCATGATCATCCTGCTCGCGCTGCTCGATGACATTCCCATCATGACCATCGCATGGGACAACGCCGAGCTCAGCCCCAAGCCGGTGCGCTGGCAGATGAATCGGCTGCTGGCGATCTCTTCGGTGATGGGGGCACTCGCACTGGCGCAAAGCTTCGGCCTGTACCTGCTAGCGCGCGACGTCTTCGCCGTAAACCTGGCGCACACGCAGACCATGATGTTCCTGCGCTTCATCCTCGGCGGCCACCTGCTGCTCTTCGTCACGCGCACGCGCCACTCCTTCTGGCGTCCGCCCTACCCGTCCTGGCAGCTGTTCTCGGCAATCGTGCTCACCCAGATCGTCGGTCTGATGTTCGTCGGCCTGGGCTGGCTGATGCCCCCGATCTCCTGGACCGCCATCGGCTTGATCTGGGCGTATGACATCGCATGGATGGTGATCATGGACGTGGCCAAGCTCGGCACGTATCGGTTGATCGGTCCAGGTGCCAGCCACCATCGCGTCTTCTTAGGGCTGCTGCAGAGGCGCCTGCACACCGCGACCCCGGTGCGGCCGGGCCAGCACGGCTGAACACCCAAATTTGCGCACGCACCAGCTTCGAGGACTCCAGAACGCACCGCATAACGTGCCGAACCGCGTAGTGGCGTGAAACGCCAATGAACGTTGCCGTGCGTAGCCCGAAAGTCCCCACGCGCTGGGCCTTGTGCACCGAGATTCGGATCGTTGGGGACGATGTAGGCCTCAAGCCGACGGGCCTTTAAGCCGTGTCTGGGCCAGATGGGCGCCACCGTCACATTCGAGATACCCCCGCCCAGGTAGTCCGGAAAGAGGCGTTTGGCTCCCGCAATACGCGGGCATTTGCAGTGAACCTGCTTTAGCGGCTGCCGTGGTAGGCGTCCACAGAGTATCCTCCGCCTTCACGGTACTCACTCGACCAGCGGCCATAGCGTCCCGTCGACAGAGAGATGCCATGTGGCGGGGATCCTCGCCGGCGGGCACGGCGTGCCAGGCTCTCTCGGGCAGAGACTGAAGCACCTGCTCCTGTCCTCGTCTTCATCGGGTTCGAGTCCAAGTCGTTGCGGAAACCGCCGTTCAATGGACGCGATGGTATCCTGCGCAATGGAAGCGATGATGCTCGATGCCTGAATCGACGAGACAATGTGATGAATGAAAAAAACGAGGACACCGATGCCGCCGACAGACATAACAAATGCGAAGAACACCGCTAGGTTCGGCACGAACTCGGCTACGCCACCACCGCTGCGAATGGTGCGCAACACCACCAGGCAATAGGCGAAAATACCGGCGAAGATCCCAAGCGTGACCTGCGTGACACGGCTGCCCATGAAGTTGCGCAGGATGCGTGAGGTGTATTGGCTCGAAGCCAGTGCCAGTGCCACCAGGGTCATGGAGAACGTGATACCCATAACGGACATCATTGAACCGGCAAGCGTGGCCAACATCTGGCGCGCACCGTCCGCCCCGGCGCCAAACAACCGTGGCCACTGCGCCAGCCATCGGTCGCCGCCGATTGCATCTGTTTCGATCAACGCCGCTGCGAAGGCGATGCTGGCCACGACGATCAGCGAAGGCATGAACCAAAAGCTCGAGCGCAGATTCAGCCAGAGCTGTTGGAACTTATGCATAGATCACTCTCCGAATCCGCCAGCAGAGCGCACAACCTTATGACGAATATCTTCTTATTGGGCCATTTTGTACGGCGCTCACCGACAACCAGATCAAATATCTTCCCACCACGGCGACGAATATCCTGGTCAGGCCATCGCCGCGACGCTCAGACAATGGGTTCCTTCCAGCGCCAATTGCGAGTCTCCGGCATATCCGGGTCGTGCTTCTCGATGTACTGCCGGTGGCCGTGTTGTCC
>CAZNBB010000110.1:0-11688 GCA_964571225.1 uncultured Gammaproteobacteria bacterium
ATAGCCGCGATTTCCTAGCACGAACAACCCGCGACCAGTCACGGCCGGCCGTGGTTCGCGGCGGCGGGTCGCTGGCGAGCGAAGCGACAAAACCAGGTATACTGTGCCGATGCAAGGACTCAGTGTTATCCAGTACGTGGCCGTGGCGGCCCTGCCATTGCTGTTTGCCATCACTCTGCATGAGGTCGCCCATGGCTGGATGGCCCGCCGCCTGGGTGACAAGACGGCCATGATGCTGGGTCGGTTGACCCTCAACCCCATCAAGCACATCGATCCTGTGGGCACCATATTGGTGCCGGCGGTGCTGCTCATGCTGGGCGGTTTCATCTTCGGTTGGGCCAAACCCGTACCGGTGGATTACCGCAACCTGCGCAACCCCAAACGGGACATGGCGCTGGTCGCCCTCGCCGGGCCGCTGGCCAACCTGGCCATGGCGGTGGTCTGGGCGCTGGTGGCCAAGCTGGGTTTCAGCCTGGTGGGCTCCGGCTCGTTGTGGTTCGCCCGGCCGTTGATCTGGATGGGGGAAATCGGCATCGTGCTCAACCTGGTGCTGATGGTGCTCAATCTGCTGCCCCTGCCTCCGCTGGACGGCGGGCGGGTGCTGACCGGTCTGTTGCCCGGGCCGATGGCCTATCGATTCAGCCGCATCGAGCCCTACGGATTCTTTATTCTGCTCGGATTGCTGGTAACCGGGATTCTGGGGCATCTGATCGGGCCGCCGGTGCACTATCTGCAGGCCATGCTGTTTACCATCATCGGCGCATAGGGGGCTCCTTGACTTCCACGTCCACTCAGAATCCGCGGGTGCTCTCCGGCATGCGCCCCACCGGTCGTCTGCATCTGGGCCACTATCACGGCGTGCTGAAGAACTGGGTCGAGCTTCAGCATCAGTACGAGTGTTTCTTCTTCGTGGCGGACTGGCATGCGCTGACCACCCACTACGAAGAGCCCGGGGTCATTTCCCGCAACGTGTGGGACCTGGTGATCGACTGGCTGGCGGCCGGCATCAACCCCGGTGCCGCCAAGATGTTCATCCAGTCCCGGGTGCCCGAGCACGCAGAGCTGCATCTGCTGCTGTCCATGATCACACCGTTGGGCTGGCTGGAGCGGGTGCCCACCTACAAGGACCAGCAGGAGCAGCTCAAGGAACGGGATCTGGCCACCTACGGGTTCCTGGGCTACCCGCTGCTGCAGAGTGCCGACATTCTGATCTACAAGGCCAGCATGGTGCCCGTGGGCGAGGATCAGGTGGCCCATGTGGAGCTGACCCGGGAAATCGCGCGGCGCTTCAACCACCTCTACGGCTGCGAGCCCGGCTTCGAGGAAAAGGCCGAGGCCGCCGTCAAGAAGATGGGCAAGAAAAGCGGCAAGCTGTATCGGGACCTGCGTCGGCGCTATCAGGAGCAGGGCGAGCACGAGGCCCTGGAAGTGGGCCGCGCGCTGCTGGAGGACCAGCACAATCTGGCCCTGGGCGACCGGGAACGGCTGTACGGCTACCTGGAGGGCAGCGGTCGCATCATTCTCCCCGAGCCCCAGGCGCTGTTGACGCCCGCAGCCCGCATGCCGGGCCTGGACGGGCGCAAGATGTCCAAGTCCTACAACAACACCATCGGTCTGCGGGAAGACCCGGAGGCGGTCCGCAAGAAGCTCAAGACCATGCCCACGGACCCGGCGCGGGTGCGGCGCACCGATCCCGGCGATCCGGAAAAATGCCCCGTGTGGCAATTGCACAAGGTGTATTCCAACGAAGAAACCTGCGGTTGGGTGCAGGAAGGCTGCACCAGCGCCGGCATCGGCTGCCTGGACTGCAAACAGCCGGTGATCGACGCCGTGCTGACCGAAATCACCGAACTGCAGAGGCGGGCCGAGGAATACATTGCGAACCCGGGTATGGTGCGCAGTATCATTGACGAAGGATGCGAGGCCGCGCGCGACGTGGCACGGGATACGCTGGACGAGGTCCGCCAGGCTATCGGCCTGAATTACAAGTAAAAGCGGCCCACGCATCGGCGCCGGGTCCGGCCCTGGGGTACAATGGGGCGGATTGGGGGCGCGACGTTTCCATTGGGGATTTCACACAGGCGGTACGAATCCGATGACCGAAACGCAGACACCGGCCGAGTCGCCGCTGCAGGCGGAAATGCCCTTTGCCATCGTTCTGGGCGAAGCGGTCACCGCGCTGCCCCAGGATCTGTACATCCCGCCCGATGCCCTGGAGGTGTTTCTCGAGGCCTTCGAAGGTCCGCTGGATTTGCTGCTGTATCTGATCAAGCGTCAGAACCTGGACATTCTCGACATCCCCATCGCCGAGATCACCCGCCAGTACATGGAATACATCGAGCTGATGAAGGACCTGCGGTTGGAGCTCGCCGCGGAGTATCTGGTGATGGCGGCCATGCTGGCGGAGATCAAGTCGCGCATGCTGCTGCCGCGACCCGCGGAGGCGGACCAGGACGAGGAGGACCCGCGCGCGGAATTGATACGCCGGCTGCAGGAATACGAGCGTTTCAAGCAGGCGGCGGAGGACATCGACGGTTTGCCGCGGGTCGGCCGGGATATCTTTCCGGCGGCTGCGGAGGCTCCGGAGAAGGGGGTGGTGCGCCTGTTTCCCGAGGTCAGCCTGGCTGATGTGCTGGTGGCGTTCCGGGCGGTGATGAAGCGCGCCGAGATGTTCTCCCATCACCACATTCATCTGGAGCCCCTGTCGGTGCGCGAGCGCATGTCCGCGGTGCTCTCCGGTCTCGGGCGCGACAAGTTCACCGAGTTCACCACCCTTTTCACCGTCGAGGAAGGCCGTATGGGTGTGGTGGTCACCCTGTTGGCGCTGCTGGAGCTGATCAAGGAATCGCTGATCGAGCTGATCCAGTCGGAGCCGTTTTCGCCCATCTACGTGAAGGCCGCCGGGGCGGACCCCGAGCAAGTCGACGAACAGGCGCAGCCCGCCTGAGCTGCCGGTAGTGATGCCATGAGCGATATCGAGCTGAAGCACATCATCGAAGCGGCACTGCTTGCCGCAGCCCGGCCCCTGTCGCTGGATCAGCTGCGGGCGCTGTTTCCGGACGAGGACGGCCCGACCAACGACGAGCTGCGCAATGCGGTGGTGCGACTGCAGGAGGACTATGCGGGACGCGGCATCGACGTGCGGGAGGTGGCCAGCGGTTTTCGCATTCAGGTCACCCAGCACATGGAGCCGTGGATCTCACGGCTGTGGGAGGAGCGTCCGCCAAAGTACTCGCGGGCCTTGCTGGAAACCCTGGCCCTGATCGCCTACCGCCAGCCCATCACCCGCGCCGAGATCGAGGACATCCGCGGCGTGAGCGTCAGCACCTCCATCGTGAAGACGCTGCAGGAGCGCGAGTGGATCCGGGTGGTGGGCCACCGGGACGTACCGGGCCGACCGGCCATGTACGGGACTACCCGGGAATTCCTGGACTACTTCGATCTGAAGAGTCTGGACGAGTTGCCGACGCTGGCGGAGCTGCGCGACATCGACAGTATCAACGCGCAGCTGGACTTCGGTCCCGAGCACGTCGGCGCCGATGCTGGCCTGTCCTCCGAAGCCTACGAACAGGCATCGAGCGGCGAACCGGCCGCCTCGGACGACGGAACGGCCATCAGCGGGGCGGATGACGACGTGCCGGCTGCGGCGGACGCCACCGCCGGCAGCGAAGAGGATGACGGCGGCACGGGTGCGGACCGTTCCACGGAGACGGACCGGGCAGAGACGGAACCCGACCGGGAGCCGCCGCACTCGGTGACCCAGTCCGATGCTGTTGCCGACCTCCCGGGACAATCCGAATCCGACGATGAAGAAGGCAGGGACGATCCCCTGCACTCCGAATCCCTACATTGATTGAGCGGCCTGCCGTGGCGGCGGAGCGACTGCAGAAGCTATTGGCCCGCACGGGCCTGGGATCGCGCCGGCAGATCGAGGAGTGGATCCGGGCCGGGCGTGTGAAGATCAACGGCGTGCGTGCCGAGCTCGGCGCGCAGGTCACGGGCCGCGAGCGCATTACCGTGGACGGTCAGCAGGTGCGCCTTCCCGCCCCCGACAAGCCCGCGCCCCGGCGCGTGCTGGCCTACCACAAGCCGGTGGGCGAGGTGTGCACCCGTTCCGATCCCGAAGGCCGCCCCACTGTCTTTGCCAATCTTCCCGTGCTGCGTTCGGGGCGCTGGGTCGCCATCGGCCGTCTGGACGTCAACACGGCCGGTCTGTTGCTGTTCACCACCGACGGCGAGCTGGCCCACCGGCTGATGCATCCTTCCAGCGGGGTGGAACGGGAATACGCCGCCCGGGTGGTGGGCGAGGCCGCTCCGGAGCAATTGCGGTCCCTGCTGCGGGGTGTCGAGCTGGACGATGGTCCGGCGCACTTCGACCGGGTCGCCGATGGCGGTGGCGCCGGCACCAATCACTGGTACCACGTGGTGCTGTCAGAGGGCCGCCGGCGCGAGGTGCGGCGCCTTTGGGATGCCGTGGGGCATCCGGTGAGCCGCTTGATCCGGGTGCGCTATGGACCGGTGCAGTTGGCGCGCCGGTTGCGTCCCGGCCGCTGGGAGGAGCTGGACTCTCAGTCCAGGGACCAGTTGCTGACGGCGGCAGGTTTGTCGCCCGAGGCCCCGCCGGTGCGCAAACCCGCAAAGCGACGTCGTCGTCGCCACTAGCGAACCTCTGCACAGGTCGATCAAGTGGATGATCGTAAGGCGGAAACGGCGAGGAATCGCAGTTTACAGAGAGTAAATGGGCATTCCGAGCGCCTTTGCAACGCGGTGAGCGCCGCTTCAGCGGCCTGTGCAGAGGTTCCCTAGTCGGTCCGCGCAGTACAGGCCGACCGGCGCTGCGCGCTGCCGGTCGTGGGTCGTGGAAACGGGGTCCTAGCGGCGGCGTTGAGCAGGCTCCCTCAGAGCGCCCGCACCCTGTTGCGCCCGTCCTGCTTGGCCTGATACAGGGCACGGTCTGCACGGGCGAACAGTTTTGCAGCGGTGTCGTCGGCCGCGCATTGGGCGACGCCGGCGCTGATGGTCGTGCCGATGGAGTGCTCGCCGCAGTTGCAGCGCAGGGCTTCCACCTGGTTGCGGATACGCTCGGCGAGCAGGTTGGCGCCTTCGCGGCCTGTATTGCGCAGCAGGATCACGAATTCCTCCCCGCCATAGCGGAACACCATGTCCGTGCGCCGCACGCATTCGGTGGCACAGTCTGCGATGCATTTGATGGTGCAGTCGCCCTGGGCGTGTCCGTACTGGTCGTTGATGGACTTGAACAGGTCGATGTCCAGCACGATCAGCGCCAGCGGCGAGTGGTGGCGTTGGGCGAACTGCACTTCCCGCTCCAGGGTCTCGTCCATGGCGGCCCGGTTGTACACGCCGGTCAAGCCATCCCGTTGTGCACGGGCCAGCGCATTGCGATAGAGCAGGGCGTTGCGCAGCGGATACAGCAGGCTGCCAAGGAGCTTTTCCACGACCACCGCTTCGGCTTTGGTGAAGCGCCGCGAACGATGCACGGTCAGCTCGCCGAGGTACTCGTCTCCCAGGGTAAGGCGGTATTCGCAGGAGTGGGCGGCCGGCGCGCCGAGGCAGTAGTCCAGGCAGGGGTCATCGTGGACGTAGGTCAGTCCGTCGAAGTCCACCACCGCCGCCAGGGCGGAGCCGAAGACCTCCAACAACTGACTGGGATCCAGGGTGGTCTGCAGCCGGCACAGCAGATCGAATTCCCTTTCCAGGGTTGCATCCGGGGGGCGGCTTGGCGGGCCGCCCGAGCCGCCTTGCTCCAGTCGGGTCGCAATGGTATGTAGAGCCATGGCCATGGGTTTTTCCTTGTTGTTCGGCTGCGCGGGGCTACCATGCGAATTGTATGCCAGTGCTGTTGCCAACAGGAAAATGCGCCAGTTATTCAATATGATGGATGGCAAGTTGATATCCGGTGCTGCGAAGTCGTCAATATTCCGGCACTTCCACAGCGGTCATGCGGCCATTGTTTGCCACTCCCGGGCGTCATCACCATGACGGCTTTCCTCTACAACCAGGGCACAACATGAAGGAGCATGTCCTGCACGACGAGGCGGAGCTGGCCGGGGTGCTCGCCCTTGCCCATCCGCTGCCCGAGCGCCATCTGGGCGAATTGCTTGTGGAGGCCGACGTCATCAGCCGGGGGGAGCTGGAGGATGCCTTGCAGCGCCAGCGTCAGCAGGACTCCCGTCATCTCGGTGAGCTGTTGGTGGAAACGGGCGCCGCCACCGAACAGCAGATTCGCGAGGCCCTGGCGGACAAGTTCGGAATTCCCATCGTGCGCCTGGCGGACTATGACCTCAGCTCAGACGTGCTCGCCCTGGTGCCCCCGGAAGTGGTTCTTCAGTACAACGTGCTGCCCCTGGGCGTGGTGGACGGGCGCCTGATCGTGGCCATGGAGAATCCGCTGGATTGGGAAGCCTTGGCGGCTGTGCGCTTCAACACCAACCAGAATGCCGACGCGGTGCTGTGCCCGGCCACCGATATCAGCAGGGCCATTGCGCGCTATTACAGCAAGTACGAGGAAGACGAGGCGCTGCAGGACCTGCGCTTTCACTCCCCTGGTGATGGCGCTGGGGGGAGCGAACGGGAGAGCGTCGCCGTCGCCGAGCGCGAAGCGGCCAAAACGCCCATTGTCCGCATGCTCAATGCCATCGTCGCCCAGGCCATCACCCGCGGCGCATCGGACATCAACATCCGTCCCGAAACCGACCGGGTGGATGTCTACTATCGCATCGACGGCAAGCTGCAGCTGGCGCGCAGCCTGCACAAATCCTTGCTGCGTGCGCTGGTGAGCCGCGTCAAGATCACCGGCCAGATGGACATCGCCGAGCACCGTCTTCCCCAGGACGGGCATGCCAGAATCGTCCGCGATGGCAACACCATCGATTTGCGCATCTCGGTTATTCCCACCATCAACGGCGAGAGTGTGGTGGTGCGCATCCTGGACAAGCAGGCCGGCATCCGACGCCTGGACGAGCTTGGTTTCGGCGATCGGGAGATGATCCAGCTCCGCCAGCTGCTTGCACACTCCTATGGCATGTTCCTGGTGACCGGACCCACCGGCTCCGGCAAGTCCACGACGCTGTATGCGATTCTGAACGAAATCCGCAGGCGCAACCCCCATGTCATCACCGTGGAGGATCCGGTGGAATACGACATGACGGGGGTGGAGCAGATCCAGGTGTCGGCGGCCCAGGGCTACACGTTCGCCGAGGCCCTCCGGCACATATTGCGCCATGACCCGGATGTGGTGATGGTGGGGGAGATCCGCGACCTGGAGACCGCCCGCATCGCCAACAAGGCCGCACTGACCGGCCATCTGGTGCTGAGCACCTTGCACACCAACGATGCGGCCAGCGCAGTCACGCGGCTGGTGGACATGGGCGTGGAGCCGTACCTGCTGAGCGCCACCCTGCTCGGTACCATGGCCCAACGGCTGGTGCGTCTGAACTGCCCGCGCTGCGTCGCGCCCGAGCCGGTGGATTCCCTGGTGCGCCAGACGCTGGGGGTAGCGGAAACCGAGACTTTCTATCGCGGCCGGGGTTGCCCTGCCTGCAACCAGACCGGTTACCACGGTCGCGTTTCGGTGTGCGAACTGTTGCCGGTCACGCCGGAAATCGGGGAACTGGTCACCGGCGGCAGGCCGGCCCACGATCTAAAACGCATGGCGCTTTCCCAGGGCATGGAGCCCCTGACGGAAAATGCGTTGCGACTGGCGCGGGAGGGGCGCATCTCCCTGGAAGAGGTGTTCAACGTGCGTCTGGACTGATGGCGCCCGCAAATGATTTGCCGTGCAGGGACGGCTGTGGCGAGGGAGGATAGGACGATGATGTCGGTACGTGTTGCCTGGTTCGCGATGCTGGTGTTGTGGGCCGCCGCCGCGGCGGCGGAATCTTCGAAAGAGGCTCTGGAGGGGGGGCTGGTCAATCCCGGATATCACGAGCAGCCGTCCTGGTTCAAGACCTCGTTCCTGGACATGCGCGAGGATGTGGCGGAAGCGGCCGCCGAGCATAAACGGCTGGTGCTTTACTTCTATCAGGACGGCTGTCCGTACTGCAAGAAGTTGCTGGAAGTCAATTTCGCCCAACGGGACATCGTGCAGAAGATGCGCGCCAACTTCGATGTGGTGGCCATCAACATGTGGGGTGACCGGGAGGTGAACGATTTTGCGGGTCGCAGTACCACGGAAAAGGCCTTCGCCCAGGATCTGAAGGTGATGTTCACGCCGACGCTCTTGTTCCTGGACGAGAAGGGCAGGGTGGTGTTGCGCACCAACGGCTATTATCCGCCCCACAAGTTTCGTACCGTGCTGGACTACGTGGCCGGCCACATGGAAGGCACGATGAGCTATCGGGATTACTATGCCAAGGTGGACCCGGAGCCGGCCAAGGGCGAGCTGCACCAGGATCCCTCGTATCTGAAGCCCCCCTATCGGCTGGACCGGCGCCGCGACGGCCGTCCGCTGTTGGTGCTGTTCGAGCAGAAGGACTGTGCGGCGTGCGATGAGCTGCACCTGGACATTCTCAAGCGCCCGCAGAGCCGCGCCTTGATGTCCCGGTTCGATGTGGTGCTGCTGGACATGTGGGCCCGCACGCCGGTGCGTACGCCCGCCGGGGTGCAGACCGACGCCGCCGGCTGGGCGCGGACCCTGAACATTCAGTATGCGCCTTCGATGGTCTTCTTCGATGCCGGCGGGCGGGAGGTGTTCCGGGCAGAGGGCTATCTGAAAGCCTTCCACACCCAGTCCGTGCTGGACTATGTGGCTTCCGGCGCCTACCGCGAACAGCCCAACTTTCAGCGCTACATCGACGCCCGTGCCGACAGACTGCGCCGGCAGGGTGTGCACATCGATCTGATGAAATAGGGCGGCCCTGGATCAGCCCACGCCGGGCGCTGGGCTCCCGGTGCGTTGGGCGCTGAACTGCTGGCCGGTGACGCCGTCACTGGCGGGGCTCATCAGATACAGGAACGGCTTGACCACGTCCTCCGGTTGCAGCAGCGTGCGTGGGTCCTCGCCCGGATAGGCCAGCGTGCGCATGCGGGTGTGCACCGGGCCCGGATCGACGCTGTTGAACCGCAACCGGGTATTGACCTCCGTTTCGTCGGCAAGGATCTGCATCAGCGCTTCGAGGCCGAATTTTGAGACGGCGTAGGCACCCCAATAGGCTCTCGCCTTGCGACCGACCCGGTCGGATGTGAACACCACCGAGGCTTCGTCCGTGCGCATCAGCAGCGGCAGGCAGGCATGGGTCAACATGAACGGCGCGTTGAGGTTGATCTGCAGAACCTGGTACCACAGAGCGGTTTCGTAGTGTGTCATGGGGGTTAGCGCGCCCAGCATGGCGGCATTGTGCAGCAGACCGTCCAGGCGCCCGAATTCCCGTTCCACGGTTGCCGCCAGTTCCTCATAGTGCTTGACGGTGGCCCCTTCCAGGTCGAGCGGGTAGATGGCCGGCTGGGGGTGCCCCGCCTGTTCTATCTCGTCGTAGACGGCTTCGAGCTTGCGAATGGTGCGGCCGAGCAGAATGACGGTGGCGCCGTGGGCGCCAAAGCTGCGGGCGCAGGCCTTACCGATGCCGTCACCGGCTCCGGTGACCAGAATGACGCGGTCCCTGAGCAATTCGGGTTCGGGTTGCCAGTTCTCCCATGGTTCCATGTGGGGCTCCCGCCAGGGCTTGAGAAGGATGCATTATACGGACATCACACCCTTATTTCGTCACTTCAGGCGGCGCGATGGTTCCCGGCGGCAAGGATACGCGGGCGCCGGTTGGCGACAGCGGCGGCCATGCGAAGCCTTGACGTTGGCGGTGGCGGGAAAAGCCTGTTGGCGGTTGGGCGACCGGCGGCACGCGGCTGCTCGGCGGTCGGTCAGTCGAAGTCTTTTGGGTCGGGTACCGCACAAGGCGCCATGGCCTCGGCGGCGCCGGGTCCGAAGCGCGATTCGAACATCCAGCGCGCGATGACGTCGGCGGGCATGGGTTTGGCGATATAGAACCCTTGGGCATAGTCGCAGCCCATGTCGGTGAGGCGCTCCAGAGTCGCCTGGTTTTCCACCCCTTCGGCGATCACCTGCAGTTCGAAGTTGTGAGCGAGGTCGATGATCGATTGGACGATCTTCGCGTCGTCCTCGTCGTCGGCCATGTTGCGCACGAACGACTTGTCGATTTTCAATTCCCTCACCGGCAGCTTCTTCAGGTAGGCCAGCGACGAGTAGCCGGTTCCGAAATCGTCAATGGAAATGACCACTCCCAGGTCATGCAGCTGCTGCAGGGTTTCCATGCTGCGTACCGGGTCGGCCATCATGGCGCCTTCGGTGATCTCCAGAGTAAGGTGGCCGGGGTCCGTGCCCCATATGCGCATGGCGCGGGTGACGAGCTCGACCACGTCAGGGTCGTGCAGCACGCAGGGGGAGAGGTTGACGGCAACCGACAGCCAGTCCCATTTGCGTCGGCAGGCAGAACACTGCATGAGTGCGGCGTTCAGGCTCCAGAAAGTCAGCGGAGCGATCAGTCCGGTTCTTTCGGCGATGGGAATGAACGTGTCCGGAGGCACGAAGCCCCGCGAGGGATGGGACCAGCGCGCCAGGGTTTCGGCGCCGCATGCCAGACCGTCGGAAAGCTGGATCTTCGGCTGGAAGTGCACTTCCAGCTCGTCGTTTTCGATGGCATGGCGCAGATCGTTTTCCAGCAGCAGCGGACCGCCGGGGAGCGTGCGGCATTCCTCGGTGAATACCGCCAGCGATCGGTTCGAGCGCTTCGCCCAGCTGAGCGCCGCGTCTGCGCTCTGCAGAAGCTGTTCGGACTCCGAGCCGTGAAGGGGAAACAGGGCGATGCCCATGGTGACGCACAGCTGCAAGGTATGCCCGTCCACGGAAAAGGGCGAGCTCAGGAGGTCGATCACCTTCTGGGCCGCCAGCGTGGCGTGTCCTTCGCTGGCGATGTCGGGCAGTAGAAGGGCGAACTCGTCGCCGCTGATACGGGCGAAGATGTCCACCGGGCGCAGCATCCCGTGTATGCGGTGTGCGAACGCCTCCAGCAGGGAATCTGCCGTGCGGTAGCCGAACGCGGTGTTGATGTCGCGAAAGCGCTGGATATTGACGGTGATCAGGCCAACCCGCTTGTCGGTGCCGCGGCGGCTGCCGAGGTGGCACTCCAGCTCTTCGAAAAACGCGTCGCGTCGGTGCAGGCCTGTCAACGGGTCATGCATGGGAGCCAGCCCGGATGGGGTGCAGGCCGGATACAAACTGGTCATGCGATTTCTCAGTCCCCATTGGCAAGTTCATCCGTACTGTCAGTACCGTCCGGGCGGCTCTGCGGCCGGCTGGTGCAATATGCTGGCTATATATAGAACTCTTTCGGATCGATTCCGTAGGCGCCGGGGCTCAGGGCGCCTTTGATTTCCAGCTTGGCGCCGTCATTGTCCTCGTTTTCGGTCATCAGGTCGACTGTCGGTGCGATGTCGTAGCGATTTTTGTTCGCGTCGAGCACCAGCATCACCTTGGGGCGCAGGCGTCGAATCTTGTTCTGAACCAGCACGATGCCCACCTGCCCGTTGGTGAGCTCCACTATCGTCCCGGTCGGATACACGCCCAGGCACTGTATGAACTGTTCCACCAGCGCGTCCTGAAAGTCGACGTTTCGCCATTGGTACAGCTTGTTCACGGCGGCATGGGGCGACAGCGCC
>CAZNBB010000111.1:0-4916 GCA_964571225.1 uncultured Gammaproteobacteria bacterium
TGTTCCACTTGCTCCTGGTACAGGCGCGTGGAGTACAGGGTGATGGCGATATACAGCACGCCGGTCGCGCACAGCACCCCCACCAGCACCGCGGATATGCGGGCATATAGGGATTTAAACATGCCGGCGGACCTCGCTGACCGGTTCGAACAGCTTATAGCCCACGCCCCACACGGTCAGGATGTAGCGCGGTTCCGACGGATTGAGCTCTATCTTGGCCCGCAGGCGGTTGATGTGGGAGTTGACGGTATGCTCGTAGCCGTCGTGGCCCGGTCCCCACACCAGATCCAGCAGTTGCGATCGTGTGTAGACCCGCCCCGGATGGCTGGCGAACTGAACTAGCAGGTCGAACTCCTTGCCGGTGAGCTGTACGGGTTGCCCGGCTTGCACAACGGTGCGTTTCTGCGGGTCGATGCTCAGCTCACCCACCTCGATGGGCCGGTTGTCGCGGCTGTCGGTGCCGCCCTGGGACAAGGCATCCACCCGTCGGAACAGCGCCTTTACCCGCGCCAGCAGCTCGCGGATGCTGAACGGCTTGGTCAGGTAGTCGTCGGCGCCCAGCTCGAGGCCCAGGACCCTGTCCAGCTCGGCAGATTTGGCGGTGAGGATGAGGATGGGGACGTAGCCCGGGCGGGTGCGCACCTGACGGCACAGCTCCAGTCCATCCATGTCCGGCAGCATGAGGTCGAGGATGATCAGGTCGTAGTCGCCCCGGCCGACCTGCCGCAGGCCGCTGACGCCGTCGCTCGCCACGGTCACGTCACAGCCGAGGTCGCGCAGGTGCAGTTCCAGCAGGTGCGCGATGTCGGCGTGATCCTCCACGACCAGAATCCGGCGCTTCACGGGATGTTGTTCCTCGCCTAGCACTAGTGTGACAAATGGCACAGCGATTGGGTCACGGAACGTCCATTCTATGCGGGCACCACGACAACTCAATCTAACACGAAATTTACGTTTTGGGTGCCCCGGACAGTAGATATGTGTTCCGGTGGCGCCCCGCCGGCGGCCGGCCATAACAATAACTGCCGGTCGGAAAGTCAGAAATCCAAAAAACAGATAAGGAGGATTCACCATGGCAAGCATCGCCAGGCTGCGCTGCAGGCTTGCGCTTTTTCTCTCGTCTCTCTTGATGGTAGCCGCCACAGGCGCCCATGCGGACG
Organism: uncultured Gammaproteobacteria bacterium; assembly: GCA_964571225.1. Lineage (GTDB taxonomy): Bacteria > Pseudomonadota > Gammaproteobacteria > DATFLG01 > DATFLG01 > DATFML01. The sequence continues at coordinate 1,161 of CAZNBB010000111.1, forward strand.
AGCACAGCAACGTCGTCCCGGTCAATCAGGTCCGCGGGCCTCTGTCGGTGATGGTGCTGGGCTCCGGTGGTCCCATGGCCTTCGCCGGCGGGCGCGCCAGTGCCGGTTACCTGATCTTCGTGGACGGCACGCCCCGCATCCTGATGGACATGGGCGGCGGCACCTTCAAGAGCCTGGCCATGAGCGGCACCAACATCCACACCGTGGACCTGATGCTGCTCAGCCACATGCACATCGACCATCAGGGCGAAGTGCCGGCCATGACCAAGACGATCTACTTCCACGCGCGCCAGGCCGGTGCCTTCCGCACTGCGCCCCTGAATTTCTTCGGGCCCGGTGCCAACGGTGTGCCGTTCCCCGCCGCGGTTTTCCCGGACGCGGCCACTGTGCCCCAGTACCCGTCGACCAGCGATTACATCAACGGCCTGTTCAACATCCAAACGGGTATCGACCGTTACGTCCATGTCTTCACCCGTGCCATCAGCGGCGGTGTCTTCAACTACACGGTCACCGACATCCCGGCGCCGCCTCCGCCCCTGGTGGGCAACCAGTCGATCAGCACCATCTACGATCAGGACGGTCTGGTGGTCAAGGCCATTGCCGTTGTTCACGGCCCCTGCCCGGCGGTGGCCTACCGCATCGAGTACAAGGGCCATTCCATCGTGTACTCGGGCGACACCGACTCCCAGACCAACAATATGGTCAAGATCGCCCAGGGCGCGGACCTGCTGATCTACGACACCTCCATCACCGATACCCTGCCCAACGGGCCCAACGACGCGGTGTTCTTCAAACTGCACACCACCCCCACCCGCATGGGCCAGGTGGCCGCCGCCGCCGGTGTGAAGCACCTGCTGCTGTCGCATCTCACGCCCATCACCACGCCGCGCCTGGATGAGGTCAAGAGCCTGATCCGCGATGCGGGCTTCACCGGCGTGCTGACTTCGGCCCACGACCTGGAAGTGCTGAACCTGATGGACGACGATGCGGGCAGGGAGATGGATTGGGACTGGGACCACTGAGCCCGGCCCTTCCAGGGTGCAGGCACGCATGTGCCGCGCCCGTCAGTACCCGAAGAGGCGCGTCACCGTAAGGTGGCGCGCCTTTTATTTGAGCGCCACGGAATCCACGGAAGGGAAAAGGCAAAGGCGCCACGGAAAACACGGAAAGCACGGAATGGAGTTATTCGTTCGGCGCAATGCGCTTTGCTTATTGCGCCCTACCGGACCCGAAGCGGCAGCGGAAACAGCCTGAAAAGAGCCACGGAATCCACGGAACCCACGGAAGGGAACAAGGCCGAGGCGACGGTATGCTGCAACGAGGTACCCCTACACCATCCCGTCAGGGTTTCCGGTCAGTCGATGAAAGGTGCAACAAGCACAGCGCATTGCACCAATGGGGACAACGAATCCGGTGCCGTGGCGCATCGGAGCTGATGCTTACCACCATCGCCATGGTACCGAATGAAGGAATTCCCTTATCCGTGCTTTCCGTGGCGCCTTTGACGGCTTTTTGAATTTTCCGTGGTTTCCGTGGATTCCGTGGCTCTCAGGTGTTTATTCACGGGTTCCGATACCACCGGTCTCAATCTTCCAACTGAGTGAAGCCTTCCTCGTCGTAGGCGAAGGTGGCGGGCTCGTCCTGAATCTGCGTGCGCAGCAGCACCTGGCGGCCCCAAAGGCGATAGGCGTAACCGAGGGTGCGGTCCAGGTACTCCAGATCCAGGTCGCGGCCGTCATGGTCGTGCTCCATCAGCAACACCCGGTTGTGGTCGAAATCGGCGTCCACGATGCGGATCACCGGGGTGGTGGCCATGCCCACGGTCTTCAGCAGGCTGTCCTTGACGTCCTGCCAGTGCTCCTCATCGGACACCTTGGACACCACCAGCTTGTCCCGCTGGCGGCCGTATTCGAACATATCCATCTCGCGCATCATCTCTTCGGTGAGAAAGCGGCGCAGGAACGAGCTGTCCCGGTCCGTTTCGCGCACTTCGAAAAGCTTTTCCATGCCGCTCTTGTCGGGCTCGCCGTACTTGGCGATTTCCTCGTCGGTAGGTTCGTCGTAGCGGCGCAGGATGTAGTGCCAGAGCTGGAAGCCCAGGAAATAGGGGTTGATGCTGCCCGGATGGGGGCGCACCACCTGGTTGTGGTGCACCAGAAACTCCAGGTACAGGTCTTCGGGCAGATCGATGCTGTGCATGATCCGGTGGTGCCAGAAACTGGCCCAGCCTTCGTTCATGATCTTGGTCTCGATCTGAGGAATGAAGTACTGGGCCTCCTCGTGCACGATATGCAGCAGGTCCCGTTCCCAATCGGCAAGCTGCCGGTTGTTGTCCGCAATGAACAGCAGCAGGTCCTCTTCCGGCTCCAGGGGAACGCGGCTGAGATCCGGCGCCTCGTACACGGGGCTCTTGTGCACCCGTTCGAAGGGATCGTGGGCCGGCTCTGCCGACAGAACCGCCCGTTCCCTCTGCTGGGCGGGATTGAGCTTGCGTACCGCTATATTGCGGCTGCACTGCAGGGACAGGGCGTGGGCCGCATCCAGGATATATTCGACCCGGTCGGGACCGATGCTGGGGTCCTCGAAGTAGCTGCGTACCCGATCGGCCCGGGTCTTCATGCGGCTGATGGTCAGTTCCGGCTGGGTCTGGGAGAAGGTGAAGTTGTTCTTGAAGAAGTCGTTGTGACCGTACACATGGGCGACGGTCAGCACCTGCAGGCACAGGGAGTTTTCCCGCATCAGGTAGGCCAGCGACGGATTGGAGTTGATCACCATCTCGTAGGGCAGGCCCTGCACCCCGTAGTCGTACAAGGTCTTGAGCTTTTCGTAGGACTTGCCGTAGGACCAGTGGGGGTAATGGGCGGGCATGCCGTGGTAGGCCATGAAACCCAGCATCTGCTCATGGTCGCAGACCTCGAACTCCTGGGGAAAACAGTCCAGGCCGGACTCCGCCACTTTGTCGCGTATCTTCGCGTCCCAGTACTCCAGGTCTTTTATGGTCCAATTGTTCGCCATGATCGATTACGCACTCACCTCGGTCGTATCCTGCACCGGATCGTGGGACAGGAAGGCCCGGAAGCTGGGCCAGATGTCCTCTTTGCCTTCGATCAGCAGGGCGTGATAGTTGGGCGCGTCCAGCTCGCCGAACAGCTGCAGCAGGGAATCGCCGTAGTAGCCGGAGTTGAGCGGCTTGATCTCCCCGTAGCCGAACAGGTTGCAGACCCGGCACAGCTCGGCGGCCGCCGTCAGCGTCGGTTCGTTGTCGTGGGGCCAGTTGTCGCCGTCGGAGCAATGGAACGCATAGATGTTCCACAGTGAGGGGTGGTAGCGTTCCTGAATGATCTCCAGCGTCTTGTTGTAGGCCGAGGAGATCATGGTGCCGCCGGACTCGCCCTTGGTGAAGAATTCCTCTTCGTTGACCTCCCGCGCGCGGGTGTCGTGGGCGATGAACACCACTTCCACGTTGTTGTAGCGGGTGCGCACGAACTGATAGAGCAGGAAGAAGAAGCTGCGCGCCAGGTATTTCTTCAGCGTGTCCATGGACCCGGAGGTATCCATCAGACACATGACCACCGCGTTGGAGTGGGGCTTGACGTCCCGGACCAGGCGGCGGTAGGTCAGGTCGTCGCGATGGAAGGGGAAGCGATGCTCGCCCTCGGCGCCGGTGAGCTCTCTGCCGGTGGCCAGCTTGCGGCGCAGGCGCGATAGCATGGTGCGCTTCTTGTCCAGATGCACCCGCACGCCCACCTTGCGGAA
>CAZNBB010000111.1:5016-11541 GCA_964571225.1 uncultured Gammaproteobacteria bacterium
CCCACCCCCGGTGAGTTGTCCCCGTAGATGAACCGGTATTCGCGCATGCCGCGAATGGGCACCTTGATGATCTTGTCCCGGCTCTGCCCGATGATGGACTCTTCGGAAATGACATCCGAAATGTTGTCGCGGATCGCCTGGCGCACCTTCTGACGATGGCGCAGGCGATCTCCCGCGCTGCGGTCCGATCGCAGCGCGTCGGACTGCGAGTACGGCCGAAAAACCGAATCTGTCATGCTGCGTTGCCTCCACCGGCTGCCTCAATCCTTCCAGAGGTTGTTGGCGGCGTACTTCAGGACCACCTCGGCCGAGTGCTCGTCGTAGCCGCGTTCCAGCAGTGCGTCCACCAGGTCGGTGTACTTCTTGCGCTGGTCTTCGTCGCGGGTGCGGGCCTTGGTGATCACCCGGCTCATCTCCCGCACCGAGCTCATCAGCTTCTTCTCCACCGCCTCCTTGAGCGGCTCGTAGGAGGTGTAGCTGACTTTCTCGCCGCGCCGGCTCTTGGCCCACAGGTAGGCCATGACCTCCTGGCGGAACCCCTGGGCCGCCGAACCCACGATGGCGATCTGCTCCTCGACCGAGCGCAGGAACGCTTCGTCCGGCTGCAGCTCCTCGCCGGTGTTGCGGTCCTTGACGCGGGTCTTGTTCACGTAGGCTTCGGTGTGATCCAGGTAGTTCTGGAACAACGCATCGGCCTGCTCCTCAAAGGAGTAGACGAAGGCCTTGGTAATTTCCTTCTCCAGCATCTCCAGATAGACCTTGTGCAGCGTGTCCTGCAGGAACTCCAGATAGCGCTTGCGGGTGTCGTCCGGCAGGTCGGCGGCCTTGACCATGTTGATCAGCGCCTCGCGGACGTTGATCGGGTTGATGCCCACGGGGTTTTCCGCCAGGGCATTGTCGATGGCCTTCATGATGAAGCGCGGTGAGATGCCGAACATGCCCTCGCGGCGGGCTTCCTCCTGGAGCTCGCGGACGTTGATCTTGACGGTCTTGCCCTTCTCGACCACCTCGTCGCCGTTGTACAGGCGGATCTTGGTCATCAGGTCGCACTTGTTGCTCGGCTCCAGGCGCGTCAGCAGAGCGAAGATGGCTGCCACTTCCAGGGTGTGGGGGGCGATGTGCTCGCGGAAATCGGACTTGTCCAGCAGCTTCTTGTAGATCTTGATCTCTTCGGACAGGCGCATGTTGTAGGGCACCTTGACCACCACGATGCGGTCCAGAAATGCTTCGTTGGTGGGATCGCCCTTGAATCGCTGCCATTCGGCCTCGTTGGAATGGGCCACGATGCAGGTGTCCACGTATACGGTGCCGTGGCGTCCCGGTGCGGGGATGAACTTCTCCTGGGTGGCCGTGATCATGGTGTGCAGGTATTCAGGCTCGTTCTTGAACACCTCGATGAACTCGGTCATGCCCCGGTTCCCCACATTGAATGCGCCGTTCAGGTCCAGGGCGCGTGGATCGCCTTCGGAGTAGGTGTCGAGCTTGGAGATGTCCACCGAACCGATCAGCACCGACGTGTCCTGGTTGTTGGGATCCACCGGCGGCACCACGCCCACGCCGCGGCGCTCGTGGCGGGAGAAGGGCACGGTGGTGATGGGCACGTCCTCGTAGCGTCCGCCGAATTCCTCCTTCAGGCGGAAGCGGCACACCGGGCACAACTCGCCCTCGATGTGGGTGTCCAGCATCTTCTCGAATTCGGGCCGCAGATGCTTGGGTATCAGGTGCAGGGGCTCCTCCGCCATGGGGCAGCCCTCGATGGCATACACCGGATCGGCCTGTTCCAGTCCGCGCTGCAGGCGTTCGACCAGAGAGCTCTTGCCGGCGCCCACCGGCCCCATCAGGTACAACACCTGCCGGGATTCCTCTCCGTGCAGGGAGGCGGAGTGGAAATAGCGCACCGCCTGGGCGAGGGTGCGTTCGACCCCGAAGAATTCGTCGGTGAAAAAGTCGTAGACCTTGATGGGCTCGTCGCCGAACAGGCGGTGGATGCGTGGGTCGTCGGAGTCGATGAGATCGGAAACGCCCTGGCGGGCAATGACGTCGTAGATGCGCGCGTGCGCCAAACGGGGGATGCTGCGGTCGGCCTTGACCTTGTCGAGATACTCGAGAAACGGTCCCCGCCACTCCTGGCTCCCGCGGGCAGCGCGATCCTTCTCGATCAATTCAGCAAAACTGGACTTCTTTTCGGTCATGGCCGACCTCCTAGTGGTCTGCTATGTTCGTCTGTGAGGCATGCAGTTCTCCGCTTGTTGTTATTTGTCGGTAGTTACTAACGTTATAGCGTTTTCGCGGGCGTCGTCCAAGATCTTGTTCGCAGCATTCCCTGCAGCGATTCATACGCTGTGCTTTCAACCTACTCTGGCTTGTACGTGCAGCGCAAGCCTTGTTTGTCGACAGATGTGATACGACTCCTGCAACATCAAACAAATCCAATGCCGTTCCACGCTGCTACGGTTTTGCGACGCGCTCGGACGTTGCCGCTGTCGTTCATATCCACCGCCTGGCGTGGGGAAGAGCGCCAGGCGTGGCCGGGTCCGGTGACGCACCTGTGACGCTCTCGCCGTTGTCTGAAAATGTTTGCAATCGGCATGCCACATTGCGTCCGGATTCCCCGTGTCCCTGCGCCCGGGGGCGGAGGGATTTGCGCCGACCCGGTGCCTTGCGCTCGCTGGTCAGCGCAGGCGGGGGCGGCGGCTGCGGATGACAGTCGCTTCGGTGGTAGGGATGGTGGTTAATACTTGACTGAAACAGTCGGTTATTCTAGGGTAGTACCTGACTAATTTGCTAGGTTATTACTCAGAGCGGGTACGGGAATGGCGCCCCATCGGCGGCAATTTCCCGATGCCACGTCGGAGGTGACAATGGCCACATCCAGCGACAACATCGAGGCCCTTATCCGCCGCGAATACAGTGCGGGCTTCGTCACCGAGGTGGACGAGGACAGCCTGCCACCGGGTCTGAGCGAAGACATCATCCGCCGCATATCGGCCAAGAAGAACGAGCCCGAGTTTATGCTGCAGTGGCGTCTGCAGGCCTACCGCCACTGGCTGACCATGAAGACGCCGAAATGGGCCCATGTCCACTATCCGCCCATCGACTACCAGAACATCGTCTACTACTCGGCACCCCGCAAGAAGGAGGGTCCCAAGAGCCTGGATGAAGTGGATCCGAAGCTCCTTGAGACCTACGAGAAGCTGGGCATACCCCTGCAGGAGCAGGAAATGCTCGCCGGTGTGGCGGTGGATGCGGTGTTCGACAGCGTGTCTGTGGCCACCACCTTCAAGTCCAAACTGGCCGAGCAGGGCATCATCTTCTGCTCGTTTTCCGAAGCGGTACAGAATCATCCTGGGCTGGTTGAAAAATACCTGGGCTCGGTGGTGCCCTACTCGGACAACTTCTACGCCACCCTCAATTCGGCGGTGTTCAGCGACGGCTCCTTCGTATACGTGCCGCCCGGGGTGCGCTGCCCTATGGAGCTGTCCACCTATTTCCGCATCAACGCCTCCAAGACCGGGCAGTTCGAACGTACCCTGATCGTTGCCGACGAGGGCGCCTACGTGAGCTACCTGGAAGGCTGCACCGCACCGATGCGCGACGAGAACCAGCTGCACGCTGCGGTGGTGGAACTGGTGGCCCTCAAGGACGCCCAGATCAAATACTCCACCGTGCAGAACTGGTATCCCGGCGACGAGCAGGGGCGCGGGGGCATCTACAACTTCGTCACCAAGCGCGGCGCCTGCCGGGGCGAGAACGCCAAGATCTCCTGGACCCAGGTGGAGACCGGCTCGGCCATCACCTGGAAGTATCCCAGCTGCATCCTGGAAGGCGACAACTCGGTGGGCGAGTTCTACTCCGTGGCGCTCACCAACAACTTCCAGCAGGCCGACACCGGCACCAAGATGGTCCATATCGGTCGCAATACCTCCAGCACCATCATTTCCAAGGGCATATCCGCCGGCCGCGGCCAGAACGCCTATCGCGGTCTGGTGAAGGTGCTCAAGGGCGCAGAGAACGCGCGCAACTACACCCAGTGCGATTCGCTGCTGCTGGGAGACAAGTGCGGCGCCCACACGTTTCCCTATATCGAAGTGAAGAACCCCACCGCCAACGTGGAGCACGAGGCGACCACCTCCAAGATCGGCGAAGACCAGCTCTTTTACTGCCGCCAGCGGGGCCTGTCCGAGGAAGACGCGGTGTCCATGATCGTCAACGGATTCTGCAAGCAGGTGTTCAAGGAGCTGCCCATGGAGTTTGCGGTGGAGGCGCAGAAGCTGCTGGGCGTGAGCCTTGAGGGCGCCGTGGGCTGACGGCCGTCGAAGACCCTCCACGGCAACCCATGGATTCAGGCCCGGACGGTCGCACAACCGCCGTCCGGGCACGGAAAGGGAGGCACATATGCTGACCATCAGCGGCCTGAAAGCAGGCATCGAAGGCAAGACCATTCTCAAAGGCATCGATCTGGAAGTGAAGCCCGGCGAGGTCCACGCAGTCATGGGGCCCAACGGATCGGGCAAGAGCACCCTGGCCAACGTGCTGGCCGGACGCGAGAACTTCGAAGTCACCGCCGGATCGGTCCGTTATGACGGGCACGACCTGCTGGCTCTGAAGCCCGAGGAGCGGGCCCGCGAGGGCATGTTCCTGGCCTTTCAGTATCCGGTGGAGATCCCCGGCGTGAGCAACATCTACCTGCTCAAGGCGGCGCTGAACGCCGTGCGCAAGCACCGCGGCGAGTCCGAGTTGGACGCCATGGATTTCCTGTCCCTGGTGAAGGAAAAGATGAGCCTGGTGCAGATGAAGGAAGACCTTCTGTACCGCGCCGTCAACGAGGGCTTCTCCGGTGGCGAGAAAAAGCGCAATGAAATTCTCCAGATGGCCGTTCTGGAACCGCGCTTGGCGATCCTGGACGAGACCGATTCGGGTTTGGATATCGATGCCCTGAAGGTGGTCGCCGACGGGGTCAACAGCCTGCGCAGCCCGGAGCGGGCGTTCATTGTGGTGACCCACTACCAGCGACTGTTGCACTACATCGTCCCCGACCGCGTCCATGTGCTGGCCGACGGGCGCATCGTGAAATCCGGCGATCGCAGTCTCGCGCTCGAATTGGAGGAGCACGGCTACGGCTGGATCGAAGGCGCCGCCGGCACCGGCGCCGAGGAGGCGGTGCAGTGAGCGAAACCGACCGTCAGCTGGAAGAGTTCAGCCGCCTGCAGCCGGTACTGCCCGGCATGCGGGTTCCGTGGATCGAACGCCTGCGCCGGGAAGGCCTGGAACGCTTCGGCGAGTTGGGCTATCCCAGTGTCCGTCAGGAGGACTGGAAATACACCGACGTGCGGCCTATCGAGAAGCGCCGCTTCACCCTCGCCGACGTGCCGGTGCCGGTGGAGCCCGAGGCCATCGCCGGCTATCGCCTCACCGGGCTTGCCGCCCACGAGCTGGTGTTCGTGGACGGACGTTTCGTCCCGGAGTGTTCCCGGGTGGACGATTTGCCGGCCGGCGTGACCGTGACCGGTCTGGCGGCGATCATGGATCGCGCGCCAGGCGCCCTGGAAGATCACTTGGGCCACTACGCACCCGCCGACGACAATGGCTTCGCCGCTCTGAATACCGCTTTTATGACCGACGGCGCCTACATCGCCCTGGCGGCGGGCACCCGGGTGGACGCGCCCATCCATCTGTTGTTCGTGTCCAGCGGCGAAGGGCGCGCCGCCCATGTCCGTAACCTGCTGGTCGCGGGACCCGACAGCCACGCCGTGGTGGTGGAAAGCCACGTGGGCCTGGGTGAGGGCGAACACCTCACCAATGCCGTCACGGAGATGGCCCTGGAGCGCGGTGCCGCCGTCGATCACTACAAATTGGCGAGGGACGGGGCCAAGACGTACCACATCGCCGGTACCCATGTGCACCAGCAGCGGGACAGCCGCTACACTTCCCACAATGTGACGCTGGGAGGACGGCTGGTGCGTAACGATCTGGGCGCGGTCCTGCACGGGGAGGGGGGCGAATGCACCCTGAACGGTCTGTACATCACCGGCGGGCGCCAGCACGTGGACAACCACACCCGCATCGATCATCGGGCGCCTCACACCACCAGCCGTGAGTGGTACAAGGGGGTGCTGGACGGGCGTTCCCGGTCGGTGTTCAGTGGCCGTATCGTGGTGCACCCCGACGCCCAGCGCACCGATGCGCGCCAGACCAACAACAACCTGCTGCTGTCCCGGGATGCGGAAGCCGACAGCAAGCCGCAGCTGGAGATCTATGCCGACGACGTCAAGTGCAGCCACGGTTCCACGGTCGGTCAGTTGGATAGGGAGGCGCTGTTTTATCTGCGCTCCCGGTCCATCGACGAGGCGACGGCCCGCAATCTGTTGGTGTACGCATTCGCGGCCGATCTGGTCCAGCGCATGAGCTTGACGCCCCTGCGTCGTCAACTGGAGGGTCACCTGGGCGGCGCTCTGCTGTCCGGAAATGCGGCCGGGGAGGTGGTATGAACGCCGTCAGCGATACCGCGGCCCGCACGGGCGGTAC
>CAZNBB010000112.1:0-8708 GCA_964571225.1 uncultured Gammaproteobacteria bacterium
TGTGGGAATTCGCCGAGGTCGCAGTGCTGGGTTTCTTCGTCGCCGGTCTGTTGCAGGCCGTTGTCCGCCCGGACGCGTTGCGGCGGCTGGTGGGCGGCGGCCGGCTGCGCTCCAATCTCGCCGGGGCCACCGCCGGCTTTTTCACGCCTCTGTGCTGCTGCACGGCGATACCCACCGCCACCGAATTGTACCGGGCCACCGGGCGGCGCGGACCGGCGTGCGCGTTCCTGATCGCCACACCCTGGTTCAACTGGTATGGCGTGATCGCCCTCGCTGTGTTTCTCGGTTGGCCCCTGGCCGGCGCCATCGCCGTGTGTGGTGTGCTGGTGGGGACGGCCACCGGCCTGTTCGTGGACCTGGTTGCGCCGGCTGACACAACACCGGAACCGGTCACTGCGGCGCAGGCCCGGACTTGCGGCTGCACATCTTGCCATGAGCCGGCACCGTCCACCGGGCAGCGGTGGTGGGATTTTTCCGATCCCGTGGATAAACTCCGTCAGGCGCTGCGCACGGCCCTCGGGCTGCTGCGCGAACTGGCACCGTGGATCCTGGCGGGCGCGGTCCTCGGCGCTCTGGTCAAGGAGTTTCTACCCGGCGACTGGGTGGCGCGCTACGGGACGGGCGCCGACTTGGCGGGACTGGCCGCCGCCGTAGTCGTCGCCAGCCTGATCTATACCGACAGCCTCGGTTCCTTGCCGTGGATCCATGCCCTGCGCAGCAAAGGACTGGGCGCCGGCAACGCCATGCTGCTGCTGATTGCCGGCGTGGGCACCAATGTGGCGACGCTGGGTCCGGTGGGCCAGCAGATGGGGCGGCGTACCGCGGTCGCCTATGCGGGGGGCGTTGTCGTCGTCGCGCTGTTGCTCGCTGTGTGTCTGAACCATCTGCTCTGAAACGGATCACCCCACACCGACATCCGCTCTAGCGCTGGGCAACGCGCTGCGCACTTCGTAGGCCGGCACATGGTATTCAGCGCGGTAATGGTCCACTTGCAGAGTGGTATGGGTGATATGGAAACGCCTCTCCAATAGGGACTCCAGACGTTCCCGCACTCCATGGCATTCGCCCCGGCACGGCGCGTGATTGCGCACCAACACGTGAGCCGACAGCGCCGGAAACCCGGACGTCACTTCCCAGACATGCAGGTCGTGGACCTCCTGCACATCCGCGTCGGCCGCCATCGCCTGACCGATGGCTTGCGGGTCCACACCTCTCGGTGCCGCTTCCAGGAAAATCCTCCCTGATTCCTTGAGCAGTCCGGTGCCCGCCCTCAGCATCAAACCGGCCACCAGCAGCGCGACCACGGCATCGAGACGGAATATATGTGTCCAGTGCATCAGAGCGCCGGCCACGGCGGTGGCTATGAATGCGTAGAGATCGGTCAGAATATGCCGAAAGCTGCCCTCGACATTCAGGCTGTCCCGATTGGCCTTGCCGATGGCCCAGGTGGCCAGCAGGTTGACGACTATGCCCACCAAAGCGACCCAGGTGACCAGCAGCCCTTCCACGGCGGGAGGCCAGATCAGCCGGCGTACGCCTTCAATAACGAACCAACCGGCCAGGGCGACCAACGTTATGCCGTTTATCTGGGCGCTGAAAATCTCCGCCCGCTTGAGCCCGAAGGTGAAATCGCCGCCTGCGGGGCGCTGGGACAGACGCATCACTACCAGGGACATGGCGATGGCACCGGCATCTGTCAACATGTGTCCGGCATCGGAGATCAACGCCAGCGAGGAGGCCATGAGGCCGACCACAACCTCACCCGCCATGAACGCCAGCAGCAACCCGAGAGCGATACTCAGATACCGCCTGTCAGCATCCACGCTGATGCCGTGGGAGTGATGGTGGGAATGATCGTGTTCATGGGCGTGGGAATGAGTATTTCCCTGCTCGTATGGCCCGTGTCTATGTTCCATAGGGGACCCCTTCGCTGGTCATTGTCTCGCGGTTGGTTCGGCGCCGGGCGTATCGGGCACCTCAATCGGCGTCGCTTTCCGGCTCGGCGACATGAGTGGTCATGTCCCGCAGCACGGTACGCACGTGGTGGTCATCGACGGTATAGAACACCTGCTTTCCACGCCGCTGCGCTCTCATGAGCCGGGCGGCCTTGAGCAGGCGCAGGTTGTGGCTGACCAGCGAGGGTGACAACCCGAAACGATCCGCCAGATCCTGCACGCACACCGCCTGATCCATACAGGCACAGATCAGCCGCAGGCGGTTCACGTCGCCCAGCAGATGGAACATGCCGGCGAGTTCCTCCGCCTGTTCCAGTGAAGGCTCCGCCGCCGAGCCACAGGCACTCCGCGACGACGTCGATCTAGCGGCCATAGGTACCCACTCCAGTTCGCCAGCCATCAAGTGAACATTTGAACAATCGTTTGTATGTTAGTAAGGTCGCCACTCAAGGTCAAACCCTGGCAGGGTCCTTCGCCCTCCGCCACTGGCGGCATCCGAACCAACGAGGGCCCCTGTTCGAGATCAACGCGGCCATTGGGATTGAGGCGCCCCAATCCGCGGTGTGGAGTCTGCTCCAGGGCATGGACGGGTGGCGGTTACGCTCGAACCCGGACCATTTGGCGCTGGAGATACTGGCGACACACCCACAGATGGCCCAGGGCGTATGGATACGGATCCGGGGATGGGTTGCCGGCGTCCCGGGGACGAATCGGGCAATTGTCCGCGGAAGCGAACCGTCCTGGCCGGTGTGCGGCAGGATTTCCAGCGCCCCTGCAAGCAACTAACCGCGTTTCCCGACAAGGGCAGTGACTGCCGTGTTCCGACGCGGCGTGTTGGGCTTCGCGTCGCGCATCCAAAATGCGCCCGGCTGGCGCTTACGCAATCGAACAGGCAATGCCATAGTTACAGGCGCTGTCCCCTCCCGCAGGTATACCGCCCGCCACGTTGCCCACCCGCAATTTGTCGTTTCACAACGACAGACGCAAGCCGTTGAGATCGGGGACTTTCGCCCTTTCCCGCCTGGACGCGTTGCCTGTAGACGACACACAGGGCCTTCACGGCGTCCATAACTCTTTGATCTTTGGAGCGCTAGCATGCTGGCACGTCTGTTGCTGCTGTTCCTTGCAGAACGAGCTGAGGCGCGCTCCGGTTACCCCCTCTGCCGCTCATGGAGCGTAGACAGGTCAGGCGAAGGACCGCGACGGATCGCCCCCAGCACGTTCGCACCCACCACCCGGAAGGTGGTGACCGGCAGGGAATCAGGGACGGCGCCGCAGGGTAGGACCCCACGCCACACAGGGAGAAGGCCGAGCCCAGGGACGGGCAAGGGGCTGTGTAAGCATCGCGGCCCGCCGCCGTTCAGCGCGGCGCCTGTTGCAGTAGCTGCCGCCCGTCCCGACCTCCACGCGGCGTCCAACTTGTCTGTCGTGCTGCGCTCTTTATTTCGTCAACCGAACCTCGAAAAACCAGGGAGCCACGTCATGAAGCTATCGCCCCAAAGCCAACATGCCTTGATGTCCATGCTGGTCCTGGCATCGCAACAGAACGGCGCACAACCCGTCGAGGAAGCGCCCCTGGTGGCACTGTCCGGGCTGTCCGTACGTGTGCGCATTTCCGTATCCTACCTCGAACAACTGTTCAAGCAGCTACGGGAAGCGAATCTGGTCATGTCCCAGCGTGGACCCGACGGGGGGTATCGTCTCAGCCGTCCGTCTTCGCAGATCACACTTGCCGACGTGGCACGCGCAGTGAACCCGGAACGAAAAGCCTACATGGATCCATCCCATCAGCACCTGCTGGACAGACTCAATGTCCACGTCGACAATTTCCTGAACAGCGTCACTCTGGCCGACATCCTCGCGCCTGTTGAACAGGCCGAGCAGGATGAAGCGGCAGCGGCGGCATAAACCGGCGGACCGCCTCGGATGTGCCCCGGACCGGCCGGAACATCCCAGGCGCTGCAGCTGGCGGACGCCGATCCGAGACCCTCGTTCCACGACAACCGGCACTCTGCAGCCCGCCGTCGGCGCCACGGGCACCTCATGGCACATGGGCGCCCAAAGGCGGGCTGCGGTGTTCGGCCCGCGTCGGGCTATGACCGGAAAATGTCCGGGTTGGCGGCGCCCTCCACGTTTATTTCCGCCAGCAGTCCCTTGCGCATGACGCGGGTCAATGCGTGGTCCACCAGTTTCACCGTCTCCGGGACCGGCAGCTTCATGTGCCCCACGAACGTGCTGCCGGGGGGAACCGACTGCGTCTGTATGTAGCGCTGGGGTTCGTTCGCGATCGCACCCTGGGACCAGGCCTCGGTCCACACGTTGCCGATGGGGTGGAAGCTGCTGGTCAGATTGGGACCGCCGTTCACCATGAACACGCGCACCGTTTCGCCTACTTTGGCTTTCATGGCGCCCGCGCGCCGCGGCGTCAGTGCCGCCGCCCCGCCGTTGAACAGGACGTAGGTCGGGTCTTCCGCAGCCAGGCGTTGCCAGTCGAACTGATGAACCCCCTCCGCTCCGAACCTCTTGTCGGTGTAGACCTCGTTTTGGCCGAGATAGAACTCTCGGTCCACCCTGGGCAAACCGTCCTTCGGCTCCACCAGAATCATTCCGTACATGCCACTGCTGATGTGCATGTCCATGTTGGGCACGACCGCGCAGTGGTAGATGAATGCGCCGGGATACATAGCCCTGAAGTGCTCGGTCTTGCTTTGCCCGGGAGCCACCAGCGTCGCGGGCGCTCCACCGCCACTGCCGTACACCGCGTGCATGTCCACGTTATGCATGAGCAGGTTGCCGGTGGGGTTTTCCAGGGTGAAGCTGACCGTGTCGCCTTCCCGCACGCGGATCATAGGACCCGGAATATGACCGTCGAAGGTGCAGAACCGGAACAGCGCTCCCGGGGAGATCTCAGCGTAGTGTTCGTCCACAGTCAGCTTGATGTCGTGGTGTACGCTGTGCGAGCGGTGAATCGGCCCGGGAAGCGCGGTTGGATCTCCCACCACGGGCTTCCCCTTCTTGACTGCGGCGGTACCGCTGTCACGGGCGGTATGTTCTTCCGCGCTGGCGGCGCGTAACGGCAGCAACAGACCACCGAGTGCGATGGCTGCCGTACCGGCGCCTACGTGACGAAACAAGCCGCGCCGGCTCATGTAGGATGGATGTTCTGCGGACATGATTGCCTCCCTAGACAACTGATAACCCCACCATCGGGCGGGTAAAGTACAGCGAACGACACGGTGCCGGGCTGTTGGTGGGAAGCATGCCGCGCGCGCGTTGACCCGGCCTTGATGAAAGTCAAGCGCCGCCGGCCGGCGGGCAACTTCTATACTCGCACTATGACTACGGAATCCGGCGATGCATCCGCGGACTTTTCTCCGGGCGTCGAGCGCGAACTGCTGCAGTCCACACTCTTCGGCGCCACCGCGGAGCTGGCACAGCGGCAGGACCCGGCACTCGTGCTGCAGGGCGTGTGCGAGACACTGGTCCGCGCGTCTCCGCATATCCGCGCCGCCTGGCTCTACACCTTCGATTCCCCCGATGACCGGGGTCGCATCGCTGCCCTCTATGCAGCGGGCGCGGTACCCGAAGCGGTGTTGTCCGCCAGGAGGGTCGACGACCTGGCGGACTACCTGGAGCCTCAAATGCTGCAGGGCCAACAGCTCATGTGTTTTCGCCTCGCGGCGTCGGAGGTGCTTGCCGGTGGCTTCGGCGTCACCGTCGACCGCAGCAATTACTTTGAACGGGTTGGTACGGAGTCGCTGAGCCTTTTCGGCAGGGTCGCCGGGGCATTGCTCGAACAAGTCACCCTGCGTGCCCGGTTGCGAGAGGCAGCCGAATACGATGAGTTGACCGGTCTGTTGAACCGACCGGCCATACAGGCGGCCCTCGAGCACGTCCACGCGCGCGCCGAGCGGGAACAGGTGCCATACGCGATCTTGTTGATAGACCTGGACCAGTTCAAGACCATCAACGACCACTACGGTCACCAGACCGGGGACACGGTCCTCGCACAGGTCGCGCAACTGCTCAACGGCGCCGTCCGCCAGGGCGATTGGGTCGGTCGTTGGGGCGGCGAGGAGTTCCTTATTCTGTTGCCCGACACGGAAGCCGACGAGGCAATGGGAATCGCGGACCGCGCACGCAGGGCGGTCGGCTCCAGGACCTTCATGATCGAACAGCAGCGCGCCCTGCAACTAACCATCAGCGGGGGGCTGGCCTGCTACCCGCTGGACGAGTCGGAACCGACACAGCTGCTCGGCATCGCGGATGCGGCCCTGTATGAAGCCAAGGATTCCGGCCGCAACCGCGTGCAGCGTCCGACCGCACGGGGCCGTCGCATCTACACAATGGCGTCCAGGATCGAAACCGCTCTTCAGTCCAACGGCCTGCAGCCCGCCTATCAGGCGATCGTCGATCTGCGCACCGGCGAGACAATTGGCTACCAGGCGCTGGCCCGACTGATCGCCAACGACACTGGCCATCAAGGCATCATCGAGGCGGAGGAATTCATCGAGGTGGCCAGCCTGCGCCACCTGATCCATCGTGTCGACTACAGCATGTTCCGATCCGCGCTCCATCACTGCCAGGGCCAGGTTCAGTCCGGTGTGCTTCTGCTCCATTTCATCAACGTCTCGGCGGGCTTGCTGCGCCAGCGCGAAATGATGAATGCGCTGGCAACGTTGCTGCGGGAACACCATTCGACCTGCGGCCCCGGCGAGCACCCTATCGTCGTGGAAATCACGGAACGGGATTTCATCGACTCCCAACAGGCCCTGGAGATGCTGCAACCGCTGGTGGACCAGGGCGTGCGTCTAGCCATAGACGATTTCGGCAGCGGCTATTCGTCATTCCGATATCTGGTGGACCTGCCAGTCCACTTTCTCAAGATCGAGGGCCGACTGGTGCGCCAGGCACGCACCGCCGCCAAGGCCCAGGCCGTCATCCGCAGCATCCGTTATGTCGCCCGGGAACTTGAGCTGGTAACCCTGGCCGAAGGGATCGAGGATTCCGCCACCGCGGATCGCATGCGTGAGTTGGGCGTCGACCTGGGACAGGGCCGCTATTTCGCACCTCCGCTGCTGGATGCCTCGTCTTCAGAACGCCTTTGAATGAAGGCAAGAGGTGCTGTTGGCCAGGCACTGCTCCTGCCGCGACCGGCTCCTGAGACGCTCGGCGCAAGCATTGCCGGCCGGGCTGGGGCCAAGTGATGATGTAAAGATTTCGTTATCCCCGGAGGTCGTTTCATGGCGGCCTCCGTCGTCTCGACCGTCGCTCAGCAGCTATGGCATGCTAACCGGGCCGAGCGATCCCGTTGCAGCTGGAGGATGGGCGCTCTTGCACAACATCCACGCCGCAACCCGCTGCACCAAAGGAGGTCCAACCAAGCGGTAGCA
This sequence comes from uncultured Gammaproteobacteria bacterium, assembly GCA_964571225.1. Taxonomy (GTDB): domain Bacteria; phylum Pseudomonadota; class Gammaproteobacteria; order DATFLG01; family DATFLG01; genus DATFML01. The sequence continues at coordinate 7,349 of CAZNBB010000112.1, forward strand.
GACCAATCAAAACACAAGGAGACTGCGCAATGGACAACACAGGATCCCCCTCTGTACCTCTGGCAGCAGCAGCCCTGGCACTCAGCCTGGCGCTGGCATCGAGCGCCGCCAGCGCTTCGACCCTCACCGTGTACGCAGCGGGCACCCTGGCCGTGCCCTTCCATCGCATCGACCGTGCCTTCGAACACGCTCACCCGGGCGTTACCGTCAAGGGCGAATTCGGCGGCAGCGTGATGATGGCGCGGCGCATCGCGAACCTGCATCAGCGCGCCGACGTCTATGCGGCCGCCGCCTACGGCGTGATTCCCCGGGTGCTCGGCAAGGCCAATCTCGCCGACTGGTACATCGGATTTGCCTCCAACGCCGCCACCCTGGCATACACCCCCCAGAGCAAAGGCGCCAGCCACATCGGGCCCCATAACTGGTACAAGGTGGTGTCCAAGCCCGGTGTAGTGATCGGCCGCTCCAACCCCGATACAGACCCGTCCGGCTACCAGTTCCTCCAGATGCTCAGTCTCGCCTCCCGTTACTATCACGACCCGGGACTTAAGAAGCAGGTGCTCGCCAATGCACCCAAGAGCGCCATACGCGACACCGAAACCGCGCTCATTTCAGCCCTGCAGACGGGCCAGATCGACTACCTGGCCATCTACAGCTCGTCGGCGAAATCCCATCACCTGCGTTACGTCAAGCTGCCTAACCGCATCAACCTCAGTCGCCCGGCGGATGCCGCTTACTACAAACACGGAGTTGCCCACACCTCCAAGGGCGTGTTGCACGGCGCACCGTTGATCTACGGAGTGACCATCCCCCAGAACGCCCCCAGCACAAAACTCGGCCAGGAATACATCAATTTCCTGATGGGTCCCCAGGGACGCAAGATCATGGCGCAGAGCGGATTCGGCACATTTACCAAGCCCTGGGCACAGGGCATGGCCCACATGCCTGACTCGTTGCGCGACCACGTTCGCCCCTGGGGCTCCAGCTGACGGCGTTCCGCCGGGAGCTTCCCTCAGGCGATGACGCAACGAACGCGCCGGCTCCAACCTTCGCGCCAGCGCCGAGTGACCCTGCCTTTCGCATTGCTGGGTGCCCTGTTTGTCGCCTCCATCGTGGTTCCCCTGGCGGTGCTCAGCATCGATGCACTGAGCGCGCCGGGGGAGCTTGCGCGCGTGGCGGGCGATACCGAGGCGCAGTCGGCCGTACTGCTCAGTCTGGAGGCGGCAGCCATCACGGCATTGACGGCGGGCCTGCTGGGCATCCCGCTGGCGTGGTTGCTCGCCCGCAGCGAGTTCCCCGGCAAGAGTCTCATCCAGGCGGTGGTGGACGTCCCCCTGACCGTGCCTCATGTGGTCGCCGG
>CAZNBB010000112.1:8808-11177 GCA_964571225.1 uncultured Gammaproteobacteria bacterium
TCCTGGTGCTGCGAGGCCTTGCAGGTGTCAGGCGCTTCGGTGCCGGCAAGTGAGCGACGCTGGATTACAGTTGGACGGCCTGGAGGTGCACCGCGGCGAGTTCAGGCTCGGTCCGTTGGATCTGGACGTACCCGCCGGCTGCTGCCTGGCGGTGCAGGGCGCCAACGGTGCGGGCAAGACGACACTCCTTGAGGCGGTGGCCGGCTTCACCAGCGTCGACGCCGGCAGCGTCACGCTGCACGGGCGAAACATTACAGCCCACACGCCGGAGCGCCGGCGGATCGCCTACGTGCCCCAGGACTTGGCCCTGTTTCCCCATTTGACGGTGGAGGGCAACCTGGCCTTCGGCTTGCGCGGCACGCCACGTGACAAACGCAGTCGTCTGCAACAGCTGCTGGTGGAATTCCGGCTCGCCGGCATGGAAAGACGCTATCCCCGCGAACTGAGCCGAGGCCAGCGCCAACGCCTCGCCCTCGCCCGCGCCCTGGCCATGGAGCCGGCGCTGGTGTTGCTCGACGAACCCAGCGCGAACCTGGACGCAGCCAGCCGGCAAACCCTGCACATGGGCGTCCGCCATCTGCTCGATGAGCACGGACTGGCGGTGGTGTACGTCACTCACGACCGTAGCGAGGCGGCGATCCTGGCCGACCATGTCGCCGTGCTGGCCAACGGCAGCCTGCTGCAGGCTGGACCCTACCGCGAGGTGCTCGCGCGCCCGGCCGACGTCCGGGTCGCCGCCCATCTGGGCATCGACAACCTGTGGCCGACCCGCGTGGTCGGCTCCACCGAAGGCGGGCTACGTCTGGAGATAGCCGGCCGCGTCCTGGATAGCGCGGCGACCACGGTCCCACCGGGTGAGCTGCAGGCCGGGCTGTGTGCCGGTGAGATCGAACTCCTGCGGTCAAAACCCGAGTCGACCGACAACTGCCTTGAAGTCACGGTCACTGCCCTACAAACGACCGGCGCCCTGCTCATGGTGCAACTGGACGGCTCTCCGCGCCTGCAAGCGTGGGCGCCCGGCTGGTGGGCTAGAGACCTCACGGTCGGCTCGCGTCTGTGGGCACGACTGCCCCCGGATGCTTTGCGGCTGGTGCCGCAGGCGCCGTCGATCGGCGATGTCGACCCCGCCGGCTGAACGGCACCGGTCCACATATTCCCTTCCCCCCGCACTACGGGTACGTCGGCACCGGTGCCCCGGCAGTCATCCTGCCAAGGTCACGCAACGCGGTGACAGCCGACTAGCTGCCGGGTGACGGGCGTTGGGCAGAAAGTCCGCAGCGGTGTTCGCCAAGGAGACTGCCTGATATGCTCGATTTCGCACATTCCGCCATGCTCGGATCAGGGGCAAGGTCATTCTCGCAATGCTATTAAACCGCAGGAGGTTGAAGACATGCGAGACAAAGCTGCAAGCGCTCGCGTTGAGGTTATTCAGGCCTTGCTGGACTCACGGCAGGCTCGAAACTATCTCGAGATTGGAGTCCAGTCTGGGGATACATTTTTTAGGATAAAGGCCAAGAAAAAGATTGCGGTCGATCCTCGATTTCTATTTCGGACGATCAACAAACTTCGATGGATCAAATGGAATCTTTCAAATATTCGAAACGAGTACTATCAAATAACAAGCGACGAGTTTTTTTCCAAATACTCAAACATCCTTACCACGAAACCACCTGACGTGGTTTTTGTCGATGGATTACACACTTATGAGCAGTCACTTCGTGACATCGAAAACTCGCTTCGCTACTTGCGCTCAGGCGGAGTGATCGTGGTAGACGATTGCATCCCCCCCGAGGAGAGCGCCTCGAATCCGATTAAACCCAATAATAATGCTCCGTGGTGTGGTGATGTATGGAAGTCAATCCTGCACCTTCGGGCCACGCGTCGCGATCTTCGAGTATTTGTCTTGGATTGCGCATATGGACTTGGCGTTATTGCCAAACAGCCTGCGACATCCAATATCGCATATACGCCGGAAGAGATCTCCAATATGAGCTACGACTTGTTCTACCGAGACCGGGCGCGCCTCCTGGATCTGGTTCCGAAAGATTATCTTTCCAGCTACATCGTTGAGAGTTCGCAAGCTGACACACGAAAGGTGGGGGTGCCGTAGCGCCAGATCTCCAACTCGGCAGCGGACTTTTTCCAACCGTTTTCCTTTATTATGGCCAACCCCTCGTTCGTGAACCGCCCCGGGTTTGGCGGAGGCTCCAACTCTTGAGAGAATGGAGCGATGAACAAGTCCAACAAGTTTTCCCCTGAGGTCCGCGAACGCGCGGTGCGGATGGTCCAGGAGCATCGCGGAGAGTATCCCTCACTGTGGGCGGCCGTGGAGTCGATCGCCCCGAAGATCGGCTGTGTGCCGCAGACGC
>CAZNBB010000113.1:0-1061 GCA_964571225.1 uncultured Gammaproteobacteria bacterium
CAGGCCCACCAACCCGACGAATTCCTCGCCCTGGACCGCATCACTCCCACCGTCGACCTGCTCCGCCAGCTCGTCCGGCAACTCTGCGTTCGACCGCAGTAGGGCGTTCAAGCCTGGAAGAAAAGCGCCACGGAAGACACGGAAAGCACGGAAATTCCAAATCATGAACGGGCACTACTGCAGCGGGCGGTAACCGTTAACTGTTCGGCTCGTCGTTCCCCGTACTCCACAAACATCCTTTTTCACGTCCGTGCTTTCCGTGTTTTCCGTGGCGTCTTGGTTTTACCGACCTTAGTGCAACCCAGCAATCAGCATGTATAGTAAGCAGTCAATCGAGCTTCCTGCAGCCGGGACACCAACGTGGCCGATAACAAGAACGCCAAATCCTTCGTCGACTGGTTCCGTCTTTCCGCGCCCTACATCAACGCCCATCGAGGCCGTACCTTCGTGGTGCTATTCGGCGGCGAGGCGGTAGCGGACCCGGGGTTCGCGAACCTCATCCACGACATCGCGCTACTGGACAGCCTGGGCATCCGGCTGGTGCTGGTCCACGGGGCGCGGCCCCAGATCGAGCAGCGGCTGCGGGAACGGGGCGCAGAGCTTCGGTACGTGGGCGGGCTCAGGATCACCGACGACGACGCCCTGGCCTGCGTAAAGGAGGCCGTGGGCACGGTCCGGGTGGAGGTCGAGGCGCTGCTGTCCATGGGGCTGGCCAACACCCCCATGTCCGGGGCGCGCATCCGGGTAACCTCCGGCAACTTCGTCACCGCCCGCCCCCTGGGGGTGCGCGAGGGGGTGGACTACTGTCACACCGGCGACGTGCGCCGCGTGGACGTCACCGCCATCCGTCAGCAGTTGGCCGATGACCGGGTGGTGCTGCTCTCGCCGCTGGGATACTCGCCCACCGGAGAGATCTTCAACATCAGCGCCGAGGAAGTGGCCACCGCCGCCGCGGTCGCCCTGCAGGCGGACAAGCTCATCCTGGTGCTGGAGGAACAGGGGCTCACCGACGGACGCCGGCGGCTGATACGGCAGCTCGATCCGATACAGACCGAACAGAT
>CAZNBB010000113.1:1161-2579 GCA_964571225.1 uncultured Gammaproteobacteria bacterium
TTCATGGTGGTGGAGCGCGATGGCATGATCGTGGCGTGCGCGGCTCTGTATCCCTATCCGGAAGAAACGGTGGGCGAACTGGCCTGTCTGGCCGTGCACCCCGATTACCGCCACCAGGGCCGGGGCGACCAACTCCTGGACGCTCTCCAGCAGCGCGCCGGCGGGCTGGGCATTCGCCGCCTGTTCGTGCTCACCACCCGCACCGCCCACTGGTTCCGGGAGCGGGGCTTCCAGCCCGGCGACGTCGCCGACCTGCCGGTCAAGCGCCGCAGCCTGTACAACTACCAGCGCAAGTCCAAGGTGTTCATCAAGCCGCTGGAGTAGAGGAAATTCAAAAAATGCGCCACGGAAAGCGCGGAAAAGTGATTTCCAATTACGAGCCGCGGGTGAAGTAGGCGCACCTTGCCTAATACAGCGTCGCAGATACCCGAATGTTCAGAGCTGCAAGCAAGTCCATAACGCGCCGGCCCACAACCCCAATCTCCTGAGTGACGCGCGATGCCGTTCGCTTGGTAGCCATAGGTACCGGAGGAGGCGAACGGACGACGTCGACCTTCCCTGCGCTCAGCGCTCAGCCCACAACCTACGCGTCGCAGCCATCGCGCATTATTTCAGTTAATTCCTTCCGTGCTTTCCGTGTTTTCCGTGGCGCTTTTGAATTTTTCTTGGCTTACCTGCGATCTCAGCGCTTGAGCGCGAGGGTGAGGCCGTCGCCGATGGGGAGCAGGCTGAGGGAGATGCGATCGTCGGTATGCAGCTGGCGGTTGAAGGCGCGGATAGCGACCGTGTCGGGCTCGCTGTCGGATTCGTCCGCCACCCTGCCGGACCAGAGCACGTTGTCCACGGCGATCAGCCCGCCCGGACGCAGCAACGCGAGGCAGCGCTCGAAGTAGTGGGGGTAGTTTTCCTTGTCGGCGTCGATGAACGCGAAATCGAAACGGCCCGCTTCGCCGGCTGTCAGCAGGTCGTCCAGTGTCTGCAGCGCCGGCGCCAGACGCAGGTCGATCTTGTCCGCCACGCCGGCTTCCTGCCAATAGCGCCGGGCCACCGCCGTCCAGCGCTCGCTGATGTCGCAGGCCACGATATGGCCGTCGGAAGGCAGCGCCTGGGCCACGGCCAGACTGCTGTAACCCGTGAATACCCCCACTTCGAGCGTACGGCGGGCACCCATCAGCTGCACCAGCAACGCCATGAGCTGCCCTTGCTCGGGAGCGATCTGCATACGGGCCATGGGATCCCGCGCCGTCTCCTCCCGCAGCCGCCTCATCAGGGGCGACTCCCGCAGGGAGACACCGGTCAGGTATTGATACAGGGATTCGGACAACGTGAAAGTCTTGTTGGACATGACGCACCGCCGCAGCTGGACAGAAACTGAAACAAGCCTAGCATGGAGCGGAGCTCCGGACTCAGGCGCTTGG
>CAZNBB010000113.1:2679-11139 GCA_964571225.1 uncultured Gammaproteobacteria bacterium
GACAGAAACTGAAACAAGCCTAGCATGGAGCGGAGCTCCGGACTCAGGCGCTTGGCTGCAAAAAGACCAAGAGCAAAATGCGCCACGGAAAACACGGAAAGCACGGAAGGTAAAAGAGGAGGCCGCGTTGGACGGGACCTGCTCCATCGTGTACCACGGGTTCAGCACCACGTAGGACGCAATAACCGAAGGGCATCGCGCCGGAGGATGACCGAAAGCTTTCGGGAGAGCCATGGAATCGACGGAAAAGCGATTGTTCATTGAACGCTCTGCACAGTCGAAAGCCCTGCTCGGAACGTCGACGTCCTATGGGGCGAAACTTCTCGCCTGGGAAAGCCCCGGAGTCATACCGAAATACCGTTCGTATCCTTGTGGGTCGGAGCATTGCGTTGCGAAAAGAAGGGACAGCGCGAATTGACGAACCAAAGCGCAACGGCCTCCCTCTTCAGCGCGCTATACCGAACCGGCCCCCTGTTTCATGAGCAAATTTTTCCGTGCTTTCCGTGTTTTCCGTGGCGCTTTTCATAGATTTCCATACAGCCGCGGCATGCGTATCGGCCCTTGACGCAGTACACTTGGGTCTTTACTCAGCCGGCAGCCTTACGATTCCATGTCAGAGATCGCCGATGCACCGCCTTTGAGGGTCCTGCAACTGACCGACACGCATCTGTACGCCGATCCGGCGGCAACGCTCTATGACTGCAACACCGAAGACAGTCTGCGGCGCGTGCTGGACGCGGTTCGCGCGGAAGCGGATACGCCCGACCTGGTGCTGCTCACCGGCGACCTCACCCACGACGGCTCGGTACCGGCTTACAACCGTTTGGCCCGCTTGCTTGAGGAAGCCTTCGACGCGCCCGTGTGGTGCCTGCCCGGCAACCATGACGAGGCTGCCACGTTGCGCAGTGAACTCGACGGAGACGGCGTGGCGAGCGTACCCGGCGGCACCGTCGCGGACTGGCAGCTGATCCTGCTGGACTCGACCGTCCAGGGAAGCGAAGGCGGCCACCTGGCTGACCCTGAACTGGAGCGACTCGACAGCGCCTTGCAGGATTGTCCGACGCCTCACGCCCTGGTCTGCCTGCACCACAATCCGGTGCCCATGAACAGCCGCTGGCTGGACACCATGACGGTGGACAATGCACCGGCCCTGTTCGCCGTCCTGGACCGCCATCCCCGGGTGCGCGTGCTGCTGTGGGGTCACGTTCACCAGCCCTTCGACGGCACCCGCAATGATGTGCGGCTGCTGGCCAGTCCGTCAACGTGCGTTCAGTTTCTGCCGGGCAGCGAGTCTTTCGCCCTCGACAGCCGCCCGCCGGGCTACCGGTGGTTGCTGCTGCATCCGGACGGGACGGTGGAAACGAGCGTGCATTACGTGGACGCCTGACTGTCGGCGCCCGGCGAACGTTTCGCCTCAGGCAGGCGGCGGACCCGGCATGGCGGGCAGCGTTGCAGGATCGCTGTTGCGCGCCTGGATCTCCGGGTGGGGTTTGTGAGCGCCCTGCTTCTCCACCACCGCGTAGCCCAGCAGACTGACGCCCACCAGCACCAGCACGGCCACCCAGGCGGTCATGAAACGCAACGGCCCGGGTCCACGGGGCGGCTTGGACAGATCGGACGGAACGGTCACCTGTTCGTAGGCGAATTCCACCATGTCCTTGGTCTGGCGAAGCTCCCAGGCACGGCGGCTCAGCTCCGGTTCCTGTTCCAGGAGGGTAAGCACATATTCGCGCTCGTCCCGGTTCAACTGGCCGTCCACATAGGCGACCAGCAGTTCGTAGCAGTCGTTCTGGCGGTGACTCATCGCAAGCCCTCCAGGCTCACAACCTGTGCAGGTCGCCCATAGCGCCTGTTCAGGAGACGTTCCTTCATCCGGGTACGAATTTCACACAAGCTACGGACCACCGAACGGACCGGCAGATCCAGAATGGCCGCCACTTCCCGATAGGAGCATCCGCCCAGGTCCACCAGGGTGACGATCTTGCACTGCTCTTCGGACAGCTCCAGCATTGCCTGCCGTACGCGGCCGGCTATACCGCCGGCGGAGGGCGGAAACCACCGGTCCGAGGCGGGTGCCGCCGGCCGCTCTTGCGCCGACTGTCTGTGCCTGTGGTCACGCACCATATAAAACAATACCTGCTGCTTGAGCAGGTGCGGCGCGCGCAGCAAAGCCGCGTCGGCCACTGCCGTCGCCAGGGCACTGCGGACGATATGAGCCGCCGTGTCCTGCTCGTGACACCACGCGTAGGCGACCCGATAGAGCTGGGGCGTCATACGCGCGCCGCGCTGGCGCAGCAGCCAGGTTTTACACCATCGACAGAGGAAGTTCATGGCAGGTCGTCCTCCTCAATGAACTAAGGACGGGCCGCCGAAAGGAAATATTCCAGCCTTGGGGGCACCTGCCGTGGCCCGCGGGGCACGACGGTGCACGCCGGGACAAATCAGTGCACGAGCTGGTTGAGGTCGAAGATGGGCAGCAAAATGGCGAGCACGATGATCAGTACGACCCCGCCCATGACCAGGATCAGCAGCGGCTCGAACAGCCCCAGGATAGCCGCGTTGAGCGTCTCCATCTCCCGGTCCTGGTGATCGGCGGCGCGTTCCAGCATCTCTTCCAGGCGGCCGCTGGCTTCGCCGCTGGCGATCAGATGCACGGTCATGGGCGGGAAATAGCCGCTCTTGGACAGGGCCGAGTACAGGCTCGCACCTTCCCTCACCCGTCCGGTCGCCTCCTCCACCGCCTCGCGCATGGGCATGTTGCCCATCACCTGGGCGGAAATACGCAGCGCTTCCAGCACCGGTACGCCGCTGGCGGTCAGGATGCTGAAGGTGCGGGCGAACCGGGTGGTGTTCAGCCCCCGCACCAGCTTGGCAACCAGGGGTACGGACAACAGCATGCGGTGGAAGCGTTTGCGCGGCCCGGGCCGCTTGAGCAGGCGCACGACTCCGGTTATCACGCCGACCAGCAGGATCAGCAGCAGGATTCCCCAGGCGCGCAGGAAATCGCTGAAGGCGATCAGCGCCCGGGTGAGCACCGGCAGCTCCTGATGAATGTTGGTGAATACCTGCACGACCTGGGGCACCACATAGGTGAGCAGGCCGGTGACCACCAGGATGGCGACGCTGGTCAGCAGCAGCGGATAGAAAAGTGCCAGCTGAATCTTCTGGCGCATCTGCTGGCGGTTCTCGGTGTAGTCGCCAAGCCGTTCGAGCACCACATCCAGGTGGCCGGACTGCTCGCCGGCGGCCACCGTGGCGCGAAACAACTCGGGAAAGACATGGGGGAAATCCCCCAGCCCGTCCGCCAGGGTGTGGCCCTCCACCACCCGCGAGCGCACCGCCATCATCATGCTCTTCAGCCGCGGCCGATCGGTCTGCTCGGACACCGCGCGCAGCGCCTCTTCCACCGGCAGCCCGGAACGCACCAGGGTGGCGAGCTGGCGGGTGATGAGCGCCAGCTCGGTGGCGGTGACGCCGCGCTGCAGCCATAGGGGCTGGCGTCCGGCCCGGGCCTCCTTCTGGGCCACCTCCTGGACACTCAGGGGCAGCCAGCCACGCTCGCGCAGCTGCTGGCGGACCTGACGGGCGGTATCGCCCTCCAGAACTCCGGAGCGTTCCCGTCCGCCGTCATCGAGGGCGTTGAATTCGAAGGCACCCATAGCTCAGATCCGTTCCAACCTGCCGACGCTCGACCCCATACGGCGCGATACCAAACCCTCAGCCTTCGCGGGTCACCCGCAGCACCTCTTCCAGGGTGGTTTCCCCGTTCAGCACCCGGCGCCCGCCGTCGGCGCGGATGCCAGGCGAGCGCGTGCGGGCGTAGTGCTCCATCTCGTATTCGCCGACCCCGTCATGGATCATGGACCGCAGGTGGTCGTCGATCTCCACCACCTCGTAGATGCCGGTGCGCCCCCGGTACCCGAGCTGGTTGCATTTTGGGCAGCCTACCGCGCGGTACAACGTGGGTGTGGTGTCGGTCGGTATCCCCAGGGTTTCGCACTCCGCTGCACTGGCTTCATAGGCCTGCTTGCAATGGGGGCACAGCACCCGCACCAACCGCTGTGCCAGGGTGGCCAGCAGACTGGAAGAGAGCAGGAACGGCTCCACACCCATGTCCCGCAGACGGGTGACGGCGCCAACGGCGCTGTTGGTGTGCAGGGTGGACAGCACCAGATGCCCGGTAAGGCTCGCCTGGATGGCGATCTCGGCGGTCTCCAGATCGCGGATTTCGCCCACCATCACCACGTCCGGGTCCTGGCGAAGAATCGCCCGCAGGCCGCGGGCGAAGCTCATGGCCACCTTCGCGTTCACCTGGGTCTGGCCGATGCCGTCCAGGTAGTACTCGATGGGGTCCTCCACCGTCATGATGTTGCGGCTCTTGTCGTTGAGGCGGGTCAACGCCGCATACAGGGTGGTGGTCTTGCCCGAACCGGTGGGGCCGGTCACCAGCACGATGCCGTGGGGCCGGTGGATCAGACGGTCCACGGCCTGCTGGCTGGCGGACGCCATGCCGAGTTGGCCCAGATCCAGGCGCCCGGCCTGCTTGTCCAGCAGCCGCAGCACCACCCGCTCGCCGTGACCGGAGGGCAGGGTCGAGACACGCACGTCCACCGCCCGTCCGGCCAGGCGCAGGGAAATGCGACCGTCCTGGGGCAGACGCTTCTCGGCGATGTCCAGCTTGGCCATGACCTTGATGCGGGACACCACCAGGGGAGCCAGCACACGCTGGGGCGCCAGCACCTCGCGCAGCACGCCGTCCACCCGGAAGCGCACCACCAGGCGGTTCTCGAACGGCTCGATGTGGATGTCCGAGGCGTTTTCCTTGATGGCTTCGGTGAGCAGGGCATTGATGAGCCGGATGATGGGGGCGTCGTCCTCGCTCTCCATCAAGTCCTCGGGCTCGGGAAGCGTTTCGGCCACCCGCATCAGGTCGGTACCCTCACCCAGGTCCTCCATGACCTGCATGGCCTGGCTGGAGTCGGTCTCGTAGGCGGCGGCCAGCAGTGCGTCGAACCCTTCCTTGGGTACGGCTTCCAGTATCAGGGGCCGGCCCAGATAGCGGCGCAGCTCGGTGAGCGTCTGGGTGGTCACACCGGGTCGATAACGCACCCGTATCCGGCCGTCCTCCTCCTCGCCCACCAGCACCCCGTGGCGCTTGGCGAACGCGAAGCCTGGCCGCCGCAGTGGCGCCGTCGGTTCGGACAACGGTTCGGTGGACTGCGGGTCGATCATTCCGGTTTGATCTTAGACGGGGGCGCGGTGGGCGGTGTCACGTCCAGCGCCGGCGCGTGACTGAAGTCCGTCACATCGGGCAGCAGCGGCAGCTCCTCTCCGGGCATCAGACTCAAGCGCTTGCGATTGCTGCGCAGATCCAGCTGACGATTGCGCATGTAGTCGTATTTCCGAGCGGTAATGCTGCTGGTCTGACCGTTGCCGCCCAGAATGACCGGGTGCAGGAACACCATCAGGTTCTGCTTGGTCTTGGTGGTCTTCCTGTACTTGAACAGGTTGCCGATCAGCGGCATGTCGCCGAGTCCCGGCACCTTCTGCTCGCTCTCGCTGACATTGTCGGTGATCAGTCCGCCCAGCACGATCATCTGGCCGTCGTTGACCAGCACGCTGGTCTTGATGGAGCGCTTGTTGGTGGTGATGCCCTGATTGCTGCCCACGGAGCTCGGCACCACGCTGGACACTTCCTGGTCGATGTCCAGCCGGATGACATTACCTTTGTTGATCTGGGGCTTGACCTTCAGGGTCAGACCCACGTCCTCACGCTGGATGGTCTGAAAGGGGTTCACCGAACCCTGGGCTGCACCGGTATTGGTGAAGCTGCCGGTCACGATGGGCACGTTCTGACCCACGATGATCTCCGCTTCCTGGTTGTCCAGGGTGACCAGCGAAGGCGTGGACAAGATGTTGGTCGAAGTGTCCCCCGACAGAGCCCGCAGCAAGGCCCCCACGTTCAGAAAATCCGTTCCGAAGATGCTGCTGGTGCCGTTGAAATAACCGATGCTCAGGCCGTCGCCCGTGTTGAGGGGATTCTGCGCCACCTGATTGATGCTGGTACCGGTGCTGAAATTGGTGCCGCCGATCACGCCCGAGCCGCTGATCGCCGAGGTGGAGCGCCACTGGATGCCCAGCTCGGCCGCCTTGTCCGAGGTGATCTCGGCGACCACTGCCTCCACCAGCACCTGTGCACGGCGCACGTCCAGCTGCTCGACCACCGACTTCAGGGAGCGGTAGATATCGGGTGGCGCCGTGATTACCAGGGCGTTGGCGCTGTCATCGGCCTCCACCGAGACGTCGGCCTGCTTGGCCTGTGGCTTGCCCTTCTGGCCCTTGGCCACGGAAGTGCTGACGCCGGTGAGCACCGGTACCAGGTCCTTGGCCTTGGCGTACTTGAGATGGATCACATGGGTGGTGCCGCCCTGAGCCTGGGGCGAATCCAGCTCCGCGACGATGGCCCGCAGACGCAGCCTTTCGGCCCTGTCCCCGCCGATCAGCACGCTGTTGGTGCGTTCGTCGGCAATCACCGTGGGCCCGGCCCCGCCCGGCGACTTGCCCTGGGACGCCTCGCTGTGGATGAGCGAGGTCAGGATATGGGCGACGTCGGTGGCCGAGGCGTGCTTGAGGGGCACCACGTCGATCTCATTGTCCTTGACCGAGTCGATGGTGTGGATGATCTTGACTAGCCGATCGACGTTGTCGGCCCGGTCGGAAATGATGAGCACGTTGCTGGCCGGGTAGGCCGCCAGGTGTCCCTGCTGGGGAATCAGCGGCCGCAGAATGGGCACCAGCTGGGCGGCGGACACGTTGCTGACCTGCACCACCCGGGTGACCATTTCGTCGCCTTTGCCCGGATGCCTGGCGGTGGCCGTCGGGATGGCGTCCTGCTTGGCGTTGATGTCGGGGACGATCTTGATGACCTTGCCGGTGGGCACGGCCGCGAAGCCGTGGACCTGCAGGATGGAAAGAAAGACCTGATAGACCTCATCGCTGCTCATGGGATGGGACGAGATAACCGTCACCTTCCCCTTCACGCGCGGATCCACAATGAAGTTCTTGCCGGTGATCTGGGACACCGTTCCGATCAAAGCGCCGATGTCGGCATCCTTGAGGTTCAGAGTCACACTCTCCGCCGCCGCCGGCCTTACCCAGAGCAGTGCACCGAGACACAGCAGCAGCGCGGGAAGCCACCACCAACGGACCGTTGCTGTCAGCGGCGCCGCCGACCGGCGCCTCGTACCCCCGAAGGCCTCCATCGATCCTCCAACCTCGTGTGTCATTGTGGCAGCGGGGCTCTAAGGTATCTGGAACGCGAGATGGATCTGGCGCCCGCCGCGCTGAACCGTCAGATTCACCGAACTGGCATTTTTCAGGTCCTGCAGGGCCTGGATACCCTTGCCAGGACTGTTGAGCTCGACCCCGTTGATGGCGGTGACGATGTCGCCGTTGTGCAGGCCGAGCCGGCCGAGCAGCGCCGGCTGTTCCCCTGGGTGCAACCGAAAGCCGACGAAACGGCCATGCTCGATCACCGCCTGGGGACGGGCCAATTGCAACAGTTCGCCCGGGTTGCGGGCGAGCGCATTGCGGTAATGCCGCAGCAGCTGCCCGGCGGCACGGCTGCTGCTTGCGCCGGCGTTGCCCGGGCTGTTGTTCGAACCGGCGCCGCCGCCCACCTCGTCCTTGGGCAGTTTCAGGGTTTCATAGCGGCCGTTGCGCCGGAGGATCACGCGATCGGGATAAATGCGGGTCAGCTCCGCACCGCCGGGCAACTCGGCACCCACGGCATAGTAGTTCTCGTTACCGTTGGGATCGGCAATGATCGCCCGCGCATGGGCAACGTCGCTGGAGGATAACACACCGCGCAGCACCAAATTGAGATGGGTCTCCGGGGCGTTGATGGGCTGGCTGGAAGCGGCCGCGGACGCCGCCGCCTCGCCGAACAGATGCCACTGGGCGATGGGCGCCGCCTGGGTGGTCTTGGCCCCGGCAATGACCGACGCCTGCACCCGGGTCCGGGGCTCGGGAGTGGCCGGCGCGGGAACCACCCGCCAGGTCAGCTGCGCCAGCAGATAGGCGGCCCACAGCACCAACAGCAGGTTCACTGCGCCGGCGAAGCGTTCGACACCCCGTCCCTGGAGCAGCTGCATCAGGTTTTCTCGTGCTAACACGGTGCTGTTCATCCGTCGACCGGCCGGGGTGGCTTGCCGGTGTACGGCGGCAAGCTTATCAGAAAGCCCGGTGCCGGTTCGACCACGTGCCGGGCCTCAGGAGGTGGCCCGAGCGATCTACACCGATAAGGACGCCGCCGCAGTAGCGACATGATGGCTCGGGCAGACTCCTAAGAGTGGGGTTTTCTACGGGACCGTGGCCGGCCGCCGTCGGACCGACCGCCGCGGCCCCGCCCCTTGCCCTGCCCCAGACGTTCGCGGTGCGGACGGCGCACCGGGGGCTCGA
>CAZNBB010000114.1:0-10978 GCA_964571225.1 uncultured Gammaproteobacteria bacterium
CGGTCTTGAAAACCGTTGAAGGGCAACCTTCCGTGGGTTCGAATCCCACCCTCTCCGCCAAATTCCCTAGCGAGTCTTTGTGGCTGTTGTTGCGTCATTGTCCGCTGCCCGTGCCAGGATTCGGACCCGCGGTTTCAAATGACCGGGGTTGCCGTCGCCGACTGCCACTTCCGCCGTGCCCGAGTAGCGCGACGCTTGACGGTAACGTCGCTCCACGCCAAGCGGGTCAGCCCGTGCCAAATTAGTGGGGCTGCCGAAACCGGCGTCACGCAATGGGCGGGAACCCGGTGCTTGGACGGAACGACGTGTGTCCGATCAGCTCTGTTTGGCAGCGTAGGCGATGCACCAGCCGTGGGGGCTGATGGAACCGGCCACCACCGAGCATTTGCCGTTGGCGCTGGGGCTGCTGCCGGGGATGAAGTGCATGCAGTTGCTGCACTCATGCTTGCCGTTGGGGTGGGTCCTGTACTGCATGGCGGCCTTCGAAGCCTTCGCGGCCTGCGCTTCGGTACTCAGGAGCACGCCGGGCACCGCGGAAACGCCGGCCAGCAGGGCGGCGCTCTTGAGCAGTGAACGGCGGGTGATCTTGTTGTCGCGGGAATCGTCCATGAGACAGACCTCCTCGGTTCGCGGAACCGTGAGCTGGAGAAGTGTCGCATTACATGTCGACCGCCTTCATTGTCAAAAGTTCTTCACCAACGGGCCGCGGCCGACGGTGAACCATCCCATGCACAGACCCAAACAGCGACTTGGTGACGGTCGCAACACCTCAAGTTCCGGGGGGATTGCCTCCCCTGGGGGATTACCACAGTGCCCTCGGGGAAACAGGTGACGGTGTGCGGCTGAACGCCCGTGCCGTCTATCGATACTTGCCGCGCTTCTGCCGGCGGACACGCTGTCAGTCAGGTTCCGCCGGTCGGGAGGCATCGCCCGAGGCATCCTCGCCGACGGTGCTCTTGTCGCCAAGCAGGCGGCGCACCACCACGTAGAAAACCGGCACGAACAGTACGCCGAGGAGCGTGGCGCCGAACATGCCACCCATCACGCCGGTGCCGATGGCGTGGCGGCTGTTGGCGCCGGCGCCGGTTGAGATCGCCAGCGGCAGCACACCCAGGATGAAGGCGATGGAAGTCATCAGAATGGGCCGCAGGCGCAGCCGACAGGCCTCCACTGTGGCTTCCAGCAGTCCGCGTCCCTGCTGGCGCATGGTGTGGGCGAATTCGATGATGAGAATGGCGTTCTTGGCGGACAGGCCGATGACCGCAATCAGGCCGACCTTGAAGTAGACGTCGTTTTCCAGGCCGCGCAGCCAGGTGAAGGAAAGGGCGCCCAATACTCCCAGAGGCACCACCAGCATGACCGCCGCCGGGATCGACCAGCTCTCGTACAGGGCTGCCAGGGCCAGGAATACCACCACCAGGGCCAGGGCGAACAGGATCGGCGTCTGTTCGCCGGACAGGATTTCCTGATAGGACTGGCCCGACCATTCGTAGCCGATGCCGCGGGGCAGGTCTTTCTTCACGATGTTTTCCATGGCGGCCATGGCTTGGCCCGAGCTGTAGCCCGGCGCCGCGTTGCCGTTGATCTGGACGGCACCGTAGCCGTTGTAGTGGTCCAGGGTCGGCGGCGCCATGGTCCAGCGGGTGCTGACCACGCTGCTGAGGGGCACCATGCTCTGGGAACCGCCCTTGCTGCTGGGAATGTAGTAGTGGCTCAGGTCCCCGGGTCGGCTGCGGTAGGGCGCATCCGCTTCGATCAGCACTTTCAGCACCCGGCCCTGGTAATTGAAATCGTTGGCGTAGACGGGCGCCAGCATCAGGCGGATGGCGTCATAGATGTCGGGCAGGGAAAGGCCCATGGCCTTGGCCTGCACGCGATCCACGTGCATGTGCACTTCCGGAGCGTCCTCCAACTGGTTCGGCCGCACGCCGTAAAGGGCCGGGTCCTTTGCGGCTGCGGCCAGCAACCGGTTGCGGGCCTTTATGAGCTCGGCGTGGCCCAGCCCGCCGCGGTCCTCCAGCCGGAAGTCGAAGCCGCCGAAGCGGCCCAGACCCCGGATGGTGGGCAGGTTGACCACGAAGATGCGTGCGCCCTTGATGCTCTGCAGGGCCCCGTTCGCCCACTGAATGAACGGTCCGATCTGTTCGCTGGGTTTGGTCCGTTCGCTCCAGTCCTTGAGGCGTATGAAGCCCAGGCCCACATTCTCCCCCTGGCCCAGGAAGCTGAAGCCGGCCACGTCCAGTACCTTGTCCACCGCGGGGTTCTTGCGCAGGATGGCTTCCATCTGGCTGAGCACGCCTTCCGTGCGCGCCATGTTGGCGCCCGGCGGCAGTTGCACGATGGTCAGGGCGTAGCCCTGGTCCTCCTGGGGCAGGAAGCTGGTGGGCAGACGGGTGAACAGCAGGACGGCCAAGGCGATCAGCACGGCGAAGGCCGCCATCCAGCGGGGCGTGTAGCGTATGGCCTTGGCCACCCGGTCCAGGTAGGAATTGCTGAGCCACCGGTAGAAGCGATTGAAGCCGCGCAGGAACCAGTTGGGCTCGCCGTGCACGGGCTTCAGCAGGCTGGCGCAGAGGGCCGGTGTGAAGCTAAGCGCCATCAGGGCGGAGATGGCCATGGAAATGGCGATGGTCAGAGCGAACTGGCGATAGATGGCGCCCACGCTCCCCCCCACCAGGGCCATGGGCAGGAACACGGCGGCCAGCACGGTGGTCATGGCCACCACCGCACCGGTGATCTGGTCCATGGCCTTGCGGGCGGCCTCGCGGGGCGGCAGACCCTCCTCGGTCATGATGCGCTCCACGTTCTCCACCACCACGATGGCGTCGTCCACCACCAGTCCGATGGCCAGCACCAGGGCGAACAGGCTGAGCACATTGATGGAGAACCCCACCACATACATCCCCGCGAAGGCGCTGGTCAGGGCCACCGGTACCACCAGGGTGGGGATGAGGGTGGCGCGCAGGTTCTGCAGGAACAGCAGAATGACCAGGAACACCAGCACCACCGCCTCGATCAGCGTGTAGATCACTTCCTCGATGGAAATGGTGATGAACTGGGTGCTGTCGTAGGGCACCGTCCAGCTCACGCCCGGCGGGAAATACTGCGCCAGCTGGTCCATCTTGGCCCGCACCGTGTCCGCCACCTGCAAAGCGTTGGCGCCGGGAGACAGCTGGATGGCGAAACCGGCAATGGGTTCGCCGTTGACCCGCGCCTCGTGACCGTAGGCCTCCGCGCCCAGGGCGACGCGTGCCACGTCCTTGAGGCGCACGGTGCTGCCGTCGGAATTGGTGCGCAGGATGATGTCCCCGAACTGGGCCGGGGTGGTGAAGCGGCTGGCGGCGGTGACCGAGGCGGTAATGCCCTGGCCGGGCGGACCCGGGTCCGCGCCCAGGGCGCCGGCGGCGATCTGCACGTTCTGATTGCGCACCGCGTCCAGCACGTCGGCGGCACTCAATCGATAGCCGTGCAGCTTGTCCGGGTTGAGCCAGATGCGCATGGCGTAGCCGGAGCCGAACTGGGTGGCACCCCCCACACCGGGCAGGCGCTGAATGGGATCCAGCACCTGGGCGGCGATGAGGTTGTTGAGGGCATAGGTGTCCAGGCTGCCGTCGCGGGATTTGAGCGCCACCACCATCAGAAAATCGTTGTTGGACTTCTGCACGGTGATGCCGTTCTGCACCACCTCCTGGGGCAGGCGGGGCTCGGCCACATTGACCCGGTTCTGGACCTGCACGGCCGCGATGTCCGGATCGGTCCCGTTCTTGAAGGTCAGGGTGATCTGCACCGATCCATTGGAGCGGGAGGTGGACTCGAAGTAGAGCAGGTTGTCCACGCCGGTGAGCTGCTGCTCGATGACCGAGGTGACCGTCTTCTCCACCACTTCCGCACTGGCGCCGGGGTAGGTCGCCGTGATGGTGATCTGGGGCGGGGCGATGGGCGGGTAGGCGGAGATGGGCAGATTGAAGATCGCTGCCGTTCCGGCCAGGGTGATCAGAATGGCGACGACCCAGGCGAATACCGGCCGGTCGATGAAGAAGCGTGGCATCGGACGCGGTCCTCAGGGCTCGGACGGTGCCTTGGCGCTTTCGGGTGAACCGTTGCCGGCCGGCACGGCCTTGGCGGTGGCGCCGGGCTGCACTTTCTGCAGGCCCGACACGATGACCCGATCGCCGTCCGCCAGCGCGCCGGTCACGATCCAGTCCGAACGCGTCATGCCGTGGGTCTGTACGCGCTTCTCCTCGACTTTGCCGCCACTGTCCACCACCAGCACGTAGGCGCCCGCGGCGTCCCGTTCCAAAGCCGCCTGGGGCAGCAGGTAGGCGTGCTCCAGACGTCCGGCTGTGAGCCGGATGCTGACGAACATGCCGGGCAGCAGGCGATGATCCGGATTGGCCACGATGCCGCGCAGGGACACCGTACCGGTGTCGGGGTCCACGGCCAGATCGGAAAAGTCCAGCTTGCCGGCATGGGGGTAGGGGCGGCCGTCGGGCAATATCACCTGCAGGCCGGTACGTGGCCCGGGCGTGACTGCCGCTTTGCCTTCGGTGGCCGCCTGCTGCAGCTGCTCGAGCTGGGCCGTGGACTGGCTGAAATTAACGTAGATGGGATCGATCTGTTCGACGGTGGTCAGTTCGGTGGGACTGTCCTGTCCCACCAGCGCGCCTTCGGTGACCAGGGCCCGTCCGGCGCGCCCGGCAATGGGTGCGGTGACGGTGGCGTAGCTGAGATTCAGCTTTGCCGTTTCCACATTAGCCTGCGCCTGTTTGACCGCCGCGGCCGTGGTGCGCTGGTTGGCCAGCGCGGTGTCCAGGTCCTGGCGCGAAAGCAGCCCCTTGGCGAACAGTGCACGGTAGCGCTTGGCGGTGATCGCCGCATTGGTGGCGTTGGCCTGCGCCTGCGCCAGCGCTGCCTGCTGGGCGTTCAGCGCGGCCTTCAGGGGCGCGGGATCGATCCGGAACAACACCTGCCCCTGCTTGACGTCGGTGCCCTCGGTATACACCCGTTTGAGAATCACGCCGGCCACCCGAGCCCGCACCTGGGCGATACGGGTCGGCGCCAGGCGACCCACCAGGTCTCGGGTGATAGGTACGGACTGGGGATGCACTGTCACCACCGCCACCTCCGGCACCGAGGGCGTTATCTCCTGTGCGTGTTGAGGGGACTTTCCGCAGGCAACCAGCCACAAAGCGGTACACCCGAGGGCGAACCAGCGAGGGCGCAGGGGCTTCATCTAGGGCTTCCTCGAAAAACTCAACGTCCTGGGGCGAGAGCCGCGGTCAGGCCAGCGTGTATCGGACGGCGCTCCGGGAGCGATTGCACGCGGCCCGATACGAACAACGCGTAGTCTAGCGCCGCGCGGGTCGGCTCACCAGTCGTTGAGGCTGATGCCCAGGCCGACGGCGGTGGTCCGGTGGTTGTATTCGATCAGGCTCTGACCGTACCCGGAGAATACCTGCAGATAGCCATGGAGGGTCCGTCCCATCGGGAAGCTCCAGCTCAGCTGCCAGGCGCCGCGGGTGAAGCCGCTGGTGAGGTTGTTGCGGGACAGCACGGAGAAGGTCTGCCTGCCCAGGTGATAGCTGACCACCCAGCGTCCATAGCCCAGATAGTGGGCGATGTCCGGGTTGTGCTCGCGCAACGTGAAGTCCGGAACGGGATACCAGGGTTGTATGCGGACCACCCAAGGTCCGTGGCTGGCGGTGGCGGTGAGGTAGAACCGGTTCCAGGACCGCTCCAGGGTGCCGCCCCGGCCGTTGGACTGGTGCATTCCCCCCAGATCCACCGAGTCCAGCGTCCAGCCCCACGGCAGGGACTCACCCCAGGCGTAATCAAGAAACATGGAAGGCTCATAGTCCGACTCGCGGAAATAGGCTGAACTGACATAGGCCTGCCAAAACGACTTCTGGGTGTAGGCACCATAGAGAGTCAGCGGCTGCCCGCCGATGTCGGTCCATACCGGCACCTCGAAGCTGATCTGGAATTTGAGCTCCACATGGGAAACGCGCTGGTTGTCGGGCGTCTGGCCGGCGTAGACCGCTTCGTCCGGCGCCGTCACGTAGGACAGGGGGAGAATGTAGTTGGGCTCGTACAGGGAGATATGAAATGGGCCGGGTGGGGAGCCACTGGCCGAAGGCGACGCGTTTTCCTGCACTGGGGTCTGGGGCGGCGCGGCAACGGGGACACTGTGGGCGAGCAGGGGCATGAGGGACCTTCCTTGTGATTCGACGTCCGACTTTCAGCTTGGGTGCGGCTGATGTGCAGAGGGGAGTTTACTGCGCCCCTTCAGGCGTTGCCTACCCGCAGGCCGCGTAGACCGCGCCTGGAATGCGGTGGCAGCGGTCGCGGACCGGAAGCCGTCCTCCTGGCCGTATTGGTGCTACTACTATTGCATCTGTCCGCGCTGACGCCCCGTCCCCTCGGGGCAGGTAGGAGCAATGGGTTCGGATGAGCCGGGACCGAAGAAGGTGAAGGCCATGAGCATTCGCAGCAAGCTTGCAGGCAGCTTGGCAGCGCTGGGAATGGTTCTTCCGGAGCTGCCGCCAAAGTGAGCAATGTCGGTTTCGCGGGCCAGCCGGCGTTCATCGACGACAGCGGCAATTTCCTGGCTTACCAGCTATGGGCGGGCGTGGGATACGACATCACGTCAACGACCGCCGTGTCCGTGGACTATCGCTACTTTGGCACACCCAATCCCACGTTCACCATGGTGGATGGCACCTCGTTCGACTCCGAAGCACGGGGCAACAACGTGGACCTGAGCCTGCGCTATCGCTTCTGGGCGGGCCCTGTCCGCCGGCGCGCGTCTTGGCGGCCGGCGCCCCCTATGGGTGGTGCGGCGCCACGTTGAGGGCCGGCTTGCATTGGCGGGCCGGCAAAAGCACTGGGAACACGCGGAGTTCAGGCCATGGGGCGGTGCGGTGGTGGGGCGGACCTCGGTTGTTCAATCGCGACAACGGCGCGGTGCATAACCACCATGTCGGCATCAAGCCCCTACTGCGCATGTTCCTATATTTCCCTTGTGGTGATACGCTTCCTATGCCGTGAGGACGCAGCGTTGATTCGCCATCGTCCTCGTCAAGTCAGCCGCGCTTGCTCCGGCTGGCCCGCAGGTGGCCAGGCATCCACAAGCCCGATGCCGCCACCGGCCGCATTGGGTTGGGAGGGGGAATGATCCAGGTCTTGCTGGTGGACGACCACGAATTGGTCCGTACCGGAATCAAACGGATATTGAACGACGCCCGGGGAATACGGGTGATATCGGAAGCCGGCACCGGCGAGGAAGCCATCCAGGTCGTCCGGCAGCGCAAGCCCGACGTGGTGTTGATGGACGTCAATATGCCCGGCATCGGCGGGCTCGAGGCGACCCGGAGAATCATGCAGATTCATCCGGACCTCAGGGTCATCGTGGTAACGGTGCATGTGGACGAACCTTACCCCACCCGCTTGCTGGAAGCGGGGGCCGCCGGATACCTCACCAAAGGCTGCGGAGTCGACGAGATCGTCAGTGCCATTCGCACGGTGAGCCAGGGCGAGCGCTACATAGGCGCGGACATCGCCCGCCAGCTGGCCCTGTCCATGCTGCCCGGCGGCAAGCGCTCCCCGTTCGACCGCCTGTCCCAGCGGGAAATGCAGGTCATGCTGATGGTGACCCAGGGGCACAGTCTCCAGGAGATCTCCGACAAGCTGTGCCTGAGCCCCAAGACCGTGAGCACCTACCGTTACCGGCTGTACGAAAAGCTGGGCGTGGACAACGATGTGGAACTCACGCATCTCGCCATGCGCCATGGCATGGTTGAATCTCCGATAAGCATCTGAATATATGAAATATTGATTCATCGGCGCCCGGGGCGGTCCAGCCGCCGGTAAGCGGGCGCCTGTTTCCCTCGTACCAGATTCTGGTTCCGGCCAAGACCGGCCGGGAGCCGGATTATGCGCCGCAGCGGGCCGAGGACGGCTTTCAAGTCTCCCGGCGAACGGACGATATGGAAAGTGAACTGGTTCTCACCCGGCCCGGGAAAGGACCGTAAAGGGACTGGCCAAGTATGGGAAACGCCGTAATTCGCGTGTTGCTGGTTGGCGACTGCTCGTTCGCGCGTACCGGGATCCGCCGCATTCTGGACGACGATACGGGAGTGCACGTGCTCGCCGAGGCGGACACGCCGGACGATGCGATCCGCATCGCCCGTCGCGAGCAGACGGACATCATGGTCATGGACGTCAACCCCCCCGCCGTCAGCGTATTGGAAGGTACCCGCAAGTTCATGCGCCAGTGCCCGGAGGCGCGCGTCGTGGTTCTGGCCTCGGCCCTGGACGACATCCTGGCGGGCAGGTTGCTTCAATGCGGCGTGGCCGGCTATCTCACCAAACATTGCTCAGCCGCTGAGTTGCTCGACGCCATTCGCCAGGTGCAGGCGGGCGAGCGCTACCTCAGTGAGGAACTGGCCCGCTATCTGGCCATGAGTCGTCTGGCCGACAGCGGGAGATCGCCCTTCATGTCGCTGTCCCACCGGGAACTGCAGGTCATGCTGCTGGTGGCGCAGGGCAAGAATGCCCGTGAAATCTCCCGCTGGCTGTGCCTGAGTCCCAAGACGGTCAATACGTATCGCCAGCGTCTGCTCGGCAAACTGGGCGTACGTTCGGAAGTCGAGCTTACCCATCTGGCCGTGCGCCACGGCGTCATCGACATCGGCCGCGTCCAGTAGGGACGCGTTCCCTCCCGCTTTTTCCTTCCTCAAAGCAGCGACCGGCAGGGCTGCGAAATGCGGCCGCGTGCGCGGTATCCGGTCGCGATGGTGCTAATATGGCGGCACTTCTTCCGGGGCCTGCGCCTGACGGGCCTCGGTGGCTGCGCTTACAAAGGAGCGTGCATGAGCGAGTCGCCCATACGAGCACCCGAGCTGCCGTCGCAGCTCGAATGGTTCAACACCGGGCAGCCCATCAAGCTGGCTGAACAGCGTGGCAAGGTTGTCGTGCTGGATTTCTGGACCTACTGCTGCATCAACTGCGTGCACGTGCTGGCGGACTTGCGCTACCTGGAGGAGAAGTACCGGGACGGGTTGACGGTGATCGGAGTGCATTCGCCCAAGTTTCCCCGGGAACAGGTAGGACGTCAGGTCCAGAAGGCCATCAACCGCTACCATATCCGCCATCCGGTCGCCAATGATCCGGATCTCACGTTGTGGCGCACCTATGGAATCAAGGCCTGGCCGTCATTGATCGTAATCGGCCCGGAAGGTTACATCCTCGGGGTGCTCAGAGGCGAAGGGCATCGCCGCAAGCTCGACCAGCTGATCGGCGAGCAGCTCGAGAAGGCTGAGGAAAAGGGCGTGCGCCAGCGCAGCCCCATGCCGTTCAAGCCTACGCCGGAGCCGCCATCGACCCTGAGCTTCCCGGGGAAGGTGCTGGCCACTCCCGAGCGCCTGTACATCAGCGACAGCGGCCGCAACAGGGTGGTGGAAACCAACCACTTCGGGCGGGTGCTGCGCATTTTCGGCAGCGGCAGCCCGGGGCTGCTGGACAATACCGCCGACAGCGCCGCGTTCAACAACCCCCAGGGTCTGGCGCTGGTGGACGACTTTCTCTATGTGGCCGACACCGACAACCACGCGATTCGGCGGGTACGGTTGCGCAGCGGCGACGTTGAGACGATCGCCGGCACCGGCACCCAGGGCCGCGGCAGCGGCACCTTCTTCGACGATCCCACCAAAGCGCCCCTGAATTCGCCGTGGGATCTCGCCTACGACGACGGCAGCCTGTACATTGCCATGGCCGGTCCGCATCAGATCTGGCGTCTGCACCTGACCAACAACACCATTGGGGTGTACGCCGGATCGGGCCGCGAGGGCATCAGCGACGGCCCGGTCGCCCAGGCATCCTTTGCGCAGCCCTCCGGACTTGCCGTCGCCGACGAACGCCTGTTCGTGGCCGATTCGGAGACGTCCGCAATCCGCCAGATCCGGCTGCCGTTCAATACCGTTGGCACCCTGGTGGGCACCGGGCTGTTCGAGTTTGGCGACACGGACGGCGCCGGCCGCGCCGCGCGCCTGCAGCATCCCCTCGGCATCAGCGTGGACACCACCCGCAGACGGCTCTGGATTGCCGATACATATAATTGTAAAATCAAAACGATGCGACTTAAATCGAATGCTATTTCCACATTCAACATCGGTTACCCGTTGGACGAGCCCGGGGGGCTGACCGTGCAGGGCGACCTGGTGTTCGTGGCCAATACCAATGCCCACGAAATCGTGCGTATCGACCTCGCCGGAAAGAAGGTCGAACCGATGGAAATCGTGATGCTCGATGACTGAGGCGAGGGCATTCGACCCCGGCTGCCGCCAGTGCCCGCGGCTGGCGGGTTTTCTCGCGGAGGTGCGCAGCCGCCATCCCGATTATCATGCAGCGCCGGTGGCACCGTTCGGCGATCCCCGGGCACGACTGTTGATCGTGGGCCTGGCGCCGGGCATGCATGGCGCCAATGCCAGCGGGCGCCCGTTCACGGGCGATTACGCCGGCATTCTGCTGTACCAGACGTTGTTCGATTTCGGCTACAGTACGGCCCCGGAGTCCGTTGCCGCGGACGATGGATTGCGGCTCAAGGGGGCGCGGCTTACCAATGCCGTGAAGTGCCTGCCGCCCCAGAACAAACCCGATGGCTCCGAGATCCGCACCTGTAACGGCTTTCTGCAGGCGGAACTGGCGGGGCTGGCCCAGGGCGCCGTGGTGCTGGCCTTGGGCCGCATTGCCCACGGGGCGGTACTGCGAGCCCTGAACCAGCGCCAGGCGGCTTTTCCGTTCGGCCATGGCGCCCGCCATCGCCTGCAACGGTTCTGGCTGCTGGACTCGTACCACTGCAGCCGCTACAACACCCAGACCCGGCGCCTGACCCCGGACATGTTCAAGGACGTCTTCCGTGCGGCGCGAAAGCTGTTGGGGTGAGGCCGCCGCGGCGTGAGCTGTGCTGATTGGCGTGGCT
>CAZNBB010000115.1:0-10692 GCA_964571225.1 uncultured Gammaproteobacteria bacterium
TGGCTAAGAAAACTTGTGCATACGTTAAGTGGCATCGGGTGGGAGTCGCTGCACGGATTTGCGATGGCCGATTGGCGACGCGCTCTGAGTTCTCTGTGCCCTCTGTGGCTCACAAGGTTTGCGGGTAAATAGATGCGATTCAGTGAAAAATGGCTCCGTGAGTGGGTGAATCCGCCGGTGTCCACCGACGACCTGGTGGCTCAGCTCACCATGGCCGGGCTGGAGGTGGACAGCGTCGAGCCGGCCGCGCCGCCTTTCGAGGCGGTGGTGGTGGGCGAGGTGATGACCGTCGCCCCCCATCCGGATGCCGACAAGCTGCGGGTGTGTCACGTACAGGTGGGCGCCGGCGAACCGCTGCAGATCATCTGCGGGGCACCGAACGTGTATGCCGGCATGAAGGCGCCCACGGCGATGGTGGGTGCCGTGCTGCCCGGCGGGCTGAAGATCAAGAAGGCCAAGCTGCGGGGCGTGGAATCCTTCGGCATGCTGTGTTCGGCCAGGGAGCTGGGGTTGTCCGAGGAGCATGAGGGGTTGATGGATCTGCCCGCGGATGCGCCGACCGGCGCCGATATACGCGAGTACCTGGGGCTGGACGACAATCTCATCGAAGTGGATCTCACTCCGAACCGGGGCGACTGCCTGGGCATCGCCGGTATTGCCCGGGAGGTGGGTGCCCTGAACGGTTGTGCGGTGGAAGGGCCCGACATCTACCCGGTCGAGGAGCAGACCAGCGAGCAATTTTCTGTCGAGGTGGAAGCGCCGGAAGGGTGTCCCCGTTACATCGGGCGCGTGATCAGGGGTGTGCGCGGCGACGCTACCACGCCCTTGTGGATGCAGGAGCGGCTGCGGCGCAGTGGGCTGCGCAGCCTCGGCCCGCTGGTGGATGTGACCAACTACGTGCTGCTGGAGCTGGGCCAGCCCATGCACGCCTTCGACCTTGGCCGGCTGGAAGGCGGTATCCGGGTGCGTTTCGCGGAGAGCGGCGAATCCCTGGTGCTGCTGGACGGGCGCCAGGTGGAACTGGACACCGATACTCTGATCATCGCCGACCATGCCAAGCCCCTGGCCATCGCCGGGGTCATGGGCGGTGAACACTCGGGGGTCTCGGAACAGACCGGGAGCCTGTTCCTGGAGTGCGCGTATTTCGCGCCGGAGGTGGTGGCAGGGCGTGCCCGGCGCTACGGTCTGCAGACCGACTCTTCCTACCGTTTCGAACGGGGTGTGGACTTCCATCTGCAGAAGCGGGCCATGGAACGGGCCACATCCCTGCTGTTGGATATCGTG
This sequence comes from uncultured Gammaproteobacteria bacterium, assembly GCA_964571225.1. GTDB lineage: Bacteria > Pseudomonadota > Gammaproteobacteria > DATFLG01 > DATFLG01 > DATFML01. The sequence continues at coordinate 1,285 of CAZNBB010000115.1, forward strand.
GGCGGGGAGGCGGGGCCCACCGTGGAGGAGGTGTCCCGCTCTCACCTGCCATCCCGTGCGCCCATCCGTTTGCGTGCCGAGCGCATCCGGCGCCTGCTGGGGATGATGCCGGAGCCGGCCGCGGTGTCCGACATCCTGAGGCGCCTGGGTGCCCAGGGGGAAGAGACCGAGGACGGTTGGCAGGTGGTGCCGCCGTCCTACCGGTTCGACCTGGCCATCGAGGCCGATCTGATCGAGGACATCGGTCGCATCTACGGCTACAACCGCCTGCCGAGCACCCGCCCGCGGGGCGCGCTGGCCATGGCGCCGGCACCGGAGGCGACCGTGGGGCGCGAGCGGCTGCTGACGCTGTTGGTGGACCGCGGCTACCAGGAGGCGATTACCTACAGCTTCGTGGATGCCGAGCTCCAGAAGTTGCTGGACCCGGATCACGAAGGGCTGGGTCTGGCCAATCCGCTGTCGTCAGAATTGTCGGTGATGCGTACCAGCCTGTGGCCGGGCCTCATCAAAGCCCTGCAGTACAACCATCACCGCCAGCAGAACCGGGTTCGACTATTCGAGTGGGGTCTTAGGTTTATACAGAAACACGATGAATTAGAACAGGAAACTATGATAGCTGGTCTTGCTTCGGGAGACCGTTATCCCGAACAATGGGGAGCCCCGGCCGAACCCCTGGACTTCTTCGACGCGAAGGCCGACGTGGAAGCGCTGCTGGATGCCGGCGGTTGCGCCGGGGAGTTCGAGTTCATTGCCGAACGGCACCCGGCACTGCACCCTGGGCAGTCCGCCCGGATTCATCGGGACGGCACGCCGGTTGGGTGGTTGGGCTGTATTCACCCGCGACTGGCGGCTACACTGGATATACCCGAAAATACATATGTGTTTCAATTGGACGGCGGAGCGGTGCTGGCAGGGGCGGTGCCCCGCTTCCGGGAAGTCTCCCGTTTTCCGGCGATCCGCCGTGATCTGGCGATTGTGGTTGGCGAACAGACCAGCGCCCAGGCGATCTGCCAGGCGGTGCGGGCGACGGCGGGCCCGGCGCTGCAGGAATTGCGCGTTTTCGACGTGTACCGCGGTAAAGGTATAGAATCCGGGCGAAAAAGCATCGCTTTTGGCTTGATTCTACAGGATTCCTCGCGCACACTAACTGACAAAGACGTGGATGCCGTGATCAGTGCGGTAACCGCGCAATTGCGCGATCACTTTGGAGCAACCCTAAGAGAGTAAACCAATGGCGCTCACCAAGGCCGAGTTAGCGGAACGACTTTTCGAAGAACTGGGATTGAACAAGCGCGAAGCGAAGGAGTTGGTCGAACTGTTCTTCGAAGAGATCCGGGCCGCGCTCGAGAAGGGGCAGCAGGTCAAGCTGTCGGGCTTCGGGAATTTCGACCTGCGTGATAAGAACCAACGACCGGGCCGCAATCCGAAAACCGGCGAGGAAATTCCCATCTCAGCACGACGGGTTGTGACGTTTCGCCCCGGGCAGAAGCTGAAGTCCCGAGTAGAGGCGTATGCTGGAAGCCAGCAATAACAGCGAACTGCCGGCAATTCCGGGGAAGCGTTACTTCACCATCGGTGAGGTAAGCGAGCTGTGTGGCGTGAAGCCCCACGTGCTGCGCTACTGGGAGCAGGAATTCCCGCAGCTCAAACCCGTCAAGCGTCGCGGCAACCGCCGCTACTATCAGCGCCACGACGTGATCATGATCCGCCAGATTCGCAGCCTGTTGTATGAACAGGGGTTCACCATCGGCGGAGCGCGCCAGCGTCTGTCCGGTGAGCAGGCCAAGGAAGACGTGACCCAGAGTCACCAGATCATCCGGCAGATGCGCGTCGAGTTGGAAGAATTGCTCCAGCTGCTGAAACGCTGATTTTCTCGATGAGCAAGTTGGGGTATCATTTGCGCCCCGCACGGCATGTGCTGTGCTTGGGGTAGCGGTTTTTATCGGGGCGTAGCGCAGCCTGGTAGCGCACCTGAATGGGGTTCAGGTGGTCGGAGGTTCAAATCCTCTCGCCCCGACCAATAAGGAAAGGGGGTGCTTTCAGCACCCCCGGTTTTGATTAGAAGGGGCGTCGGATTCCCGGCCCCGCAAAAGGCGCGGGGCGTTCGCCGGACTTCCTTTGTCCACTGGACAAAGGGTTCCGGCTCACCCTCTCGCCCCGACCAATAAGGAAGGGGGTGCTTTCAGCACCCCCGGTTTTGTTCTGAAGGGGCGATCGGATTCCCGGCCCTGCAAAAAGCGCGGGGCGTTCGCCGGACTTCTCCAATTGCTTGTGGAACAATCAAAGGCTTACCGTGTACCGGTAGGCCTTTTTCTTTGGGGTGTATGGTGTGACCGGCTGACCGGGTTGCTCAGATGCACGCTATTGCCGAGTTACATGGCAATATGGCTTTGCTAGGATCTACCTGCAGTTGAGCCTATAGTGGGGCCGCCGATAGCTGGATGGCGAGTCTATTGGCGACCGGGCAGGTTGTCCCTGAAGGGGGCGAACGCATGAAAGACGAGAAGGTTATTCAGGTACATGCCGTCTGGGACGATGCGGCCGGAGTATGGGTGGCCACAAGCGACGACGTGCCGGGGCTGGTGACCGAAGCGGACACGGCTGAGGAGCTGGAGGTCAAGTTGCGGGCAATGATCCCCGAGTTGTTGATCGAGAACGGGCTTATCGACGAATCGGAACACACCAGCATTCCCTTCCATATATCGGCTGAGCGCGATTCTGTCGCGAACGCCTGTTGAGGTGGCAGATTTTGCACCAGAGCTGAGACGCATTCTTCAAGAGCACGACTGCTATTTCCGGCGCCGAGGAAAAGGTGACCACGACATTTGGTTTAGTCCGCTTACCAATCGAAGTTTTACGGTCGACTCGAAGATCAAATCCAGACACACGGCGAACGCCGTACTCAAACAAGCAGGGATCGAAAAGCGGTTTTGACGCTCCGCGACCAACGGGTCCCGACAAGGTTGGTTGCTCCTCTCCCCACAGACTGCCCCGTGAGTTCCCGCACCCAGTCCCAGCGTTTTGCAATTGCCGTGTTCGCGGTCCTCGTCCTCATTTGGGGCTACAACTGGATCGTGATGAAGGTGGCGCTGCGCTCGGCAGGCCCCTTCGAGTTTGCGGCCCTGCGTCTGGTGTGCGGCACTGCGGCGTTGTTTGTGGCGTTGACAGCCCTGGGCCGATCCCTGCGGCCGCCGCCTTTGGGGCCGGTTCTGCTGCTGGGGCTGGTGCAGACGTCGGCCTACGTTACCGTCATCACCTGGGCGTTGGTGGCCGGGGCCGCCGGCAGGACCTCCGTGTTGGTTTTCACCATGCCGTTCTGGGCGTTGCTGTTCGGGCGCCTGTTCCTGGACGAGCGCCTGCGCGGCGGCCAATGGTCTGCCGTCCTGCTGGCGTTCGCGGGCCTGGCGCTCATCGTTCATCCCTGGCATCAGCATGCCTCCGTGGAAAGCAAGCTTCTGGCTTGTGGGGGCGGGGTGTTGTGGGCCATGAGCGTGATCCTCACCAAGCGCCTCAGGCGGCGCCACGAGGTGGAACTGCTGTCTTTGACCGCCTGGCAATTGTTGCTGGGAACCGTGCCCGTATGTGTGGTGGCCTACCTGGTGCCCGAGCGCGCCGTCGACTGGTCGTGGTCCTTTGTCATTTCTTTGTTATATGCCGGTATGCTTGGCACGTCCGTGGGATGGCTCATCTGGATGTTCGTGATCAGCAGACTGCCCGCGGGTACGGCCGGGCTGAGCGCGTTGGCTATCCCGGCCACGGCAGTGTTGCTGTCGTGGCTGCAGATGGGAGAGCGCCCGTCGGGCGCGGAGCTTCTCGGTATGGTTTTCATCGCCTTTGCATTGGGCCTGTTGGCATGGCAGGGTTGGCGGGCGCGGCCGGTAGCCCGTGACTAGAGTGACCCTTGGGGGTGCGTATGCCCGAGGGCGTTTTCTCAGCTGGATCATGTGCCTTCTGCGTATGGGGTTTTAGTTGGAGAATCATGCATTCAGCGATAATTTTGAGGGAATTTCGAGCCGCGGTGCGGCGTCTCACAGAATATTGCCCGCTCGGATGAATGGCGACCGGCATAGGGAGGCACCTCCGTTGTGCGCCGTCCCAGGGCCAATCCGGCGAGACGCAGGGTTCAGCGAAGGGGTACTGTACTGCAGGCGAGCGAGGCGGAAGGGTACCGGGACAGCGCTGGGTGACCCGCCAAAGGCGCTCCGGTAGCGCAGTGTCAAACCGCTGTCAGGCCTGTGTCGTCCCCCGTGGCCAACCGGGGGTGCTGGCCGAACTCCTTTAGAATTAAATGGATTGGACGCTACTCTATGAACACGGACGCCCCGGAGGAGGGGCGTCGACCAGTCGCGGTTGCCGTGGCATGAATAGGCGCCGTCGGGTGTTCCGCGAGTACACTGGCTCACGTGTCGGTCGCGTGACAACGAATGGATACGTGCACGCCTGACCGGCCGTGCGAGCCATCAGGGTTGGAGGTATGGCCGGAGCTAAATCCGCCGTCGAGAGCAATTCGGCCGTTTCCCGGGAGGATCGTTCCGGCGAGCGCCGTTTTCTACGCCTGTGGCGCATCGTCCTCGGAATCTTTCTGGGCGGCGGTCTGATTGTCCTGTTGGGTTTCGGTTTCTGGAGCTGGCAGGACACCTTCGAGAAGCAGCAGGCGGAAATCGGCGGCGAGGCGAAGCTGGTGGCCGATGGCGTCGAAGCCTATCTCACGGGGCTGGGGGACGATTTGCCGTACCTGGGCGACTGGCTGTCCAGCAAACCCCGCACCGTGCCGGAAATGTACGAGGCGCTGAAGGCCTACCAGGACCACCATCCCACCGTCGCCAGCATGGTGCTGTTCGCGCCGGACGGGCGCATGATCCTGAACACCGCCCGTCCCCTCGACGCCAAGCTGCCCGATCCCCGCAGGCACCCGGCCTTTGTTGACAGCATTCGGGCGACCCTTCGAACCGGGGGCATCTGGATCGGGCGCACTCAGCAGGGTCTGGTGCTCAAATTCTGGCGCATCCCCGTGCGCTATGTGGTGCGCGACCGCAGCGGTCATGCCCTATACATCCTGCAGGCAAGTATTCCCCTGACGACACTGACCCGGGAGTGGCCCGAACTGCGACAGCTCCACGGGGCCGCCGTCGGCGTGATCCGCTCCGACGGGCTCCATGTCGCCCGGCTGCCGGCGCCCAAACCGCACGTGCTGTACAGCAAGGCCATGGACGGTCCGTTGATGCAGCAACTGCGCGCGCACCCTAACGAGAAGGTGGGTGGGTACACGGGGCAGGTACAGAGCGATTTCACGCACCGGTTCGGACGTTTCGTACGCCTGCGGCGCTTTCCGCTGGTGGCGTACATCAGCGTGCCGTCGCGCTCCGTATGGCTGGGCTGGGTGCAAAGCACCGCGCCGTTTCTGGGGCTGGGAATCTTTGGGCTGGTGGGCTATGTCGGGCTGTCCAGCCTGTTTTTGCGCCGTGAACGGCGGCACTTGGGCGAACTGGCGAACCGGGCTCGCCGGGAGCCGGTTACCGGCCTGCCCAATCGCCTGGCGGTGCAGGAATGGCTGGAGGCGACCCTGGCGGAAAAGGGTGCGCTCAGCGTCCTGCAGTTCAATATCGACGACTTCAACGACATCAACGACGCCCTCGGCGGACCGACCGGGGATCGGGTATTGAACCTGGCCGCCCAGCGCCTGCGGGTCGGGATTCATGATCCCGACGCCATCGTCGCCCATCTGGGCGCCGACGAATTTCTGGTGGGTCTGCCTGCGGCCGACGCCAGCCAGGCCCAGGATCTGGCGCGCCGTCTGCAGCGCACCCTGACTGCGCCCATCGCGGTGGACGATCGCACCGTGCGGGTGCAGGCCAGCGTCGGCATCGGGCTGTATCCGGAGGACGGCCGCACGGCCTCCGATCTGATGCGCGCCGCCGCCACTGCGGTGCACATGGCCAAACGGGCCGGTCGCAGCCAGGTGGCGTTCTACGATCCTGGCGCGAGCCGCCAGAGCGAAGCGCGGATAGCGTTTCACCATGCCATCGAGCGGGCCCTGACCCGCGGAGAGTTCCTGCTCTACTATCAGCCTGTGGTGGCCATGGACACCTGCGAGATCATCGGTGCCGAGGGCTTGATCCGCTGGCAGGACCCTGACCGGGGGCTGTTGGCTCCGGTCCGCTTCATTCCGCTGGCGGAAGCCACCGGTTGGATCGGCGCCATCGGCGAATGGGTGCTGCGCCGGGGGTGCGAAGACCTGCGTACCTGGCAGAAGGACGGTCTGGATCTGAGGATCTCCATCAATGTCAGCGCCAGCCAGTTCAACGACAGCGACTTTCTGGTCAAGCTCCATCGTGAGCTGGAATCCCAAGCCATCCATCGGGATCAGCTGACCCTGGAGGTGACCGAGACCACAGTCATGCACGATGTGCAACACAGCGCCGAGATCATGAAGGCGCTCACGGAGATCGGCGTCAGCCTGGCGATCGACGATTTCGGCACCGGTTACTCGTCGCTGGCCTACATGCGCCGGTTGCCGGTGCGCGCCATCAAGGTGGATCGCAGCTTTGTCAGCGAGATCGAGACGGACCCGGAAGGGCTGGCCATCGTTCGGGCGGTGGTCGCCCTGGCGCGGGTGTTCGGCTGCGTGACCGTTGCCGAGGGTATCGAGACCGAGTCTCAATACCGACTGCTGCGCAGCATCGGCGTCACCTACGGACAGGGATACTGGTTCGGCCGGCCCATGCCCGAGCAGGAGTTCCGCGCTTTGGCCGCCCGCGGTGGCGCTCTGCGCACGGCCGCCCAATCCTGAGCCGTCCCGCCGTTCTCACTATCACCCTTTGAATCCCACCAGGGCCTGCGTGGCGGCATCCGCCGTGATACGCCACCGGTCCACCGCGTTTTGAGGCACACCCGCCGTGTACGTGCTTCAATTGAAGGAGCATCCGAGGCCCAGTCCTTTTCCGAGCCCTCGCCCTTTGGCGCCGGCGGGCTATGCTTTGCGGGAAATCGACCGCACGGGCGGCGTGTCGGGCTGCCCATGCGGCACTTCGGGGCGCGCCGGCGGTCACAGAGGGTAGGGCGCACCGGCCGTCGGTCAGCCGGAGGGGACTCTGCACTGAAGGGATGCCGCCGCAGTGGCGCCACGATGAAGCGGACGGGCTCCTAGAATCAGTTGACGACAAAACGCAGGAGGGAGTGACACCATGATGGATATCGTTCAAGAGCCCGCGGCAAAGGAAGGCCCGCTGACCGGTGACGAGCTGCGCAGGATCAATGCCTATTGGCGGGCGGCCAACTACCTGTCCATCGGACAGATCTACCTGATGGACAACCCGCTGCTGCGTGAGCCACTGAAGCCTGAGCATGTCAAACCGCGGCTGCTGGGCCATTGGGGTACCACGCCCGGCCTGAACTTCATCTATGCCCACTTCAACCGGCTGATCAAGGCGCGGGACCTGAATGCCATCTACATTGCCGGGCCGGGTCACGGCGGTCCCGGGCTGGTGGCCAATACCTATCTGGAAGGCACCTACAGCGAGGTGTACCCCAATATCCCGGCCAATGCCGAAGGCATGCAGAAGCTGTTCAGGCAGTTCTCCTTCCCCGGCGGGATACCCAGTCACGTGGCGCCTGAAACCCCGGGGTCCATCCACGAGGGGGGCGAGTTGGGCTATTCCATCGCCCATGCCTTCGGGGCCGCGTTCGACAACCCGGATCTGCTGGTCTGCTGCGTGGTGGGCGATGGCGAGGCGGAGACCGGTCCACTGGCCACCGCCTGGCATTCCAACAAGTTTCTCAATCCGGTGACCGACGGGGCGGTGCTGCCGATCCTGCATCTCAATGGCTACAAGATCGCCAACCCAACCGTGCTGGCACGGATCAGCAACGAGGAACTGGATTCCCTGTTCAGAGGCTACGGCTACAAACCCTATCTGGTGGAGGGCTCCGATCCGGACGCCATGCATCAGCTCATGGCCGCCACCCTGGACACCATCATGGACGAGATCAAGGGCATCCAGGAGGAGGCCCGCCGCACAGGCAAGGCCGAGCGGCCCCGCTGGCCCATGATCATCCTGCGCAGCCCCAAGGGGTGGACGGGACCCAAGGAGGTGGACGGCAAGAAGGTGGAGGGTTTCTGGCGCGCCCATCAGGTACCGGTGATGGATGTGCGGACCAACCCCGAGCATCTGCAGATCCTTCAGGACTGGATGCAAAGCTATAAGCCCGAGGAACTGTTCGATGAAAACGGCGCACTGATTTCCGAGTTGCGTGAGCTGGCTCCCACCGGCGACCGACGTATGGGTGCCAACCCCCATGCCAACGGCGGTCTGCTGCTCAAGGAACTGCGCATGCCCGATTTCCGGGAGTACGCGGTGGAGGTGGCCAAACCGGGTCAGGTGAGGGCGGAGGCCACGCGGGTGATGGGCACCTTGCTGCGGGATGTGCTGCGGCTCAACGCGGACCGGCGCAACTTCCGGGTCATGGGTCCGGACGAGACCGCTTCCAACCGGTTGTCCGCGCTGTTCGATGTCACCGACCGGGCGTGGATGGGCGAAATCCTTTCCTACGACGACCACCTGGCTCCCGATGGACGGGTGATGGAGATATTGAGCGAGCATACCTGCCAGGGATGGCTCGAAGGCTACCTGCTCACCGGCCGGCACGGTTTGTTCTCCTGCTACGAAGCCTTCATCCACATCGTGGATTCCATGTTCAACCAGCATGCCAAGTGGCTGAAGGTCACCAGCAACGAAATTCCCTGGCGCCGTCCCATTGCGTCGTTGAACTATCTGCTCACCTCCCATGTGTGGCGCCAGGATCACAACGGTTTCACCCATCAGGACCCGGGGTTCATCGATCATGTGGTGAACAAGAAGGGCAACGTGATCCGCGTTTACCTGCCGCCCGACGCCAACTGCCTGCTGTCGGTGACCGACCACTGCCTGCGCTCGCGGGACTACATCAATGTCATCGTGGCGGGCAAGCAGCCGGAGCTGCAGTGGCTGGATATGGACGCGGCGGTCAAGCACTGCACGGCGGGCATCGGGATCTGGGAATGGGCCAGCAACGATCAGGGCGGCGAGCCCGACGTGGTGATGGCTTGCGCCGGAGACGTGCCCACCGTGGAGACCCTGGCGGCGGTAGATCTGCTGCGCCAGTACGTGCCGGAGCTCAGGATCCGGGTGGTCAACGTGGTGGACCTGATGAAGCTGCAGCCGCGGGAGGAACACCCCCACGGCCTGTCCGACCGGGAGTTCGACAGCCTGTTCACCACCGACAAGCCCATCATCTTTGCGTATCACGGCTACCCGTGGCTGATCCACCGCCTGACCTACCGGCGCACCAACCACAAGAATCTCCATGTACGCGGTTACAAGGAGGAGGGGACCACCACCACACCGTTCGACATGGTGGTGCGCAACGACC
>CAZNBB010000116.1:0-10591 GCA_964571225.1 uncultured Gammaproteobacteria bacterium
CTGCTCGAACTCCTCTTTGCCGATCTCGCCGCGTGCGTAGCGCTCCTCCAGAATCTGCAGGGCGGCCTTTGGCTCGTGGCCAGACCCGCTGGCGGCTGCGCCGTGGGACGAGAAAAACAGCGACTTGACGATGGCGGCGATCCCCACGACCAGCAGCAGCCAGATCAGCACCATGAACACCCACCAGAACGGGCCATAGCCCATCCCGTAGCCATGCCATCCGTAACCGTCGTACATAGCGCGAATTCCTCCGCTGCGCGATCACCGCACTGTGCAGGCCGTGAGCGCCACACTTGCGGCGACCCGCGACGCTCACCCACTCCAATAGTAGGCCGCAACCACGCGTCGGCAAGCGCCGGTCACCGCCGCAGGCCGCCGAGCCGGACCCCCTAACCACTCCAGCTGACCCGTATCCGGGCACCCCGCACCGGATCGTCGGGATCGACCTGCACAACCTGCACCGAAACCCGCCGGCGCCCGACAAGCATCCGGTCCACTGCCCGGGCCGCCTCTCCGGGCAGATAACCCACCCGCTCGGCACCGTCGTACAGCGCCACCGGGCATACCAGCGGCGCCCCGCACCCCAACACGACCGGTCGCAGCCGCTGACCGGGGCGGAACACCCGGGTCAGTGGAGTCAGCGGTCCGATACGGGCCGCCGCCCCCGAGATGTAGGTGCGAATACCGGATTCGCAGCGGCTGGAGCGCAAACCGGCGGCGACGCTGACCGTGGCGACCGCTACCGCCAGCGCGCCCAGCAGCACAGCCACAGTGGTCCCCGGGGAGAGTCTCGAATATGCCATGGGATACCCCTCGTCGTCTTGAACGGTATCGCCACTATGCGCGCCCTACTGGCTCACAGGATGAGCCACTCTCAACGGTACTGGCGGGCGGCCTCGGCTAGGGCGTCCGCTACCCGGCGGCGCAAATCCGCCGGTGCCAGCACCTCCACATCGGGACCGTATTTGAGGATGTCCATCACCAGCTCATGGGCCCCGCTGTAGGGCAGGTCCAGCCGATAATGACCGTCGGCTTCGAACCAGCCCTGCTGGCGGGGATGCCAATGCTCCTGGGCGACCCAGCGCGCGCGCTGCGGAGTGAACCTGAGTCTGGCCAGTCGAGTGCGGGCACCCGCGAATATACCGTAGCCGGCGGCCAGTTCCCGCTCCAGCGTCGACGCGGACACCTCCCGCGCCCGGCTGTCCAGCCCCGCCACATCCCGGATGCTGTCTACCGCAAAGCTGCGCAGTCCCTTGCGGGCGTGACACCAGGCATCCAGGTACCAGTTGTCGCGGTAGTAGACCAGCCGTTGGGGAGACACCTCCCGCACGCTCTCCTCGTCCCGGGCGCGGTTGTAGTGGACGATGCGCAGACGCTGGCGGGCAAGCAGGCCGTGGCTGATCCGCTGGAAGCGACCGCTGTCCACCTGGCGGGCGGCGGACTGCAGCAACCGGATGCGCCGGCTGACCTCGTCAGCGGAATGATCGCCGCTGTCCAGGAGCACCCGGATGCGCTGGCGCAGCGGACCCACATGGGGCTCCAGCAGACCGGGCTGAAGGTTGGCCAGCAACTGCTCCATGGTGAGCAAGGCGTGAATCTCGGAGGCGTTGAACCACAGCCCGGGCAACCCGTAGCGCGGGCCGTGGGGATCGGCCGCCTCGAACCGGTAACCACCCTGCTCCCGATCCCAGACAATGGGCGCGTGCAGGCGCTCGCGCAGGTACTCCAGGTCCCGCTTGAAGGTCGCCAGGGACACCCCGAGTTCCGCCAACGCCAGTTCCCGCGGCACCACCCGCCGCTGCTCCAACAGCTGCTGCAACCGGTAGAAACGTTCCGTTCGATCCATAGCCCCTCGCTCACCCCCGACGGTGGACGCCGGCCGCCGGAGGCCGTGTCCCGCCGGCAGATTGGCGGAATCCGCATCGCCGAACAAGGGGCTGACCGTGTCCCGGGGAGTTGGCCGCTTCAAGGTGACCGCGGCGCGGCCGATTCATGGAGTGAAGGGAGTGCCTGATATGAAACTGCTCGCGGGCCTTTTCGACGCCCTCTGGGAGGTGGCCAACCGGGGCGCCCGACCCGACGACAACGCCAAGCAGCGTGTGCGCAAGGCGGTCATCACCCTGACCGCCATGATCATCGGCTTTCTGGCCATCTTCTGGGGCGCGATCTACGTGCTGCTGGGCTATCCGCTGTCCGGTGCGATACCCCTGAGCTATGCGGTCATCACGGCGGTAAGCCTACCCTATTATTTCCTCACCAAGCAGTTCGCCGCCTTCCGCCTCAGCCAACTGGTGCTGGTACTGCTGCTGCCGTTCCTGCTGCAGTGGAGCCTCGGCGGCTTCTCCAACGGCAGCATCGTGATGATCTGGGCGTTCTTCACGCCGCTGGTGGTGCTGCTGGTGGATGGACCGCGCAGCGGCCTGCGCTGGCTGCTGGCCTTCCTCGCCCTCACCGTCGTGTCCGGCGTGCTGGATTCCCACCTGGCAGTGAACGTCACCCCGATGCCCCGCACCGCCCAGACCGTGTTCTTCATCCTCAACATGGCGGTGGGCCTCATCAGCGTCTATGGCGTTCTCAACTACTTCGTCAAGGACAGCGAACGCTACCAGCACACCCTGCGGGAGAACCAGGAGCGGATCACGGCGTTGATGCTCACCGACCCACTGACCGGGGTGGCCAACCGACGCCGGCTGGACGATTGCCTGCGCGAAGCGGCCCGCCGTGTTGGCAACGCCGGCGAATCCCTGTCGGTCGTGATTGCGGACCTGGATCACTTCAAGGACGTCAACGACACCTATGGCCATGACGTAGGGGACCGCATGCTGCAGCGCTTCGTGGAGGTTGCCCGCCCCTGCATCCGCAGTCGCGACCTGCTTGCCCGTTTCGGAGGCGAGGAATTCGTCATCGTGCTTCCCGACACCCCCCTGGAAGAAGCCCGCGTGGTGGCCGAGAGGGTGCGATCGTGCATCGAGCGAATGGCGGAGCCGGCGATCGAGCGGCCGCTCACCGCCAGTTTCGGGGTCGCCTGTTCCACGACGACACCGGTCTCCAATCTGCTGATCGCGGCCGACCGTGCGCTCTATCGCTCCAAGAACGAAGGCCGCAACCGGGTGAGCGTCGCGGCCTGATCCGTGCCGCGTGGTGTCGCCAGCGAGGGATTTCAAATCCAGCCAACGCATAACTATTCAATTTATTATCCGATACATAGAGTGTTTGCCATCCACCATTCACGCTATAAGTCACTAAAACTCCGCCTCGGCCGACACAGCTCACGCGCAATATTGGCCCACCGACAAACTCCGGTGTCGTGAAAGCACGACAGAAGACGACCGCATATGTAAATGTTCTGCCTCCTCGCCCGATACAGTTAGAGGCTGGGGTGCCTACCCGGCATCTCCGAGCGAAGGAAACACGACATGTCCGCAGACCTGAAGGCAAGTATCCTCAACCACCTCACCGACGAACTGGAGCACGACAAGCTGGTGTTGCCCAGCCTGCCTGAAGTCGCCCTCCGGGTCCGGGACACCGTCGACGATGAGAACGCGAGCGCCAAGGATGTGGCCAAGATCATCGGCACCGATGCAGCCCTCTCGGCGCGGCTTATCCAGGTCTCCAACAGCCCCTTGCTACGCGGCACCAAACAGATTGACAGCGTGGACATGGCCGTCGCCCGCATGGGCAGCAGCGTGGTGAAGAGCTGCGTCAACAGCATCATCGTGCAGCAGATGTTTCAGCCCACCACCGAGGTGACGGACAAACTGTTTCGCGAATTCTGGGAACACAGCACCGCCGTCGCCGCCATGAGCCAGGCCCTGGCCGGCTTTGCCCGCCAGAAGCCGGATCAGGCCATGCTGGCAGGACTGGTCCACGACATCGGCGGGCTGCCCGTCATCAAATACGCCGAGGACGTGCCCGAATTGATGGACAACGAAACGGTGCTTCGGGAAATCATTGGCGAACTCCACACCCGCATCGGCGAGGCATTGCTGACCAAGTGGGGGTTCCCGCCGGAGATCATCGCCGCGGCCCGGGAGCACGAGGATCTCAAGCGCGACACCGGCGGTGCGCCGGACCTGGTGGATGTGGTCATGGTCGCGAACCTACAGAGTTATTTCGGCAAAGCTCACCCCCATGCCAATGTGCCCTGGAATGAAGTACCCGCCTTCGCCCGCCTTGGGTTGGATACTGACGTCAGCATCATCGACATGGAGGACACCAGAGAGTCCGTCAAGGACATGCAGGCCGCGTTGCGATGACGGATGTTGGCGATTGATACACGTCGTTCAGCACACCCCGTACACCTGCTATTTCGTTTCCGGAGTCGATCTCTTGCTGACATAACTCGGTGGCCAACGCAGTATCTGCCAGTTGCCGAAGACCGGCCGCATCAAGGACCTTTTTCGCGCCTTGGTGCCCGTACGATTGGGACCCGTAGTGGGCCTGGCTTCATCTGCAACCACCTCTCGCGCGCCATCTCCATCTTTGGCTAGCGCCGGCAATTCCCAGAACCAGTCATAGCTCCGGTGGATGCCAGCGCCAGGCGCTACTCGGCACGTCGTTCCGCGTATCGCGCGCTCGAATTTACGCTCAGCGCAGTCACTGTGAACAAAATCAGTGCCATGCCCACTATCTGTAGACCGACCAGGTGTTCATTCAAGACCATGACGCCGAATAGCGATGCAGTGACCGGCTCGACCATTGCCACAATTGAGGCCACCGCTGGCGCCGTATGGTTGAGGCCAACGATATAGATAATGAAGGACAGCCCACCGCCAAGCACCCCCAGCACTGCGAACAGTGGCCAACTCGGTGTGCTCAACACCGCCACGACCTGGTCGGCATCGCTCGGCCAGATGAGTATGCCGACCAGTACCGCGAACGCAATCACCAGAATTGCCTGCGGACTACCGTGCGGTGCCCCATACTTGAAGCCGAAAATGAACACCGCATAGGACAGTCCGGCCAGCAGTCCGGCACCGGTGCCTATCGGAGTGACCACGCCCGCCCCAACGTCATAAATACGTGTAAGCAGCACGACACCAAGCAATGCCACGGCAATCGCGGCCCACTTGAACGGAGTGGGTCTTTCGAGCTTGAATGCGAACGACACGAGATAGACGAACACCGGCGCGCAGTACATCAGCGTTACGGCAACCGCGACACTGCCCTGATCGATGCTCACGAAATAGAAGGCGAAATTGCCCGCCACGCCGACACCGGCGATCACCGACCAGAACCACAATCGGCCATTTGCCAAACCGCTGCCGCGCGGGCGCAGCGCCAGCCAGGCCAGGACAAACAACAGCCCGATCGCGCCCCGGTAGAACGACACCACGAACGGGTCCCATCCGTCGGCCATCAGAATCCCGCCGATTCCGCCGGACAGCCCCCAGCAAAGCGCCGCAAGCATCACCAACGCCGTACTCATGTTCGCCATTTCCACTCAATCCACATGAACTCGATTTCTACAGGCGGGAAGTTGCCCAATACAAAGGGAGGGCTGGACTGGCTGAATCCGAGCAATTTCAGTGTTTACCCTACCTTAGCGCAGCATTGACCGGCTTCCTTCAGTGCCTCTGCTTCTAGGTCTCCAAGTCCCGAGAACCCGGTAGCAGCCTGCCGCGACACCTTGTACCTGGCGTTACCCATGGGAGCAAACCCCGAGTTAGTCGCGCAGCCACAGACCAAGCCTGCCATGAGAAGCGGCAACAATACGAACGGACGTTGCACCCTGTCATCTCGAATTATTCCTGTCGGCTGCGCAGGGACTGCGCAGAGGCTCCAAGAATGGTACGGAGGCCAAGGGGACCGCAGACCCAAGTTATGGGTATAGTGATTCTAGGGCCAAGCCATGAAACGTGCCGCCATCTATGCCCGGGGCAGCACCAACGGCCGGACCGCCGAGAACCAGCTGCGCGAACTCCGGGAGGTTGCCGAGCGCACCGGTTGGGAAGTGGTCGGTGGATCGGCCGGGCCGCTCCCTGCAGCACCTGGTGGCCTTCCTATCCGAGATCCATGCCAAGGGGGTCGACCTGTACCTGCATCAGCAGGGGATAGACACCACGACGCCGGCCGGCAACGCCATGTTCCAGATGGCAGGGGTGTTCGCCGAGTTCGAGCGGGCCATGATCCGAGAGCGGGTGAAGACAGGCCGGCGGGGAACGGGGAAGCTTACGCTGTCACCTGCGCCTGCGATTATCGCCGTGTACTCTATGAGCATTGTTTGACGACCCCGTTCCACGCGGGGTTCTTTTTGCCCCGATTCGGTGCGCGTGCTCCTGGGCCTACAGGTAAACGGGTACCGGCCGAAGCTCCTACCTCACACCTTTGGATATACTCGCTGTGGGGAGGGGGAAGACTCATGGAGACTCATCAACGCATCGCTCAGCGGGTGTTGGCTGAGCACTCGGCAATTGCTGGGCGCCCGCGTGTGAACCCAAGGCCCGTACTCGACTATGCGCTGGGCAATGTCAACGCTGGTCGAGGGAGTTCACTCCGGACCATAGACCGGCCTGGCAGGCCGAGTGGGCGCGATTGCTGACCGGACCCCTGGAAACGCTGATCGCGGCCATGACGGCCGATACCGCCGCCGGGAGCCATCTCCGCGAGACGTCACCCTTTGTCGGGCTCCTCACGTTCCGGGAGCGGATTGAGATCTTGCGCCGTGTCGATCCGGAGATGGCGCGGACGTTGAAGGCCTTCGCTTCTAGTTGGGACGAGCGCTTTCCTGCGGCTGCGGAGTTGGCTGGCCGGTAGACTTGCACGTGCGGACGCTACGCCTGCTTCACCCCAGCCCACGAGTTCGCCGAGCGCTTCGGTACGAGTTTCGCCGACGACCTTGTGCTGAGACCTCAGTACGGGTACCAGACCAATACGCTCAACACGAGCATGAGCTCGAGCACCACTACACCTATGGCGAAAATCGAGCCGGAAACCCGCAAACTCTCCTCTTTACCAATATCGAGAAAACACGGAACCGCCAGATATAAAAGGTACCCGGAGTAAAGCAAGCCGATTGCGCCTACAAGGAGGCAAATCCACACGACGGGATACAAGGCGATAATGCCACTTAAAAACATCGGTGTTGCGATGTAACCGGCAAATACGATGCAGCGGTGCAGGCTGGGTCTCTGCGGGTAGTCTCTTGCCAACCAGTGGATCACATTACCCATGAGCGCCACTGCGCCAAGGATGGCAGCATAGAACAGGATTCCCAAAAGAAAGGCTGTAGACTGGCTGAGGATTATCGTTTTCGTGCCCAGGTGCCAACCAAACCCGGTGGTACCGATAACGCTACTGACCACAGGGATCACGGCCAGTAACAACACATGGTGAACGTAATGGTAGGGAACGCTCTCTTTTTCCTTATCAATATTGTGTATTTCTTGATCAGGATGTGACAGAAGCCCCAGGATATGGCTCATACCATCGCTCCTCTGACTTAATTTTTATGTTGAGCATTACCATGCAAATCGCAACGTTAGCAACAACTCAAGTATAGTCAAATGTCAGTTAAAACAAATGGCGATAGGGCTCAGGATCGAGGCAATTTGCACTATTAGTATTATCAGAGACTTGACGAAAATTAGTCCTCTATTCTGCAGACCGACTCGTTCGAGGTGTCTGCTCATCACCCCAATTCAGCCATGGACCGATTGCCTGAGCGTGGATGGCCGTTACCAGGGCTGCACGTCGCGGAAGTCCGTACACTCCTGGTTCGCCGTTGTGCCTTGAGATTAGTGCTGGAATAACCACGTTGAGCTCGGGACGGTTGGCTGGCCAGTCAGCCGGCGGGTGAACAGTCCGAGGGTGGATGACGCCGAGCCGATCGACCACGAGAACCCACTTCAATGAATCTCTACAAGTTCAGATCCTTCGAGCCAGCGGAGCACACCCTAGACATCCTATTGAACGAAACCTTTATTGCGCTCCCTAGCAGGATCTAAACGACCCGTTTGAGGGCGTGTTCATGCCGATCATGCGACTTGTTGGACCGATAGGTAAGGGAGGTATAGGACCTATAGGTACGGCACGAATCACGGGGCACATTGAACGGAAAAGTCCGGCGTCTATAGCGGATCTGCCGATAAGCGGCGAATCCCATGTACGTAGCCTATCAGCGACCTTTAGCGACGTTCGGCTGTGGTCTCATTACGCAAATGGCCACAGGGGCATCGCGATCGAGATGGAAGTCGATGACTCGGAGTTGCTCCACAAGGTCCGCCACAAGCAGAGTCTTGGAGAATTTCAACATACGCTGGTGTTTGCGCCTACGGCTCTCGAAGTTCTCATGATCAAGACGACTCATTGGGACTCTGAACGCGCGGTCAGGATGATAACGGACAAGGTATATTGGGCGTGCCAGGCTGCATTGCGGGCGTCTTTCTAGGTCTTAGGACTCCTGAAGGGATCAAGGCGCTTTTGCTCCGTCTTCTCCCTAGCAGCATCCCGATTTTCAGCACAAAGCTTAATATGGCCACGATAGGCGTTGAAGTCGACCAGCAGATCGCACGGTAGCGCGCCCTAGGGCCATGCCGCGACGCAGAACCAACCCACGGGAACAAAACGGGCACCCCCTCTAGTCAGCTTCTATTTTGTCGCTGGGGTAGGTGTAGGCACGAATCCTGAGCGCGTCCCTAATCTTTTTTGCTCGTTTTACATTCTCAAGACAGGCGTCCTCGCTCCATCGGGAATTCTGGATCCCCGTGAGCCCGCGCACAGCGTCATCTACTCGTTCCTGGCTTGGGAGCCCGATCTTCTCAGCGAGCCCTGGATACCACGGAATCTGATAGGTCGCTGCCTCCAGCCGAGCCATGAGTTGCGGAAAGTGGTGCCGGGTTCCGGGGTAACGCTCGGCGAGCTGGTTGCCTTGACCGCCGCCGTTGTGAAGGCCTGGATTCGAATAGACGTCCGAATGCTCTGCGAGGGCCACGGCAGCGATGGTCCGCCGCATTTCCTGAATCGGTTCCACCAAGAACCGGGCGACGATCCGCCCCAGGACATAAACGGCAGTCCCGCTCACTACGGTCCAGAAGACGGTACTTGTGCTCACGGTCTGAATTGGGAGGCAGTCCGACCGCCAGCACACCAGAGGCGGCCGCCACGCCCACGGGCGCCATGGGCTATTCCGCGACTAACTGCGTGACCGGACGAGACCTGAATCATGACGCTTATCGTTCTTGTCGTTTTGGCCGGTGGCCCGGAGAGTTGTTGCAACCTTGTTGCAACCTGCCCTATTCCCCAGCAACCGCCCAGCGCCGATGAGACGTAACTACTTGTTTTTGAGATGGTGCCCGGGACCGGACTCGAACCGGTACGGTGTCGCCACCGAGGGATTTTAAGTCCCTTGCGTCTACCAATTTCGCCACCCGGGCGGAAGGGAAAGCTGGGATTGTAGCGGCCCCGGGTGGGCGCGGAAAGGAAAGGAAAATGGAGGCTGGGGTCGGAATCGAACCGGCGTCCACGGCTTTGCAGGCCGCTGCATAACCACTCTGCCACCCAGCCACGTGTCGAGTACGGCGCCACAGACCGTCACCGGAGCCCAAAACGCACTCCCCGCTTACTGACACGGTGACCCGCGCGGTCAGTCAAAGAAAGAGGTGGGGCTGCCAAGAGCACGGTAATATATCAGTGCGCCTCCGCATCGTCAATTTGACGGCCTGGTGGCTCTTCTTCATCCCCCCCGACTGTGCGGCGGCCATGCCGGTTCACCGGAAGAACAGGAAATTCCGCTCCCTGCAATCATCGTCCTATTCTCCGCGCCGGCGGCTCGGCTTGCGACCTTAGCCTAGCCGCCCTGACGTTCAACGATGATCGTCCCGCTTTGCGGATCCACCGTGACACGGTCCCCGCTCTTGATGACCTCGGTGACGTCCTGCTCGAACCGGTCCATGAACGGCAGACCGGCCAATGCAGCACCCTGTGCCATGATTGGATTTGCCGAATTCAACAGTAGCGCGGCGGGAGCCATCCGTCTGGATGCCATTTCGTGGAGCATCCACGCCGTGGCCACGCCGCCTTTTGCCGTGTTCAGCACGAGGATCTTGTCCACGTAGCTTTGCCCATACAGTCGATGTGCTTCGCGTGAAAAAACGCCATTGACACGGTCAAGGTCATAGCGGGCGCTGAAATTGTCCTTCGCGACCAAGGCCTCCCCGCTTGCCTTCGGCCCAATTCCTACGTGACCACGATACGTGACTTTCAGCATCCTCACATTCTCCCCTTTACTGCTGCTTCTACGCACGCCTCCATAGGAGCGAGTACCGGTTCATACCCGTAGCCACCGATGATGTTGACCAGTTTCGCCGAATTGCTCAGCAGGCGCTTCCAGCCATTGGCACGCCCGGTCTCCCGCGCGTACATCTGATAGAAGCACACGCCGCTCAACACCATGCCCCCGGCGTTCTCTATCAGGGACGTAAGCCCCATCCGATCGCTCGCCGACTTGTTTTCGGGCGACGTGGCCACCTGCCGGGACTATCCCGACTACCGGGTGGGCAACATCACCGAGGACAGCATCCTGGATATCTGGAACAACGAGCGCTACCGACGCTTCCGGAACCACCTGAAGACGGAAGGCCTTCTGCCTGTC
>CAZNBB010000117.1:0-10582 GCA_964571225.1 uncultured Gammaproteobacteria bacterium
CGGCGACGGCCGTCGGAGCCCGTCGTGGTCATGGTCGGCTCCCGTCGGCCGCCCGTTTGAAAAACATCATCGCCAGGGGAGGCAACTCCAGCACCAGTGAATGATACAAACCCTGGGCGCCCACCGGTGCCGCTTCGACCCCGCCGAGGTTCCCTACACCGCTGCCTCCGTAGGCGCTGGCGTCGCTGTTGAGTGCCTCCGCCCACCAGCCGCCCGCCGGCACGCCCACTACGTAGTTATGGCGGACCACGGGCGTGAAGTTGCACACCACCAGCATCCACTCCCCGGCCGCGGATCCGCGGCGCAGAAAGCTGAGTACGCTCTGTTCCCAGTTGCAGGTATCCACCCACTGGAACCCGCTCTGGTCGAAGTCATGTTGGTGCAGGGTGGGTTCCTGCCGGTAAAGGTGGTTGACGTCACGCACCCAGCGCTGAATACCCTGGTGGGCGTCCAGTTCCAACAGATCCCAGTCCAGAGGGACATCGTGGTTCCACTCGTTGCGTTGGCCGAACTCACCGCCCATGAAGGTAAGCTTCTTGCCCGGGTGCGCGTACATATAGCCCAGCAGCAGGCGCAGATTGGCGAACTTCTGCCAATCGTCGCCGGGCATTCTGCCGATCAGGGAACCTTTGCCGTACACCACCTCGTCATGGGACAAAGGCAGCACGAAATTCTCCGAGAAGGCGTACCAGATACTGAAGGTGAGCTGGTCCTGATGGTACTTGCGATAGACCGGATCCTGGGCCATGTAGCCCAGGGTGTCGTGCATCCACCCCATGTTCCACTTCATGCCGAAGCCCAACCCGCCCATGTAATTCGGGCGCGACACCATGGGCCAGGCAGTGGACTCCTCGGCTATAGTCTGCACCTGGGGAAAGTCCCGGTAGACGGCCTCGTTCAGGGTGCGCAGAAAGCTCACCGCTTCCAGGTTCTCCCTGCCGCCGTGCTCGTTGGGAATCCATTCGCCTTCCCGACGACCGTAGTCCAGGTACAACATGGAAGCCACCGCATCCACCCGCAGGCCGTCGGCGTGGTACTTGTCCAGCCAGAACAGCGCGCTGCTGATCAGAAAGGCCCGGACCTCGTAACGTCCGTAGTTGTAGATGTAGCTGTGCCAGTCCGGCTGGAAGCCGCGCTTGGGATCGGCGTGCTCGAACAGGTAGGTCCCGTCGAAATACACGAGCCCGTGGACGTCGTCCGGGAAGTGCGACGGCACCCAGTCCAGAATCACACCGATGCCCCGTTGGTGCAGGTGGTCGATCAGGTACATGAAGTCCTGGGGCGAACCGTAGCGGGCGGTGGGCGCGAACAGCCCGGTGCTCTGGTAGCCCCAGGAGCCATAGAAGGGGTGCTCCATGACGGGCAGCAACTCCACATGGGTATATCCCATGTGATGGACATAGTCGGCCAGTTGCTCGGCCAGCTCACGCCAATTCAGGAAACCGCCATCCTCCGCCCGTCGCCAGGACCCGGCGTGGAGTTCGTAGATGGACCATGGGCGATCCAGGGCGTTGACGTCGGCCCGCCGCTCCATCCATTGCCGGTCGCCCCAGTCGTAGCCCAGGTCCCACACGATGGAAGCGGTTTGGGGTGGTGTCTCCCAGTATCGGGCGAACGGATCGCCTTTGTCCGCCTGGTAACCCTGGGGTCCCACGATGCGGTATTTGTAGGCCGTCCCAGGGCCCAGGTCCGGCACGAAGCCCTCCCAGATACCGGTGCCGTCCCGGCGCAGTTGCAGGGGATGGCTTTCAGGCTGCCATCCATTGAACTCGCCCAGCACCGACACCCGCCGTGCATTCGGCGCCCACACTGCGAACAGCACGCCTTCCGCGCCGCCCAGTTTCAGCGGATGGGCCCCGAGTTTGTCGTACAGACGGAAATGGCTGCCTTCCCGGAACAGGTAGATGTCCTGATCGGTCAGCAGGCTGGCGCCCTCGCTGAGGCTGGAATCCATACCCCCTCCTTAGGGATGACAAGGGAGTTCGCCGCACCGGTCCGGACGGCGGGAACCGGTCCGGAAGCACCGGGCCGCCGACCCGGGAACTGGCGGACGCTGGAAGCGGGACAAGCCCCGCCCCCCTTGTCAGCATAGACAACGGGTACGCGAACTCAACGGGGGGCAATACGCGGACTAGTGGTCCATGCGGAAAATACTGTGCCTTTCAGCCGGTCCACAAGCCTCATCGGCAAGGCGCACGAGCGCCGGACTGGCCGTTGCCAATTCAAGCGAGTGCAACGCGGCCGAGGGGGCTTGTGGACCGGCCCGAAGGGAGCCCCGCTCATGGGCCAATGCCGCGTTGCGCCGCTTGGAAAGGGCCTGCCATTCCCTGCGCAGCGCGCCTTGCCTTGACCCATGAGCGGGGCTCTGAAAGACACACTATTTTCCGCATGGACCACTAGGGAACAACAACGGCCAGAGGTCGCGCCAGGTCGATGCCGTGGGCGCTGATATCCGCGCCGTACGCAAGGGCCTGCACGCCCTGGGCCATGGCCTCCCGCAGGGCGCGGCCGTAGTCGGGATCGACAGCGTCGGCGGGCTGCACCTCGGTCACGTCCTGGCGTTGCACGCAGTAGAAGATCACCGCCCGATGCCCCTGGCCGGCCATGGCCGCCAGCTCCCGCAGATGTTTGCTGGCGCGCACGCTGACTGCATCGGGAAACAACGCCACCCCCTCATCCACGGCCGCCGTCACGTTCTTCACCTCCACGTAGCAGCGCCGGTCGTCGTCCTCCAGCAGCAGGTCGATGCGGCTGTTCTCCGCGCCGTAGCGCACTTCCGCACGGATGCGCTCGAAGCCCTGCAACTCCGCCACCACCCCGGACTCGATGGCTTCGCGCACCAGCCGATTGCTGCGCCCGGTGTTGATACCCACCAGGGACTTGCCTTCCACCTGTACCAACTCCCAGGACAGGGGGTACTTGCGGGTGGTGCTGCCCGTGTCGTGCAACCAGACCCGGCTGCCGGGCTCGTTGCAGCCCAGCATGGAACCGGTGTTGGGACAGTGGGCGGTGACCGTCTCGCCGGTATCCAGCCGCACGTCCGCCAGAAAGCGTTTGTAGCGGCGCAGCAGGACGCCTGTTATCAAGGGGGAAGAAAACTTCATGGGCTCGTATTCGGATTGCTGTTCCGGCCCGGCATTAGACCAGCCCGCCCCGGTGAAGTCCATCACAGTTTGGAGCATTCAGATTTGCCGCCCTCCAGCCGATTGCTATAGAGTTTCCCAACAACAGCGCCGGGATCGACCCGGCAGAAGACCCGAGGAATCCGTTATGGCCGTCACCCGTCCGCTCCTGCTCGCCGCGATGGTCGCTCTGGGAAGTGCAAGCTTGGCCCACGCGGACGTTCCACTGAGCACGGCGGTCAAGGATGCGCCACCGAATACCCCCTCGGGCCTGCTGCGGCCGACCAATACCATGACCATGCAGGAAGTGGCGCAGAAATTCGGCCCCCCCGAGAAGAAGCTCGCGCCCGTGGGCAAGCCCCCCATCACCCGCTGGGTCTACCCCAGGTACACCGTCTATTTCGAGAACAATCTGGTCATCTACTCCGTGGTGCACTTCAAGACGCTAAAATAGCGTGCGTGGCCGGGCGCCCCGTTCCGGCCCCCTACACCACGAGTCCCTGCATGAGTCAACGCATCCTGCCCGCGGAATGGGCTCCCCAGAGCGGCGTCATGCTCACCTGGCCCCACGCCGCCACCGACTGGGCACCCCGTCTGGCGGAGGCCGAACCGGTATTTCTCGACATCGCCCGTGCGGTGGCCCGCCACGAGTCTTTGCTGATCGTATGCGCCGACGACGCGCACCGACGCCGCGTCCAGGGCCTGCTCGCCGACGCATCAGTCCCCGCCGAGCGGCTCCATTTGATCAGCGCACCATCCAACGACAGTTGGGCCCGGGATCACGGCCCCATCACCGTGCTGGCGGAGGACCGTCCCCTGTTGCTGGATTTCGTGTTCAACGGGTGGGGGAATAAATACCCCGCCGAGCTCGACAACGGCATTTCCCGCGCCCTTTGCGCCGCCGGCGCGTTCGCCGACGCGCCCTGCGAGTCCGTCGATCTGGTGCTGGAAGGCGGCGCCCTTGAAAGCGACGGCGCCGGCACCCTGCTGACCACCGAAAGCTGCCTGCTCAACCCCAGCCGCAATCCCCGTCATGACCGGCATTCCCTGGAGGCGCGCCTTTCCGAACTGCTGGGCTTCGATCGTTTTCTGTGGCTCAGCCACGGTGCCCTGGCCGGCGACGACACGGACGGCCATATCGACACCCTGGCGCGCTTCTGCGACCCGGTCACCATCGCCTACGTGAAATGCGACGACCCCGGCGACCCGCACCACGACGGGCTTGCCGCCATGGAAGCCGAGCTCAAAGACTTCCGGGACCGCCATGGCAATCCCTACCGGCTCATTCCTCTGCCCTGGCCCGGCGCGAAATACGGCGCCGACGGGACCCGGCTGCCCGCCACCTATGCCAATTTCCTGATCATCAACGACGCCGTGCTGCTGCCGGTCTACGAGGATCCCGCCGACGACGCTGCCATCGCTCAGGTGGCCGCCTGTTTTCCTGAACGGACAGTGATTCCCATCCACTGCACCCCGCTGATCCAGCAGTACGGCAGCCTCCACTGCGTGACCATGCAGTTCCCGACCGGGGTTTTGAAGGTCTAGAGCCTCGCCGTCCACCGGCCCAATTCCCTGCCCGGCCGGTGGGCCTGGCAGGGACATCAACCTGCGCCGGAGGGCCCTGCTGCACCTGCATGGCCCGTGCAGTACACTAGCCGCACCACGATCCGATCCCATGCGTGCGCACCCATCATGATAGAAAACCGCCTGCGGGTAGGCCTCGTGCAGCACAGCTGCAACGAGGATCGCCAATCCAACCTCGACACCACCATTGCCGGCATCCGGGAAGCGGCGTCCGCGGGCGCCCGGTTGGTGTTGCTCCAGGAACTGCACACCGGGGTGTATTTCTGCCAGACGGAGGAAATCCGCCGTTTCGATCAGGCAGAATCCGTTCCCGGCACCACCACCGATACCCTCGGCGCCCTGGCAAAGGAACTGGGGGTGGTGATCGTCGCCTCGCTGTTCGAGCGGCGCGCCGCAGGCCTTTACCACAACACGGCCGTGGTCCTGGAAGCCGACGGCACCATCGCCGGCCGCTACCGCAAGATGCATATCCCGGACGATCCGGGTTATTACGAAAAGTTCTATTTCACGCCCGGTGACCTGGGCTTCACGCCCATCGACACGTCCGTGGGTCGGCTGGGCGTACTGGTGTGCTGGGATCAGTGGTACCCGGAGGCCGCCCGTCTGATGGCGCTGGCCGGCGCCGAGCTGCTGCTGTATCCCACCGCCATCGGCTGGGACATGGGGGACGACCCCGACGAGCGGCTCCGTCAGCGCGACGCCTGGACCACGGTCCAGCGCGGCCACGCCATCGCCAACGGCCTGCCGCTGCTGGCCTGCAACCGCACCGGCACCGAGCCCGACCCGTCCGGCAGTTCCGCAGGCATCCGTTTCTGGGGTTCCAGTTTCGTCGCCGGACCCCAGGGTGAGATGCTGGCCGTCGCCGCCGAGGACGCACCTCAGGTGTTGATCGCAGACGTGGACCGCGGCCGCACCGAACAGGTACGCCGCCTTTGGCCCTATCTGCGCGACCGGCGGATCGACGCCTACCAGGACCTGCTGCGCCGCTATCGCGATTAGCGCCGGGCGGACCGCAACCCAATCATCGCCAGGAGCCTCGGCAATGATCCTGATCCTCAGCGCCAACACCGACACCGATGGGCCGGAATTCGCCCAGCTCATGGCCCACCTGCACAGCCTGCCCAACATTCAGGCGCGGGTGCATCAGGAACACGGCACTCAACAGGTCCTCACGGAAGTCTATCTGGTGGGCGACACCGCCGCCCTGACCCTTGAGGACATGCAAAGGCTGCCCTGCGTGGAACGGGTGGTGCGGGTCTCGGAGGAATACCGGGTGCTCGGCCGCCACAAGGACGATCAGCGGGTGGCGTGGTTCGAGTACAACGGTGTGCGTTTCGGCCAGGACAATCTCAACGTGTTCGCCGGCCTGTGCGCGGTCGACACCCCCCGACACGTGGAGCTGATGATGCGCGCCCTGCAGGAGCACGGCCAGGTGTGCACGCGCATGGGCGCCTACAAGCCCCGCACCAGTCCCTATTCCTTCCAGGGGCACGGCAAGGACTGTCTGCCCTACGTGTTCGAGCTCGCCGGCAAGTATGGAATCAAGGTGATCGCCATGGAGGTCACCCACGAAAACCATGTGGCCGAAATCCGGGAGGCGCTGGCGCTGACCGGCAACCCCACCGGTGTGATGGTGCAGATCGGCACCCGCAATACCCAGAATTTCGAGCTGCTCAAAGCGGTGGGGCGCCAGCAGGAACTACCGGTGCTGTTCAAGCGCGGGTTCGGTATCACGCTGGAAGAGTCCCTCAACGCCGCCGAGTACCTGGCCTCGGAAGGCAACCGCAAGGTGGTGTTCGGGCTGCGGGGCATGAAGACCAATATGGCCGACCCGCACCGCAATTTCGTCGACTTCGCCCATGTGCCGGTGGTCAAGCGACTGACCCGCATGCCGGTGTGCATCGACCCGTCTCACTCGGTGGGATCCCGCGACCGCGCACCGGATCATATCCTGGACATCATGCATGTAACCGCCCAGGGCATCGTCGCCGGCGCCAACATGGTGCTGGTGGACTTCCACCCCGATCCCGCCAAGGCGCTGGTGGACGGCCCCCAGGCGCTGCGACTCAACGAGCTGCCATTGTTCCTGGAGGACGTGCGCATCGCGCGCAACGCCTACGAGAGTCGCGTGGCCCTCGCCGCCCACTACCAGCCCCATCTTTCGGACGAGGCCTGAGGCCCGCCATGGCCGGCCCGCAGGCGCCGCCCCATTCCCTGGCGGAAAGGTTTCCCGCCCTGGAGGCCATTACCGACCTCCCGGTGCGCGAACTGCTCGCCGCCGCACACGCAGTGCAGGTGCCGAGCGGCACGGCCCTGTTCCGCGACGGCGGACCCTGCGAGGCCTATCTGCTGGTGCTGGAAGGCACTGTGCGGGTGCAGAAGATCGCCGTCAACGGCCGGGAAATCGTCCTGTATCGCGTCGGGCCCGGGGAGACCTGCATCCTGACCACCTCCTGCCTGCTGGCCCGGCGTGACTATCCGGCCACTGGTGTCGCCGAAACCGACGTACGGGGTGTGGCCATTCCGGCCGGCGTATTCCGCAATGCCCTGGCCATGTCCGACCGGTTCCGGGAATTCGTGTTCGCCGAGTACGGTCGGCGCATCGCCGATCTGATCGTGCTGGTGGAGGAAGTGGCCTTCGGCCGCCTGGACGTGCGCCTGGCACAGCGCCTGCTTGCCCACTACACCGGACCGGAGCCGTCCGTCCGCACCACCCACCAGGATCTGGCTGCCGAGTTGGGCACGGCCCGCGAGGTGGTGAGCCGCCAGCTCAAGGAATTCGAGCGTCGCGGTTGGGTGGGTCTGCACCGGGGGCGGATCGAGCTGATCGACCGCCCGTCTCTGCAGGGGCTGGCCGCCCAGGGCGTTGTGTGATTTGGTTACTGACAGGCACCCGCTCCCGCCGTAGCATCATCCCATAACAACCGGGCGGGTGATCGCTCGCCCACGACAGAGGAGCAGCACAGATGGGTAAGAACGTTGGCGGCATCGACCGCGCTATCCGCATCATCATCGGACTGGGTCTGATAGCCCTGGTCTTCGTAGGGCCGCAGACTCCCTGGGGCTGGATCGGCATCATCCCGCTGGCCACGGCACTGATGGGCTGGTGCCCGCTGTACTCGCTGATCGGCGTGAAGACCTGTCCGGCTTCCAGCGAACCTCACTGACAGTCCGGAGGAGGCGTGCCTGCGTCGTCGACCCGGGCACGCCCCCAGGCCGCTCAATACGCGTCGTCTGGCACCCGCAGGCGCTGCAGGTAACGATACAGGGTGCGTTCGCTGACACCCAGCGCCTGCGCAGCCTGTCCCCGGTGACCCCTGGAGCGCTCCAGTACCGCAACGATCTCCTCGCGATCCAACCTGGCGCCCCGCCGGTTCAACCAGCGTTGGCCGCCGACCGGCGCGCCGCCCGCCGCCTCCGGCCCCTTGTCCATGCCGTTGGCACTGTCGAACACCAGGTGGTCCGGATGTATGGCGTCGGTGGCCGCCAGTATGGCCGCCCGTTCCATGATGTTGCGCAGTTCCCGAACGTTGCCGGGATAGTCGTAGTCCATGAGCCGTTCGATCACTGCCGGCGACAACGGGACATGCAACTCGCTGTCTTCCAGCCGGCTCAGAAAGTACTCGGCCAGCGCCGGAATGTCGTCCTTGCGATCCCGCAGAGGCGGTACCTGCACCGGGAACGCCGACAGTCGGTAATACAGGTCGGAGCGGAATTCGCCACTGTCCACCATGGCCTGGATGTTGCGGTTGGTGGCGGCCAGCACCCGCACGTCGACGCTCACGTAATCGGTCCCGCCCAGACGCCGGATGGTGCCGGTTTCCAGCACCCGCAGCAGCTTGCTCTGCAGCGCCAGCGGCAATTCCCCGATCTCGTCGATGAACAGCGTGCCCTTGTGGGCCGCCTCGAACAACCCCTTCTTGCGCCGGTCCGCGCCGGTGAAGGCGCCCCGCTCATGGCCGAACAGCTCGCTCTCGATGAGCTGCTCGCCCAACACCCCGCAGTCCACCACCACGAACGGACCGTTGGCCCGCCGGGAGAAGTGATGCACGTACTTGGCGACTTCCTCCTTGCCCACGCCGCTCTCGCCCAGAAACAGCACGGTGGTCTGGGTGGGAGCGACCCGCTGCAACAGACTGGTGACCCGCAGCAGCGCCCGGGAACGCCCCACCAGATGGGCGCCGTCGTCCTCCCGGGGCGCGTCCACGGGGTAGATGTACTCGCCCATGTACTTCACCTGCCCGTTCTCGTCGAGCAGCGGCGTGCCATTGAGCTGTACGTACTCTTCCCGCCCGGAGCCGTCGTAGTGCACGTGCATGACCTGGGTGGCCTGGCGACTGCGCAACGTCTCCTCGAGGGGACAATGCTCGCCGTTGCGGCTGCAGGGCACGGAGGAATGGTGTGAAATCTCGTAGCAATGCCTGCCCACCACGTCCTGCCGGCCGGCGCCATACCGTTCCCGGTAGCTGCGGTTGGCCGCCACGATGTTGTAGTTCCGGTCGATGACCACGAACGGGTCGGGCAGAATATCGATGATCTGCTCGCAGCTGGGCTTGGGGGTCGTCTCGTCTGTCATCTGTCGCCCCGGTTCATGGGTGCTGTTGTGTCAGTTTTTGTCATGACATGTCGTGACACCGTCATGCCCTTATCGTCCTCCCAGTGGGCGGTCATTACAAGCCCCGGCAAGTTTCCCGAACACCCCTGCCGACCCGCCTTCTGGGCCGCCGCCGGCCATGGGGCGAGCAAACAGCCGTCTTGCCGGGAGCCCGCCGGCACGGTCCGCGCTCGAATTCCGGGTTTCCACGCCACCTTGACTTCGCCTTCCCCCTCCGGGGCCTATACTCATATGGAAACAGGCCGGCGTCGGGACGCGCGAAGACACCCTTGGGGAGCTGGCATGGATCTTGATAGCTACGCGGCAGCGCGATCTTCGAGAACGTCGATCACCACGGTCCGCGTTGCGCGGCGGCCGCTTCGGGCATTCAGCGCAACGGACCTGCGGTGGCGCGATGCGCACCCTACGCGCGACGGCAAGCGCCGGAGTCTGCAACCTGCCTATGAGGAAACACCATGACGGATCGAATCAGCATCATGTGCGTCTCGGGCATGCACGAACGCATCCAGATGGCAGCCATGACCGCTGCAACGGGATCGGTGAGCGGCATGGACATCAGTATCTTCCTGTCCATGAACGCCCTGCCCTATTTTGTCAAAGGTCGCGACGCCACGCCGCCCCACGAGGGCGAAATGGGCGAGTTGATGGCGAGCAAGAATGTGCCGCCCTTCAAGCAGCTTATCGAACAGGCCAAGGAACTGGGGGGCGCCAAGGTCTACGCCTGCTCGATGGCGATGGACGTGTTGGAGGTATCGGAAGACGATCTGGATGAAGTGCTGGACGGGCCTCTGGGTTTGACGCGCTTTCTTAGCGACGCCAGCGGCGGTCAGATCCTGGTGTTCTGACCACGAGCGATCGGTTTAACGAGTTTTGGCTACAGGGATTCAAGCATGAGCGAAGAGAACGTAAAGGTCGTCGATGCGCGCGGGAGCTTCTGCCCGGGCCCGTTGATGGAGCTGATCTCCAACATGAAGCAGATCGAGGTCGGCGACGTGCTGGAGCTGCTGTCCACCGACAAGGGATCGGTGGCGGACGTACCCGACTGGGTCAACAAGGTGGGCCACGAGATGGTGGCCACCGAAGAAAAGGACGGCGTATGGCATATCCGGGTACGCAAGACGAAATAAGTACGGTACGGCCGTAGACAGGAAACGGGGACCTGAACCGCGGTCGAGCCGGGCCCCACCGAA
The DNA here is from genome assembly GCA_964571225.1 of uncultured Gammaproteobacteria bacterium. Taxonomy (GTDB): domain Bacteria; phylum Pseudomonadota; class Gammaproteobacteria; order DATFLG01; family DATFLG01; genus DATFML01. Next base: position 10,512 of record CAZNBB010000117.1, read on the forward strand.
GGGAAGTCGTTGCTATCACCAACGCAGGACAGGAGGAGAACGATGAAAATATTGATCGTAGGCGGCGGTAT
>CAZNBB010000118.1:0-10549 GCA_964571225.1 uncultured Gammaproteobacteria bacterium
GGCAAGGATATTGGCGGGTTGCCGGTGGTGGTGGATCTGGCGCGCATGCCGCATTTGCTGGTGGCCGGCACCACCGGCTCCGGCAAGTCGGTGGCCGTCAATGCGATGGTGCTGAGTCTGCTCTACAAGACGCTGCCCACCGACGTGCGGCTGATCATGATCGACCCCAAGATGCTGGAGCTGTCGGTTTACGAGGGTATTCCCCATCTGCTGACGCCGGTGGTGACGGATATGAAGGAAGCGGCCAACGCCCTGCGCTGGTGTGTTGGGGAAATGGAGCGCCGCTACAAGCTGATGGCGGCCCTGGGCGTGCGCAACATCGCCAGCTACAACCGCAAGGTCAAGGATGCGCTGGACGCCGGCACCCCGATTCAGGATCCGCTCTACAAGGCCGAGGAGGCTTTCGACCCCGAGGCCCCACCGCCGACCCTGGAACCGCTGCCGTTCATCGTGGTGATCGTGGATGAGCTGGCGGACATGATGATGGTGGTGGGCAAGAAGGTCGAGGAGCTCATCGCGCGTCTGGCCCAGAAGGCCCGCGCTTCGGGCATTCACCTGATTCTCGCCACCCAGCGCCCGTCCGTGGATGTGATCACCGGCCTGATCAAGGCGAATATACCGACCCGGATCGCCTTCCAGGTGTCGTCCAAGATCGATTCGCGCACCATTCTGGACCAGATGGGCGCGGAGCAGTTGCTGGGGCACGGCGACATGCTCTATCTGGCGCCGGGCACCGGAGTGCCGGTGCGTGTGCACGGCGCGTTCGTGTCGGACCAGGAAGTGCACAAGGTGGTGGATCACCTCAAAGGTCGCGCCGAGCCGGACTACCTGGAGGAGATCCTGCAGGGAGAGGGTGTGGGCAGCGTGCTCCCCGGGGAGTCGGACGGGTCCGATGCCGAGAGCGATCCGCTCTACGACCAGGCGGTGCAGATCGTCACCGAAACCCGGCGCGCGTCCATTTCCGGCGTTCAGCGCCGCCTGAAGATCGGCTACAACCGTGCGGCCCGCATGATCGAGCAGATGGAAAATGCCGGCATCGTGGGCCCGCTCCAATCCAACGGCAGCCGCGAGGTGCTCGCGGGGCCCCCGCCGGACGCCTGACCTGCGGGTCGGCGCCCCAATCGGATGAAACCATGACAGGATGGCTCCAGGTTCGCGGCCGGCGACGTCGTGTCGGTCGGTGGTTGATCGCCGGTCTTTTTCTGCTGGGGCCCACCGTGGCCAGTGCGGCCACGGGTGTCGAGCGGCTCGATCGCTTCTTCGACGGCCTCAGGACGTTGCGGGCGGACTTTACCCAACAGGTGCTTGGGCAGCACGGAAACGTGGTCAAGCAGGCCAGCGGGCAGTTGTGGATCAGCCGGCCCGACCGGTTCCGCTGGGACTATGACAAACCCTACCGGCAAGTGATCGTGGCGGACGGCACCAATCTGTGGACCTATGACGATGACTTGCAGCAGGCGACGGTAAAGCCCCTCAGCGAGGCCCTGGTTGGCACCCCCGCGACTCTGCTGAGCGGTGAAGCCCCGCCCCAGAAACTGTTCAAGGTCAGCGATGCCGGCCGTCGGGACGGCGATCAGTGGGTCGAACTGGTGCCGCGCGTCCGGGACAGCCACTACCAGAGCATTCGCCTGGGATTCAACACGCACACGCTGGACCGGATGGAGATGGTGGACGCGTTCGGGCAGACCACCGTGTTTCGGTTCACCAACGTGCAACGCAACGTGCCGGTCAGGGCAAGTCGGTTTCATTTCACGCCGCCGGCCGGCGCCGATTTGATCGGGACGCCCGAATAGCCGTCATTCGATCGGTTCGTTTCCATGAACACTGCGAGCGACGCACCCTCCGAAGCCTACCGTCCCCTGGCGGACCGCATGCGGCCGCGTTCGGTGGACGAGTTTCTCGGGCAGGAACATTTGCTCGGAGCGGGCAAGCCCCTGCGTCAGGCCGTGCAGGCGGGGCGTCTGCATTCCATGATCTTCTGGGGCCCGCCGGGGACCGGGAAGACCACCCTGGCGCGGTTTATCGCCCGTCAGGCCGATGCCCAGTTTTTGACGTTGTCCGCGGTGCTGGCCGGCGTAAAGGATATCCGCTTGGCGGTGGACAAAGCCCGTGAACTGCGCGCGCTCGAAGGCCGATTGACGGTGCTGTTCGTGGACGAGGTGCACCGGTTCAACAAGGCCCAGCAGGATGCGTTCCTGCCCTACGTGGAGGACGGCACGGTGATCTTCATCGGTGCCACCACCGAGAATCCGTCCTTCGAGCTCAACAACGCGTTGCTGTCCAGGGTCCGCACCTATGTCCTGAAGCGGCTTGATACCGCCAGTCTTAGGCGCATCGTCGACCAGGCTCTCGCCGATACCGAGCGGGGGCTGGGCGCCCGCCGCGTACAGCTGGCGCCCCCGCTGCGGGACCGGCTTGCGGAAGCGGCCGACGGAGACGCGCGTCGGGCATTGAATCTGCTGGAGATCGCCGCCGATCTTGCCGAGCCGGGGGAAGCCGGAGACGTCATTGCGGAAGCGGTGATCAATGAAGTCGTGGCCGGGGGGCTCAGACGTTTCGACAAGGGTGGCGAGGCCTTCTACGACCAGATATCAGCCTTGCACAAGTCGGTTCGCGGTTCATCTCCGGATGCTGCTCTCTATTGGCTGGCGCGCATGCTGGATGGCGGCTGCGATCCGGTGTACATCGCCAGGCGGGTGGTGCGCATGGCATCCGAGGACGTGGGCAATGCCGACCCCCGTGCGCTGACGCTGGCGCTCAACGCCTGGGACGTCCAGGAACGGCTCGGCAGTCCGGAGGGCGAGCTGGCCATCGCCCAGGCGGTGGTATACCTCGCCTGTGCCGCCAAGAGCAACGCCGTCTACGTCGCCTACAACGCGGCTACCGAGGATGCCCGGCGTTACGGGTCTCTGGATGTGCCGTTGCATCTGCGCAACGCGCCCACGCGTTTGATGAAGGAGTTGGGCTACGGAAAGCGTTACCGGTACGCCCATGACGAACCGGAAGGGTACGCCGCGGGCGAGAACTATTTTCCCGACGAAATGGGCCCGGTGCGCTACTACCAGCCCGTGGCGCGCGGGCTCGAGCAGAAGATCGCGGAGAAGCTTGCGCACCTGCGGGAGCTCGACAAGAAGGCCCGGTGAGCCGGCCGCCACGGCCCCCTTTGGTGCCGATCCGGCGGTTGATTTGGATCATTGAATTCGCCCGGACTGCTCCTAATATCATATTGACGGAGGCGGCATCGTACCGTCTCCGCCGGATTTGAGACGCGTATTCTTTATGGAGGAAGAGTCATGGCCAAGGCAAAAGAGTCCGAAGGCAAGCCAGGCATGGTAACGGCCCCGACGGCGCGCCCAATGAGCCCGTTCGAGGAAATGGACCGCATGTTCGAGTCGTTTTTCCCGCGGGGTATGATGAGTCCGTCGCGCTGGGCATGGCCGTCATGGCCCGAAGCACCCATGGCGTTCGAGAACCGCCTGCCCCGTGTCGACGTCATCGACCGCGATGCGGAAATCCTGGTGCGGGCCGAGATCCCGGGCGTGAGCAAGGACGACCTGGAGGTGTCCATGAACCACGGCACGGTCACCATCAAGGGTTCGGTCAAGCGGGAAAGCAAGAAGGAGGAAGGCGACTACTATCGCTGCGAGATTTCCCGCGGCAGCTTCTCTCGCACGGTTGCGCTGCCGGCAGAGGTCGATGGAGGGCGGGCCAAGGCGACGTTCAAGGATGGAGTCCTGGAGCTGCTCCTGCCAAAGCGGGAGACGTCCAAGCGCCATAGCATCAAAGTGGAGTAGCGCCCCGAACGCCTGATTCGGCGGCAGGAAACCCGGCTACGGCCGGGTTTCTGCTTCTTGGGCCCGCACCTGCGGATCGATGGTGGGGGCGGGAAACCGCCGGGCGATCTGGTGTAACATAAGCGGCGGATTTGTTCGTCAGAGCTGCAAAAGGACAGAATAAGAGTGAACCAGCTTGCTTCCATTGCCGCCGGCGGCGCGGTGGGCGCCTTGCTTCGCTTTTGGGTATCGGGTCATGTCTATACCCTGTTCGGGCGGGCGTTTCCGTACGGTACGCTGGCGGTCAACGTGCTGGGCAGCCTGCTGATGGGCGTGCTGTCGGTACTGCTGCTCGAACGGATGGCGGTCGGCCCCGGCCTGCGCGCTTTCCTGCTGATCGGCGGGCTCGGCGCCTTCACGACTTTTTCCACTTTCTCCATCGAGACTCTCAACCTGCTTGAAGCCGGACACTTGGGTAAAGCGATTCTGAACGCGGTGCTGAGTGTCATCATCTGTGTGGCTGCAGCCGGTCTGGGTGTGCTCGCGGCGCGCAATCTATGAATACCATCGACGTCACGTTTGTACATATCTACCTCACCGAAGGCAAAGGCCAGCTGGAAAGCCTGCTGGAGCACCTGCACGACCGGGAGAAGGTGCGCGGGGTTACTGTGTTCCGGGGTATCAGCGGGTTCGGCCGGTCGGGCCGTATGCATTCGTCTTCGTTACTCGATATTTCCCTCGACCTGCCGCTGGTGATCGAGTTCTTCGACGAGCCTGAGCGCGTCGATCAGATACTCGATCACCTGAGCAATGAACTCGAGCCGGGCCATACGGTCTGCTGGCCGGCGCGCGTGAGCGTCTAGGCGCCCAGCCGTCGGACTTGCGCCGACTGACCCCGCATCCGTGCGTTATTGTCGAACCAGGGACTGTTTGCATGTTGGATCTAAAGCGACTGCGTAGTGAGCTGAACGTCGTGGCCGAGGCCCTTGGCCGGCGCGGCTACCGCCTGGACAGGGACTATTTCCTTGCCCTGGAGGAGCGCCGGCGCAATCTTCAAGTGCAGGCCCAGGCCCTGCAGGCCGATCGGAACAGCCGCTCCAAGGCGATAGGCAAGGCAAAGGCGGCCGGCGAAGACATCCAACCGCTTCTCGATCAGGTCGCCGGGCTGGGAGACCAGCTCAAGGAAGCCGAACAGGACCTGGTGACCGTCCAGGAGGAGATGAATCGCCTGCTGCTGGACATGCCCAACGTGCCTCATGCCAGTGTGCCGGATGGCCGCGGGGAAGACGAAAATGTCGAAGTCAGGCGTTGGGGCGAACCGACGACCTTCGATTTCCAGCCGAAGGACCACGTGGACATCGGGGAGGGATTGGGGCTGCTGGACTTCGAGACGGCCGCCAAAATCTCCGGCGCGCGCTTCACGGTGCTGCGAGGGCCTGTGGCCCGCATGCATCGGGCTCTCATCCAGTTCATGCTGGATACCCATACCCTGCAGCACGATTATCAGGAAGTCTATGTTCCCTATCTGGTCAACGCGGACAGCCTGTACGGTACCGGCCAGTTGCCGAAGTTCGAAGAAGATCTGTTCGCCACCACCAACGACCCCAAGTACTACCTCATCCCGACGGCCGAAGTGCCTGTGACCAATACGGTGCGCGGCGAAATCATCGACGCCGGCCGGATGCCGTTGCGGTTGGTGGCACATACTCCGTGCTTTCGTTCTGAGGCGGGCTCCTACGGCAAGGATACGCGGGGCATGATCCGCCAGCACCAGTTCGAAAAGGTCGAGTTGGTGCAAGTGGTGCGTCCGGAGGCCTCCTACGACGCGTTGGAGCAGCTCACCGGGCACGCCGAGGCGATCCTGCAGAAGCTGGGGTTGCCCTACCGGGTGGTCGCGCTGTGTACCGGCGATATCGGCTTTTCGTCCGCCAAGACCTATGACCTGGAAGTCTGGTTGCCCGGCCAGCAGAAATACCGGGAGATATCATCGTGCAGCAACTTCGAGGACTTCCAGGCCCGCCGCATGCAGACACGCTGGCGCAATCCGGATACCGGCAAGCCGGAGTTGGTTCACACCCTCAATGGCTCGGGCCTGGCGGTGGGGCGCACCCTGGTGGCGATCCTGGAGAACTACCAACAGGCCGACGGGTCGGTGCGCATACCCAGTGCGCTGCAACCTTATCTGGGCGGGCAGACCGAGATCACGGTCTGAACGTATACCGAACGGCGGTGCCCGGCCGGTCGGCCGGGACACCGTCGGAAGCGACCGGAATCCGCTGTCTACAGACTGCTCTGCTGGACCAGCGACTCGAAATGCCGGGCCATACCTGCCAACGTCCCGCTGGCGCTTTCCGTTTCCCGGGCGGCCTCTGCGGTGCGTTCGGCGACCCCGCTGATGTTGGCGATGCTGCGGTTGATTTCTTCGGCCACGGCGCTCTGTTCTTCCGCTGCGCTGGCAATCTGTGCGGTCATGTCATGGATGCGGGCAACGGCGTCGTGGATGCTGTGCAACGACTGGCGCGCCTGGTTTGCCTGAGTCACGCTGCCGCTGGCGCGGTCGCGGCTCGTGTTCATCACGTCCACGGCCTGGGTTGAACCCGACTGCAGCCGTTCGATCATGGCGTGGATTTCTGCGGTGGAATCCTGCGTGCGTTGTGCCAACGTACGAACCTCGTCAGCCACAACGGCGAAACCGCGGCCGTGGTCACCGGCCCGAGCCGCCTCGATGGCCGCGTTCAGAGCGAGCAGATTGGTCTGTTCCGCGATGGACCGTATGACGTCGAGCACAGTGCCTATGCCGTCGGTTTCGCCGTGCAGTTGTTCGATGACCTGCGCCGCATGCTGGATGTCTTTGGCCAACTCGTCGATGGATGCCATGGTCTGCTCGACGATCCGGTTGCCGGCTGCTACCTCCTGGTCCGCATGTTGTGCCGCCTGGGCGGCTTCACTCGTGTTCCTGGCGACTTCCTGGACGGTGGCGGTCATCTCATGCATGGCGGTGGCGACCTGTTCGGTGTCCGATTGCTGCTGCCGCACACCCTCGCTGGTCTGTTCCACGTTGGACACGGTGGTGCGGGCGAGATTCGTCAGTTCGACCACCGACTCGTCGATGCGACCCACCACCGTTCGCAGCTTGGCCTGCAGCGCGTGCAGTCCCAGTTGTATCTGAGCCACTTCGTCGGATGAACCGGCGTATATCTGTCGCATGAGGGGATTGTCGAAGAGGGTCCGTACCTGACGGGCAAGCGCGCGGGTACGGCGCGTGAGCAGGCCTGCAAGCATCCACGACACGGCGGCGCCGGTCAGCAGCGACGTGCCCGCGACGGGCCATGGAACATTGCCGCCGAGCATGCCCGTCGCCAGGGCGCCCGACAGGACGAGGAGCATGCCCGCGAAGGTCTTGGTCCTGACTCCGGGTTCGTAGGGGACGACGCGGGGTCCCTTGCCGTCCTTCAAACGCCTGTAAACGCTCGCGGCCCGTTGTACGTGTTTGCCGGCGGGGACCGTTCGCACGGATTGGTAGCCTGTGATCCGGCCGTCTTCGAAGACCGGCGCCACGTAGGCATCCACCCAATAATGATCGCCGTTCTTGCAGCGGTTCTTGACGATCCCCAACCAGGGCTTGCCGGTCTTCAAGGTCTTCCAAAGATCGTCGAAGGCCGCGGGCGGCATGTCCGGATGGCGGACGATATTGTGATTCCGGCCTTCCAACTCCTCGGCGGAGAAGCCGCTGACCTCGATGAAGTTGCGGTTTGCGTAGCGGATGATTCCTTTCAGGTCGGTGAGGGACAGCAGATGCTCGTGTTCGGGAAAAGTGCGTTCAGTACCGGTGACCGGCAGGTTGATCTTCATTATTGGGCTCTACCTCTTCAGGACGTTGTTATGGTGCCAATCGGTACTTGCCGTCAGGGCGTCGTGGCCCGGTTGGAAAGCCGGTTGGTTTATATGGCCAGGGTGGTGCGGGCAAACGATGGTGCGCGGTCTGTCCGCTTACGTCGGTCCCTGCAGAAAGGCCCATGTCCGTTGTGGTTACTAGCGTCGTTGTCTTGGGTTTCTTTAGTGACCTAGAGCACCAAAATTTCGGTCTGACTCAACCAATGTAAAGAATAGGTGAAGTTGGAGGGCCGGTGCCGCAGAACCGTCGGTGACGCTCGCTGTCTTAATGCTGCATGGCAATCTATTCGGGTCCGGGGTGGCAGTGACGCTCCCGGTGCGGTGGTCGGATCGGCAGAGGAAAAAGAGATCGTGGGGCGGACAATCGGCAGGACTTTGAAAAGACCATTCATCGCAGTGCAGTTGCTTTTCGTTGTCGGTGCGTTGCTGGGTTGGAGTACCGTGAAGGCTGACAGCAGCCTTGCCCGCAAGGTACAGACGGCGACCAACGTGCTCGAACAGATCCAGTCCATTCCGGAGCAGAGCATACCCCCGGCGTTGCTGATGCACGCCCAAGGGATCGCCGTGATCCCGGGTGTCATCAAGGCGGGATTCATCTTCGGGGGTCGTCACGGCACCGGTGTGCTGGTGGTGCGCAAGTCCAACGGGCAGTGGAGCGATCCGTTGTTCGTATCCCTTACCGGCGGCAGCGTGGGTTGGCAACTGGGCGTGTCCTCGACGGATGTGGTCCTGGTATTCAAGAACCGGCGCGGCATCCAGCATATCCTGAACGGTACTTTCACCCTCGGCGTGGATGGAGCCGTGGCCGCCGGGCCTGTCGGACGGCAGGGATCGGCCGATACCAACGGTCGGCTGAACGCGTCCATCTATTCGTACTCGCGCAGTCGGGGGTTCTTCGCAGGCGTGTCTCTTGAAGGCTCGGCAATCAGCATGGACGACGGGGACAACGCGGCCTTCTATGGGGGCGCGAGCGATCAGCAGATACTTGCCGGCAACGTCGTCGGGGCTCCCGATGCGGCTCGGCAATTCGTTGCGGTTGCGGACAGGGCCGCCACTGGCTGAGCGGCCGATCCAGGTAGCGGGGGCCGGGCGACGGCGGGCCGGCAGGGTATGGCGGGACGTGCGGCCCCGGCCCCGGTACACTGTCACCCGAAACGACTCCGGACACTGGGCAATCGGCCCGCTAGGATTTGATTTTCATGCAGCCATCGCGCCGCCAGCAGTCGATCGAAGTGTGCGTGTTTCTGCTGCTGATCGTTCCTGCCATGTTCCTTTCGTTGGCCGCCTTGAGTCCGGACCGGCTGGATTTCCCTTTGGTAGCGCTTTCCAGTTCCCTGAGCGACCTTGCCATGACGGCTTTGGTGCTCTATTTCGTGTGGTGCAACAGAGAGGGGCTCGGGGCGCTCGGTTGGACCAGGCGCAACTTCGGTCGTGAACTGGCGGTCGGGGGTGTGCTTTTCCTTCCGTTTTTCATCGGCGTGGGCTATGTCGCGCGCCTGTTCGAAGCTGCCGGACTGTCGGCCCCGCCAGGCCCGCCGCAGTTTCTGATGCCCCACGGTCCGTATCAAATAGCCGCGGCCTTCGCGTTTCTGGTGATTGTGGCGGTGTCCGAGGAGACCATCTTCAGGGGCTACCTGATAAGGCGCTTCTGGGCCGTTACCGGCAGTCGCACGGCGGCGGTCGTTCTCTCATCTTTCGTGTTCGCCATCGGTCATGGGTATGAGGGCTCGGCGGGCGTGGCCACTGTCGGACTGATGGGCGTGGTGTTTTCCGTCGTATACCTGTGGCGGGGCAGCCTGGTTGCGGCCATCGCCATGCATTTCCTACAGGACACGGTCAGCATAATGCTGTCCGTCCTGGCGGGTTCCCACTGAAGGAATCACGGCAATAGTGGATCACGCAGCGGAATCGGCAGCTCCTGCCAGTCCCGGCGTGACGGCCATGATGCCGGCGCGTCCGTGTTTGCCCTTGGAGTGATAGAGCGCCGCGTCAACCCGTTCGAGCAGCTCGGAGAGCGTTGTGCCGTGCAGCGGTGCCTCGCCCATCCCTATGGTGATACTGCAGTCGACGCCCAGACGCTGAGCCTCGTCGGCAATCTCGTTCTGGATGCGTCTGGCGACGTGTTCTGCCTGCGACAAATCGGTGTCGACAAGAAGCATGACGAATTCGTCGCCGCCGTGGCGCGCCGCCAGGTCGCCCGCGCGAATGCTGTTGCGCAGCACCTCGGCAAAGCGCTGCAGGACACGGTCTCCCATGGCGTGGCCGTGGGTGTCGTTGACATCTTTGAACTTGTCCATGTCCGCGAACATCACGACCAGGGGCCGGCCACTGCGTTCCGTACGGCGGAACAGATGTTCGGCCCGCTCGAACAGGGCCCGCCGATTGAACAGTCCGGTCAGGGTGTCGATGTTGCTGCTCTGTTCCAGTTTGCGGCGGGAGACTTCGATGCGGCTCATCAATATATACGCATAGACCAGAATGATCGCGCCGAATAGATTGAGGAAGACGACCCCCGCACTGAACTGATGGATAGCACCGAGGTAACGCAGGCTCAATATGACCATCGCGGATCCGAAGCATCCCGCAAGCGCTTCGGCAAACAACCGCATCCCGTAACGCATGCCGTTGCCAAGTACGACCATGATGTACACGAGGGCCGAAGGTGGAATGTCGTAGGGGTCGTTCAGCAGTGAGATCGATACCATGGCGATATCGAGCCACATGGCCAGCCGGTAGCGTGAGGGGGAGTAGGGGTGGCGCCGGGCATGCAGGAACAGCGTCGTATTGCAGACGAAGTAGACCCCGTAGACGATGTTGATCTGGTGAAGAGGCATCCACAGCGGCGTGAAGTGGATGGTGAAGTTGAAAAATACCAGTCCGAG
>CAZNBB010000119.1:0-10469 GCA_964571225.1 uncultured Gammaproteobacteria bacterium
CGGCGGATGCCAAGCATGCCCATCCTCTGGGCCATGAACCGGCCGCCATCGATGGAGCGCACCCGAGCTCGCTCTCCAGACCGCAAAGCGGACAGGGCGCGCACCGCGCCGACATCTCCACCTGAGTGATTCACCAGTTTCTCCTGTTGAACAAGGACATAGCCGACACTCACGGCCGCCTCCCGAAAGCGGTTGCAGTGGCGCGGCGTGATGCGATCATAGATCGTAATGCGAATTATTATCAATACTGTTCTTGCCGTCAAGTATGCTGGCAGTGGCCGAGTGCTGCGACACCTCTTTTAAGAAACCGTCGCCGACGTCCTTCCCGCCCCCTCCTTTCTTACCCTCACGGGATCCGCATTATTGCTGTCACAGCCCTTTTGCACTCAGTCCGCCTTCGCGACCTGAACTGCCAGTCCCATTACTCTCATCGGGCGGCTCCTTCTGGCCGAACTCAGGCCTTTGGTGCCTTGCTGTTCTGTGAACCGCGATCTCCTATTCGTCGTCACCGACGGCAAGATTTGCCACAAGGCCGGGTTGGTGATTGCGGTTACTATGGGCGTCTGTGTTTGGCCAATCGCCTTTTGAACACCGGTTTAGTCGGGCCCGTTGAACCGAGCAAAAGGGCCGTACCGGTGCCGCAGCTGAGCGGCAGCATTTTGCCGGTCTGTTGCCACTACATCCCGTGCCTTCCGCAACAGACCCGGGGCCGCTCCCATTGCACGTGAAATCCACGTAGAAACGGCACAGAACCTTACACACTTTTACATAGCGAGCCGAACAACGCGGCCATTATCGGCCGCTATCTTGCATAGCCAACTGCGCCTGCATCGGCACGCTTGCGCTTCTACTCGATCATGGAATGAGCCTTAGGCGGTGCAATGTGCTCATGCACCCGCTTCATCGTACTGTTCACGGCTGTAAACAGGAGACGGTCCATGACCATTAACGCCGTAAATTCCAACAACTGGTTTCCGCAACTGAACCAGCTCTACAATACCAATCAGGCGACCGGCACTGCGCAAACGGGTGCCACCCAGCCGACGCCACCGGTGGACCCACCACCAGGTGCGGGATTAGTGAGTGCGGTTACTCAAGCTCTCAACCAAATTGGCGTTGGAACGAGTGCGGCCTCTTCGACTGATAGCGGCTCCGGGGCTTCAGATGCCTCAGCGCAGTCGGCGTCCACCACACAGAATCAGGGCCAGGCAATCCAGAGCTTTCTTCAAAGCCTGATGGCCGCTCTGCAAGCACAAAGTGGCCAGTCCAATAGTTCCGATGGCACCGGGACCGACTATACGAACGGCCCGACCACAGGGGTCCGTGGCACCGGAGGTCTCCATCGGCACCACCACGGCCCCCATGGCATGCAGGCCGCCATGCAAAACCTGATTCAGCAGTTGTCGTCTTCTGCGCCCGGCGCCAACTCAGGCACAGTGTCGAGCACCCAGGGCCAAAGTACGTCGAACACCGCGCTAAGCTCGTTGCAGCAAAGCTTTCAGAATTTACTGGGTACTTTCGGCGGAAGTGGAAACAGCGGAGCAAGCCTCTCGAGCTTCCTGCAGGCGGTCACGAGCAATATGCCTGCCGCCCCAGCCGCAGGGGATGTCATTCGCGCCCAAGCCTAGCACGCAGGTGTACTCAAAAAGCCACCCACTGACGCGTGTTGTTGGGCCTCCGACGTCGGGGGCCCTGCTTTCTGGCCGCAGGGCGTAATCTCGGAGCGCGTTTGAGCGCCTACCGCTCCCGACAATGCAGTGAACGGAGCTGACCCCGCGCGGTCAGTGTCTGTCGATCAGCCGGGCTGCATGCACGCTTACCGGCTCTTAGCCGCCGGCGGCATTCACCCATGGCCCCGCGCAATCCGAAGTACTGCAACCTAAGCGACCTAACGAAAGCCTGCTAGCGGTAGAACCGTACCGGTAGTGAAGAGCGCCCGCTCGCGACGGTTTTCAGAAGCTTCCTTGGACCCCCTCCTGATGTCGTCAATTCGTCGAATCGGACCGAGCACGACCCCTTGAATCATTGTGCAAATTCACGCTATGATATATCTTATTGTGATGCATTTTATTGGATGATCATGTTCTCGAGCAAGTTCAAATGCGGCTGTATTCGGGCGGCCTTCGACGACGGCGAAGGACACGGGCGCGGCTGCGGTCACGGCGGGCGGCGCAGGCCGGGCCTGCGTCGTGGTCGCGGCCCGCGGATGTTTGACAGCGGCGCAATGCGCTACCTGGTGCTCCAGCGCATCGCCGAACAAGCCCGTCACGGCTACGAGATCATCAAGGCGATCGAGGAGCAATCCGGCGGCGTCTACAGTCCGAGCCCCGGCATGATCTATCCCATGTTGTCCATGCTGGAAGACCTCGGATACCTCTCCGTTTCCAGGGAAGGCGCCAAGAAGCTATACACCATCACCCCGGAAGGTAAGGTCTACCTGGACGAGAACCGCGCGTTCGTCGAAGCGATCGAGGCACGCATCGCATCGCGGCGCCGCGACTGTTCCGGCGTCGTTCGTCAGGGGTTGCAGACCCTCGAAGACGCCCTGTTCGCCCGGGTCCGGCGTCAATCCCTTTCCGAGGAACAACTGAAACAGGTGACGGCCATCCTCGCGAAGGCGGCCGCGGACATCGAGGCCCTGTGACACCCTACAGGTCACGAGATAGGAAGGATATTCAATGAATCGATTCAATGAGCGCTGCGGCAAGCGCAGCGGTTGCAACGGCGGCGCCGAGCACGACGCCCCCCGGCGTGCACACCCGGCGCAGTTGCGTGCGGGGCTTGCCGCACCCGCACCAGGCCGTCTGAGCGCGAGCGAACGCGGCGACCTGCTGCTGATGCGCGAAGAGGAAAAGATTGCGCGCGACGTGTACATGCGTCTGTACTCCCGCTGGGGCCTGCGCCCGTTCGGGAACATCGCCGGCTCGGAACAGGCGCACATGGACGCGATACTGTCGCTGCTACGTCACCACGGACTGCCCGATCCCGTTAAAGGCATGGAAGTCGGCAAGTTCGCGGCCCCGGAAATGCAGTCGCTCCATGACCGCTTGCTGCAACAGGGCCTACAAACCGAGGTTGAAGCGCTGCGAGTGGGATTGCGTATTGAAGAGTTGGACATTGCCGATCTCCGCGCCGCCGCTGCTCGAACCCAAAACCCTGAAATTCTGGCTGTGTATGCGGACCTGGAGCGTGGCTCGCGCAACCACTTGCGCGCGTTCTATCGATGGCTGCAACGCATGAACGCACGCTATGAACCGGTCCACCTCGATCGGGAGGAGTTCGAATTCATCGCGCTATCCCAAAACGAGCGCTGTCACTGAGAAAAGAGGACGTTGCGCTTGCATACGGCGTCCTCGTTCGGAGTTGCCTAAACAGGAGAACCGTCATGGCTTCCCGTCCCCATCTGGTCGTTCTCGGCGCAGGCTTTGCCGCGCTCACCGCGGTACGCGAATTACGCGCTCGCGCGCCTCAGGCCCGCATCACCGTTGTCGCCCCCAGGGCCGAGTTCGTCTACCTGCCCAGTCTCATCTGGATCCCAACCGGCCTTCGCGAGCCGAGCGAACTTGTCGTTCCGCTGCAAAAATTCTTTGCGGAAAACCAAGTGGAATTCATGGCCGCCAACGTCGTCGGGCTCGCTCAACGCGGACGGGTCGTATTGACCGACGGTGGAGAGGTGGAAAACGATGCTCTGATCATCGCCACCGGCGGCCGCTTCATCAAGAAGCTGCCGGGGATCGAGCACGCACTCACCCTGTGCGAGGGCGTGTCTGCCGCACAGACGATCCGTGAACGCTTGCGCGAACTCGACGAAGGGCACATCGCTGTAGGGTTCGGCGGGAACCCGGCCGAACCGTCGGCCATGCGCGGCGGGCCGATGTTCGAATTGCTGTTCGGGGTCGATACCTGGCTGCGCCGCGAAGGAAAGCGGGACCGCATTGGGCTGACCTTCTTCAATGCGGCACCCAAACCCGGAAAGCGGCTGGGGGAAAAGGCGGTGAGCCGCTTGTTGGCGGAAATGTCCCGTCGGCACATCGAGACCCACCTGGGCCACAAGCTCCTCGGGTTTTCGGAACGCGGGGTAGATACCGAAGGCGGGCCCGTGAACGCCGATCTCATCCTGTTCATGCCGGGCCTTACCGGCCCCGCCTGGCTGGACAACAGCGAATTGCCCAGATCTGCCGGAGGCTTCGTCCAGGCCGATGAATACTCCTGCGTACCGGGGTTCGAGCGGGTGTTCGTGGCAGGCGACGCCGGCAGTTTCCCCGGCCCCGATTGGATGCCAAAACAGGCACACATGGCCGACCTACAGGCCAAAGCAGCGGCCGAAAACCTGCTGCTTGCACTCAACGCCAAACCGCCTGTAGCCAAAGCGAAGCCGGAACTGGTGTGCATCGTGGACACCATGGACTCTGGAATGCTGGTCTTCCGAAATCTCAAGCGTTCCTTCCTGCTGCCCCGCACACGCTTGTTTCATTGGTCAAAACGGTTCTTCGAAGGCCTCTATCTTCGCCACTACCGAGCCTAGTGCGTCGAGTGGAGAATTGGTCGAGGACCTGATGGTGCGCCCATATCATTCGGCAGATCTCATCGCCATGCAGGTGGGATACTGTCGGTCCGTTGTTACTGACATCTGTACCCGTAGGAGGCAACGATGCTTTTCTTGATCCTGCTGCAGTACCGGGTACCGACCGGCGAGGTGGATAGGCACCTTGAGGAGCACCGGTCGTACCTGCAGCGCCACTATGCGGCCGGACATTTCCTGCTCTCGGGCCCCCAAGAGCCGCGCACGGGCGGTGCCATTCTCGCGATCGCCGGATCCAGAGATGAAGTGGCACAGTGGGTGAGCGAGGATCCTTTCCAGCGTGCCAATGTCGCCGACTACACTATCGTGGCTTGGAAACCGACTCTGCGCGGCCCTATGATCCCGGCAGCGTTAGCTCCTGATGCCCGTGAACCATGAAGCACCAACACCGGCCGACGCCGGGTTGCCTTCGGTTTGCCCATCGCGAGACACCGCCGGTGCGGAACCTCCTCGGCCGGAGGCCACGCGCGGCCAGCGCGCGAACTACAACCTTGCTATACCGTAGGAAAATCCGGCATCTGGCAGACAGCCGTCATCAACACGCATCCAAGGGGCGCCCGCGCTATTGCCGCATCTTACCCGAGCGGCCACTGTCTCTCGCATTGCTTTTACGGCACATTCTCATTCGGAATGGCAAAATGCCTTGCCTCCGATGTGGTGGATCCCACACCAAACCACGCCTGACGTGGTCGGCTGGGACGTCTATAATGCGCGGCTGATCCCACGCCCGCCGCCGCGGCGCGACGGCGGGCGCCGTTTTCGGTGAGCCATGACCACAGCACTGTCCATTCGCAACCTGACCAAGACTTACGCCAACGGATTCCAGGCCCTCAAGGGAATCGACCTGGATGTGCAGCAGGGCGACTTCTTCGCTCTGCTCGGCCCTAACGGGGCCGGCAAATCCACCACCATCAGCATCGTGACTTCGCTGGTCACCAAGTCATCGGGCAAGGTGATGGTATTCGACAAGGATATCGATACCGACTTCGCCGGTGCCAAGGGCTACATCGGCCTGGTGCCCCAGGAGTTCAACTTCAACACCTTCGAGCCGGTGGAGGAAATCGTAATCAACCAGGCCGGCTACTACGGCATCGACCGGCCGCTGGCCCGCCAGCGCGCCGAGCGCTATCTCAGGCAGCTGGGGCTGTGGGAGAAGCGCCGGGAGCAGGCCCGCAGCCTCTCCGGTGGCATGAAGCGGCGTCTGATGATCGCCCGCGCCCTGGTGCATGAACCGCGGCTGTTGATCCTGGACGAGCCCACCGCCGGCGTGGACATCGAAATTCGCCGCTCCATGTGGCGATTTCTACGCGACATCAACGCC
Source organism: uncultured Gammaproteobacteria bacterium (assembly GCA_964571225.1). Classification (GTDB taxonomy): domain Bacteria; phylum Pseudomonadota; class Gammaproteobacteria; order DATFLG01; family DATFLG01; genus DATFML01. Next base: position 5,904 of record CAZNBB010000119.1, read on the forward strand.
AGCGGCACCACCATCATCCTCACCACCCACTACCTGGAAGAGGCCGAGAGTCTGTGCCGCAACATCGCCATCATCGACCATGGCGAACTGATCGAGAACACCAGCATGAAGGCGCTGCTTGCCGAGCTGCACATGGAGACCTTCGTGCTCGACCTGCGCCATGCGCTCACGGAACTGCCGGCGCTGCCCGGCCACGTGGTACGGCTGATGGATGAGACCACCCTGGAGGCGGACGTATCCAAGGAGGGCAGCATCAACCGCCTGTTCACGGATCTCTCCGAGCGAGGCATCGAGGTGCTGAGCATGCGCAACAAGACCAACCGCCTGGAGCAGCTCTTTATGCATCTGGTGGAAAGCAACGACGGCGCGGCGGCGGGGGGCGCGGCATGACTCCACGGGAGACGTACATCGCCTTCAAAACCATCCTGATCAAGGAAGTGCTGCGGTTCGCGCGCATCTGGATCCAGACCGTACTGCCCCCCATGGTGACCACGGCCCTGTACTTCATCATCTTCGGGCGCCTGATCGGCTCCCAGATCGGGGACATGGCCGGATTTCGCTACATGGACTACATCGTGCCGGGCCTGATCATGATGGCGGTGATCACCAGCTCCTACGCCAACGTGGTGTCCTCCTTCTACGGCTCCAAATTCCAGCGACACATCGAGGAAATGCTGGTCTCGCCGGTGCCCGACTACATCATCCTGCTGGGCTTCGTGGGCGGCGGCGTGGCCGGCGGCATGACCGTGGGCCTGGGGGTAACCCTGGTATCGCTGGCCTTCACCCACCTGCATGTGCACAACCTGAGCGTGATATTGAGCATGGCTGTGCTGACCGCCATCCTGTTCTCTCTGGGCGGGCTCATCAACGGGGTATTCGCCAAGAGCTTCGATGACATCTCCATCGTGCCCACCTTCGTGCTCACGCCTCTCACCTACCTGGGCGGCGTGTTCTATTCCATCAAGATGCTGCCGGCCTTCTGGCAGTCGGCTTCCCTGGCCAACCCCATCCTCTATCTGGTGAACGCCTTCCGGTACGGCTTCCTGGGAGTGAGCGACATTCCCCTGTGGACTTCCTACGGCATCAGTCTGGGGTTCATCGCCGCGCTGTTCGTGCTGAGCCTGTGGTTGCTGAAGAAGAGCCATGGTTTGCGCAGCTGAGTGCCAGCACCCGCCGCTGCGGCCAAGCATCGAAAGGCGTCAGCACCGTTTCCAACCCCTCAGGGATCGACAAGACAGCCATACCAATCGGGGATTGGATACCGGCTCGTTTCCCCTGCCCGCTGGGGCTACTAATGTCCTCAACGCCTACGAACAGCCGGCTCGGGGCGTCCGACAAGCGCAGCGAACCGTCTTGTGCCATAGCCACCCGCCAACCCGCTGGCTACTGCCCGTGGGCGGCGAACACCTCCCGGGCCATATTCAGCGCATTGCGGCTGCGCAACGAAAGGTCGTCGTAGTGGACCAGAGAGGAGAAGCGTGACTGGTCCAGACCCTGACTGGCTTCCACGGGGTCGAAGGCACCATCGGCCAGAGCACGGCGGGCGGAGTTGCGCAGAAATATCAGATAGTCGTAGGTGTCCCGCGTGGCTTCCCGCATGTCGGTAACGTGACCGTGCCCCGGGATGACCACCGTCGGGCGCAGCCGGTCGCGCATATACTCGAATGTCTTGATCCACGCAAAGCCGGTGTCGGGCATCAGGCCCAGCAGGCGCTGGACGAAAACGATGTCGCCGGTAAACACGATCTTTTGCCTGGGCAGCCAGACGAAGATGTCGCCGCGGGTGTGACCGCCGCCGGTGTAGATCAACTCGATTTTCACGCCGTGCACCGGCAGGGTGTATCGGCGGGCGAAGGTCTTGGTAGGATAGACCGCCTGGGTGCCCTGGAACTGTCTGCCCAGAAGGCGCTTTGCCCGTCCCACCTGCTCGGCGGTCCGGTTGTGCATGTCCTTGTCGGCGGCTCGCGAAGCGATGATCGGGACGCCCAGTTTCCGGAAATAGCCGTTACCGAGCCAGCGGTGGTCCTGGCCACCGGTGTTGACGGCCCATCGGATAGGCTTATCGGTGACCTTGCGGATCGCCGCACGGATCGCTTCGGCGTCCCGGTAGCTGCCCCCGGTATCGATGACCACCACGCCATCGTCGCCGATCACGAAACCGGATGTCATGTTGTGGCCGAGATTCTCGGGAGAGCGTTGGCCGAGGTCGCCTACCAGAGCGTAGACCCGGTCGGTGACCCGGACGGTCTGGAAGGCAAAGGCCGACGCCGACATTGCGGAAAGGCAAAGCAGGAGGATCAATCTGAGCATCGGTACAACTCCGTCGCCTGGGGTGCAATAAACTGACCAGCATCGACAACGGAACTTCGCACCCAGAGCCCGTCGCAGTGGTTGCCATGCGAACCAAAGTCACTCTACTACAAGGTCGTCAGTTCCGGGGACCCGCGGGCACAAAAAAGCCGCCCCTGGGGGCGGCTGCCGTCTTTCCCTAGAACATTCCGTACGAGGTTGCCTTCCCCCGATACGTGTTTAATGGCGTCCCCCGGTGGGCCCAGTCGACCGCGCAAGGAAAAGTGCGATCACGTTACTCGGCAAGCATAGATCCATCGCTACCAGTTAAATCAGGCCCTTGTACAACGTACCGCCTGGCACTAAGACCGCCGCCCGCCGCGCCCACTCCACCGTGGCCTCGATTCGACCGTTGGCATCCTTGCGAGTGTGCGCTCCCGGCGCCGAAATGCTGCGTCTCTCACTCCGAGATGGATCTGCCGATGCCGTATTTCACCCTGCGGGCCGGCAGGTACCATAACAGGCCGTCCACGGTCATCAGGAGGCCCGCCACCACCAGGACATAGTCCATAAAGCTGTACGGCCCCCCTCCCAACAGCTTGTTCATGGCAACTCCGAGACTTATGAAGGCGATGCCGGTTCGGATGAAGGAAAGACCGGTCCTGGCCCGCGCATAAAGGGTGCGGTGGCAGCCGGCGATCGTTCTCTGTGCGGCGAGCATGTTTCTTTCCCGCGCGAGGTGCGTCCTCTCCTTACTGGCCGGCACCGGGGCAAGGATCGAGCAGTAGTCGGTGATCATATCCCCCAACCGCGCCAGCATATTGCCTTTCGGCTTTTTGCTGTCCGCCTCATCCAGGTGATATCTGTCGGTGAACTGTATGGTTGCGGCCGTTATGTCGACCAAGGCGTGGTCCCAGGGCATGCCCATCCGCGAGCGGCGCACTTTCAGGTAATCGTGGAGCCCGACAACCGCCAGACCGACGCCTGCAAGCAGAATGGCCGCGTGGTACGTCTCCAGCGGACTGGCACTGATTCTCATCAGGGCGTTGGACAAGGCGATCACCGCCAATCCCCAGCGCAGTAGCTTCAAAGACGTTCTGGCTCTGGCATGAGCGGTTCTGTAGCAGGCCATCCGCGTCCGCCAGAGCGCCATGATATTGCGCCAGTAGGCGAGCCCCGTTCTCTCGATGCCGATAAGAAGCTTCGGTTGGGCGTGCAGATAATCCTGGATATACCAGCGCACATCTTCGGGAAGGGCCACCTTGAATGCATAGTCTGGGGCCGGGACGGACTTCATCACCTCGTCCCTCATCGCCTGGCTGTCCGGGTTCACGGCCGCGATGACAACCGTGTCACCGAGCTTCGCGACCGGAAACCATTGCCCTTTGCGCAGCACGCCGGCGTCCAGGCCGGCGAACAACTCGGTCGGCACCGGCTCTCTCTCGTCGTACTGGATGAAGTCGCAACCAAAATGGCTGGACAATGCATTCAACAGCGCGCAGCGGGATACGCCGAATTCCCTCAGCAGCACGCCTTCCAATTCTCTACCGCGTACACTGGCACTGGCCTGTGCCTGCAAAAGCTCTGCCTCGCGCAGGGCACCGTCCTTCACCAGCGGCATGAATCTTTCTATTTCAACTGTCATCGCTGAAGACCGTTCTGTTCCAGGATGTCTTGGGCTCGCTGTAGTCCGAATTCTGAATCTCGAAATCGCCATAGCAATAGGGCAACTGTCTTCTGATCCGCTCGGCGGGTACGAACCAATGCAGGCCGTCCCCGATCAGATAAACGCCGATGACGATCAACAGAATATCGAAAGCCGTCCAGTACACCTCTTCGCCGCCGAAGCCGAAATAGATCAGAAGTCCGACGCCCACCGCCAGGATGCTGAACCCGGTCCTGATAAAGGCCATCCCGGTGCGCGAGCGGGCCATAACGGTTCTCAGCCGCGACATGGCATTGCGCATGTCGGCGAGCACGGTACGCTCCAAGGCGAGACCGGTCGTGGCCCATACGCCGGGTTGCCGCGATGTCTCCTCGGCAGGAACCTGCATCGCCGGATGTTCCTTCATCGCAAGAAAATGACAAATGGAGGGGAAGATACGCTCCCAGATCGGCGTTGTGCCGCCCGCCTGTTTCACGGTCTCCATGCCCGCATTCGCCGCCTTTCTGCCGGGAAAGTACCAGTAGAAACCTTCGGCCAGCATGAGCACGCCGACGACTATCAGCCCCCAATCGAATGCCGTCCACGGTCCGGGATTGAATTTGCGAATGAAC
>CAZNBB010000120.1:0-10456 GCA_964571225.1 uncultured Gammaproteobacteria bacterium
CCATGAGCCAGGGCATGAACGAGGCGTTTTCCACAGGGTCCCAGAACCACCATCCCCCCCAACCGAGCACGGAATAGGACCACCAGCTACCCAGTGTGATGCCGATAGTGAGAAACATCCAGGCGGCCGTCGTCCAGGGACGCGACCAGCGTGCCCATGCAGCGTCCAGACGTCCGTCCAACAACGCCGCAACGGCGAACGAGAAGGGCACGGAGAATCCCACGTAGCCCAGGTACAGCATGGGCGGATGCATCACCAGCCCCGGGTCCTGGAGCAATGGGTTCAGGTCGCGGCCGTTGGCCGGGGCAGGGAACAGGCGGGTGAACGGATCCGAACTCGTGAGCATGAACAGCAGGAACCCGACGCTCACCAGGCCCATGACGCCCAGCACCCGCGCCTCGAATTCCGGCGGCAGCGAGTGACCCCGCAGTGTGACGGCAACCGTCCAGATCGCGAGAATGAACGCCCACAACAGCAGCGAACCTTCGTGTGCACCCCACACGGCGCCGATGCGGTAGTACCACGGCAATGCGGTGTTGGAGTTCGCCGCCACGTACTGAACCGTAAAGTCGTTGCTGAGAAACGCCCAGGCGAGGCATCCGAAGGCGATCGCCACGAACAAGGCCTGAGCCCGCGCTGCAGGGCGTGCCACCGCGATCCACTCCGGTACGGCGCGCCACGCGCCCAGTAGCGGTACCGCTGCCTGCACCAGCGCCAGACAGAGCGCCAGCATCAGCGCGAAATGGCCGATCTCCGGGATCATTTGCGGGCTACCGTTGTGGCGGTCCGGTGGATATGGCCCTCGCGGGCCGCCTTGAGAGCGCGCGCCACCTGCGGAGGCATGTATCTTGAGTCGTGTTTGGCCAGCACTTGGGTGGCGACGAAGACACCGTGGCTGTTGATCCGGCCTTCCGCTACTACGCCCTGGCCTTCGCGGAACAGGTCGGGCAACACGCCGGTATAGACGACTGGTACGGTCTTGACGGTATCAGTCACGACGAAGTGGGTAGTGAGTCCATCGTGTTTGACGCTGCCGTTCATGACCACCCCCCCGACCCGAAACGCGTGTCCTGCGGGCGCATCGCCCGCCACGACCTGCGTGGGACTGTAGAAATAGAGTAGGTTCTGGCGGAATGCGTAGCTGAACAGACCAACGGCTGCGCCGATACCCGCCAGCAACACGACAGCGAAGATCAGGCGTTGCCGCTGCCGGCCTGTCACAGTCCACTCCCCCTCGCCGCGCGCCGTACCAAGCGCGCCCTTAGGCGACGTTGGCGGTAGATGGGCTGCACCACGTTGACCGTCAGCACCACCAAGGCGATGCCGTAGGCGTTCCATACGTAGAACGCGTACCCCCCCATGTGAATGAATTCATGCAGTGTCATCGCGCTCCCACTGCTTCCCGGACCCAGGCACTGGACGCCTCGCGCTCCAGCACCTCCAACCGGGTACGCATCAGCACCGTGGTAATGAAAAAGAGATGGAAAGCCGCAGCCATGATCAACAAGGGGATGAGCATGCTCACGGTGATGGAGGGACCGCCCGCCTTGAACACCGTTGGACCCTGGTGCAGGGTGTGCCACCAAATGACGGAGTAATGGATAATAGGTACGTCGACGGCGCCCACCAGCCCGAGGACCGCGGCGGCGCGCCCTGCGGTGCGCGGATCCTCGATGGCGGATTCCAGCGCCATGTAGCCGAGGTACAGGAACAGCAGGATGAGTTCGGATGTGAGGCGTGCATCCCACACCCAATAGGTTCCCCACATGGGCTTACCCCACAGCGATCCCGTGCACAGTGCCAGGAACGCGAACGAGGCGCCGATAGGGGCGCACGACTTGGCGACCATCTCGGCGAGTTTGATGCGCCAGACCAGCCCGACAGTCCCGATGCCCGCCATCAGCACATAGACGAACAGGGACATCCACGCCGCCGGTACGTGGATGAACATGATCCGGTAGCTGTCGCCCTGCTGATAGTCAGGCGGAGCCAGCCATAGACCGTCGTAGAGGCCGATCACCATCAAAATCGCCGTGGCTGCTCCGAACCACGGAATGAGCCGTCCCGACCACCGGTAGAAATATTTCGGCGATGCCAATCTGTGGAGATATGCCCACATCAGACTTGATCCCCCGCCGGCCGAATATCCGCCGTCATGGGTGCATTGCGGCAGTTGGACCTAAGTATAGTCACTGACGCGAACACTGGTTTACCTGGCTATCAGGCTCCGCGGCTGCGTTCCATAAAGAGTACGCAAACCGATCAGGATAAGCTGATTCGCAATGCCGCCGCCGTCGCCGGTGGTCCCAGCGTGACGGCCAGCGCCAGCATAGCACCCAGTAGCGCGAGTGGCCCGCCCACCGGGAGGCCACTGGCAGCAGTGTGTACCGCACTCGCTCCGAAAACCAGCACTGGAACGTAAAGCGGCAACACCAGCAAAGAGAGCAACACCCCGCCGCGGCGAAGACCGACCACCAGTGCCACTCCGATGGCCCCTACAAGACTCAATACTGGTGTGCCCAGGGCTAAGGTCAATACCAGGGTCCACATCGCTTTGGCAGGTAGGAACAGGGCGCCCCCCAGGAACGGGCCCAGCACCACCAGCGGCAGTCCGCTCACCACCCAGTGCGCCAGCACTTTCGCGAGCACCAACAGTGAGAGGGGTTGAGGACTGATCACAAGTTGCTCCAGGGATCCATCGTCGAAGTCCGACCGAAAGATGGTCTCCAGGGACAGCATGGCCGCGAGCAGCGCCGCGACCCACACGACACCGGGCGCCACAGATGCCAGGCGGTCGGGTTCCGGGCCGACGCCCAGCGGGAACAGCGTCACTACCATAACGAAGAACAACAAGGGGTTGGCGATCTCTGATCGGCGTCGGAAATAGAGAACGAGATCCCTGCGAACCACCGCTGTGAACCCTGTTAGCCCGGCCGCGACGCTCATCGCGGCAAGCCGATCCGGGTGAGTGCACAGCCTTCCAGGTGCAGGTTTTGGTGGGTGGTCAGCACGACCATGCCGCCCCGGGCCGTATGCTCGCGCACCAGTGTCTCCATGGCAGCGATCCCGGCGCGGTCCAACGCGGTGAACGGCTCATCCAGGATCCAGAGGTGGTACTGACCCACCAGCAACCGCGCCAGCCCCGCACGTCGGCGCTGACCTTCCGACAGGCTCCTGCACGGAACATCCTCCAGACCTTCAAGGCCTAGCCGCGCCATGGCTTCCGATGGCCTCAGCGCCGGTTGTCCACCTGTCAGTGCGTAGCCGAATGCCAGGTTCTCGATGGCGGTGAGTTCGCCCTTTACGCCGTGGCGGTGGCCCACGTACGCCAAGGCCTGGCCGTACTCGCTGCGCACGTCCTGGATGGGAGCGCCGTCCCAGTGCACGACGCCGCTTTCCGGCAGGCTCAGCCCGCAGAGGATCCGCAGCAGGCTGGTCTTGCCGCTTCCGTTCGGTCCTTCCACCTGCAGCACCTGGCCGCTACCGACGCTGAAGCTCAAGTCGCCAAACAGCGTCCGCTCATTGCGCACGCAGGACAATCCGCGCGCCTCCAGGCGCACGAAGTCGGTTGGAGGTTGTGGTGCGGCTGTGTTTTCGAGTGACATGTTCAAGGCGGTACTTGGCGGCCTTGATCCGCCGGCACCCCGGTTGAGTAACGGAATCGATAGTAGCATGAGTCTACAGTGCACCGGGTTCTCCTCGAACGGGTGGATGAGCATGGGAGAGTGCGGGCGTTCGTTGCCGCGCCGCTGATCGCGCTCAGGTCCGAGCCCGCTACTTGGGCCCGATGGAGGGTCCCGTTGCCCGTCTCCCGTACCATGCTACGGAAGCCGGACTATACTGATTGGGTGCTCAGACACCTGGAAACCACATAGGAGGGTAAGGAGCGATGGCCAAGACAACACAACAATTGGCAGTGGAGTTGCAAGCGTTGCTGAACCTTCAGACCCCGCCGCTGGCGATCACCTTCACTCAGGAGGAGCCGGCTGGGGTCCTACGGTACCAGTCCACCATGCCCGCCCCCACGCCGGACGGTAGAACCGGAGCGGAATCGGCGGGTTGCGTGTTCTGGATGAAGGCAGTGGATCGCACCTTTACCACCTGTGAGGAAGATCATGCCAACTGCAGCGTGGGGAGCGTCACCCATGGGTTTAAACCGTTGGAAGCGGTGACCGGCTGCTCCGATGTCGCTGCGTTGCTCGACTCGGGTTGGGTCACTATGGAGGTGGTCCCGCAGATTCCGGTGGTCAAGAACCATTACCGCTGTGTGACGTACGGTCCGCTGGAGCTCTCACCCATTGAGCCGGACGTGGTGTTCGCTCGGCTAAACGCCAAGCAGGCCATGGTGATGTCCGACGCGTTGCCCGATTTGCGATTCGAGGGTAAACCCCAGTGCCACATCATCGCCATCGCCAAAGAACAGAACCAGGTGGCGATCAGCGTAGGGTGCATGCTGAGCCGTGTCCGCACGGGGATGCCCAATACGGAGATGACGTGCGCGATACCCGCAGGACGTCTGGCGGAGATAGTCGAGCGCCTTCAGCAGACCTGCAAGGCGGATACCGCGGTGGCGGGCTATGCGGCGGAAGACGCGAGCCGCTTTTCCACTCCCGGTTGCGGTGTCTGATCGACAAAACCTGGACGACTCCTTGCCGCTATTGCAGTAGGTCCGCCGTACACGTGCCCATGTCGCGTCTGCGGCGGGCCGGGGCGGATCGCTGACGCCTCTGCGGCCTCGTGATGAAACCCAAAAGCCGCCGCGACAGAACGCGCACCGGGGCGCGGCCTTGCGTTTGGTCGCACAAGGGGAAACCTGCGAGCGATCGGCCGGCGCACGGCCATGGCCATGCGCCGGCCGAGATGCAGAGCCACGCCGGATGCGGCGCCTCAAATACCCTCACGGCGTCTCACGGCGAACCGGTTGCGGCGCCCCGCCGGCTGGCCCGTCAAATACGTAGGCGGAGGAGGAGGGGAAACCCAACGCGACCGCGGTGATTGCAATATTCAAACACCCCGGCGGCCAATTCCAGCGCCATTGCAATTGTGCAGCGCACGGGATTGCAGACACACCATAAATCTAAATAACTTCAACAGCTTCAGTATTGGCACGGTTTCTGCTTTGGTTCCACCTTGACCGGTTCAGGACACTTTGGACCGCCTCAACAGGAGGACCCGCATGAGGGGTTTCGCTAACAAGTGGCTCAAGCAGTCATCGGTTGCCGCGGACCTTGCCGGCGGTATGCCGGGACTTGGCACGCCGGTCGGTACCACCTCGTCGACCTCGCAGGAAGGACCGATTCGGGCCCTGTTCAGCCGGACTCTGAACCCGGTGATCGCGATGATGATCATCGCCATTGCCGACGGATTCCTGTTCATCATCGTGGGTGCCTGGACGGTGGGCGGCGGTGAGACTGCAATGACCGGGTTCATGGCCAAGGGCATATTCGGTGGTGCGGTGACGCAGTGGTTTCCCTATTGGGGCAAGGTGTTTCCGCTGGAGCCGTTGTACTGGAAGATGTACATCAGCTTCGGCATGCTGTTCGGCGCCTTCGTCGGCGCATTGATCTCCGGCGAATTCTACCTGCGCCTGCCGCGCCACCTGGGTGAGTGGACCATGATCACGATTGGCGGCCTGCTTATGGGCGTCGGCATTCGCCTTGCCTTCATCTGTAACGTCAGCACCTTCTTTTGCGTGACGACGCAAATGAATCTCGCAGGCTACCTTGCAGTGACCGGCATCCTTGCCGGCGCCTGGGTCGGCACGCAAATCTACAAGAAATCGCTGGGTATGTGAACGCGTTTGTAGCGCGCCTCGCCCCGAGGCAGACAGCAACCGCGGATGGACGACTCGTAGCGCTGGAGATGAGAAAACGATGACGCCCCTCGGAGAAGCGATTGCAGCCTTCCTATTCGGCACATTGGTCGGCATCCTGGTGCAGCGCAGCCGGTTCTGCAACGTGGCGGCGCTACGCGATGCGATGTTGTTTCGCAGCTATCGCAGTACCAAGGCGCTATTGATCGCCATGATGATTCTGACCTTCCTGTTCACCCTGGGAATGACCTTCGGTGTGGGTCACCCGGTCCAGTTCGACGCAGGTGCAAACACCGCCATCGGCCTGTTTCTGTTCGGCACGGGGATGGTCATGGCCGGTGCATGCACCGTAGGGACCTGGGTGCGGGTTGGAGAAGGCAATATCGGCGCGCTCTGGGCGCTCATTTTCACTTTCATCGGCATGTTCGGATTCTCCATGCTGTTCAACGTTATCCACTGGCCACCGGCCTACGACCTGATGGACCACAAGGTGCACCTGGAGAGCCTGCAGTTCGGATTCGCCAACGCGCGTACGCTGCAAGACGAGACCGGTATCCCGGCAGTTGTGTTCGGCCTGGTGCAGGTCAGCGTCCTGGCGTTGTTCTATCGCGCGATTCTCAGGCGGGAGGCGCGTCAGCGGGCTGCTCAGCGGTCGGCGGCTGCCGCCGCGACCGCGGCCGCAGTACCGGCACCGGATATGTCGAGTGCGGCTGAGCAGACTTCAGTGCCGGCGGTCCGGCATGCCGGTCGAGCCGACGGATCGGTCTAGTGAGTACGAATCTGTGCCCCTGTGGGGCTATCGATTTGGATTGAATGAAGCCAAGAAAGTGAGGGCAGTGGCCATGGGTCTGTTCGGCAAGAGCAAGCAGGTAAAGGACGAGGGTTCGGCGGCGCTTTCCACCGTGGATGTGCCTGGGGTGGGAACGCTGGCTATCACACGGCAGGTCAATTGCCTGGGCGATAGCTGCCCACGCCCTCAACTGCTCACCAAAAAGGCGCTAGGTCAGGTCAACGACGGTGACGTCGTGGAGGTTCTCATCGACAACCCCAGTTCGGTCGAGGCGATACCGCCCATGATGGTTGAACTGCAAAGCACGCACCTGGCGACCATCAAGGATCCGCGGCAGTGGCGTGTGTACGTCCGCAAGGGCGCCGCATGATCTGGCGTATCTACATCTACGGGATGGTGACCGTCCTCGCGCTGGCGACCATCGGAAGCTTCGCGTACCTGACGTTGGACCCGCCGGCGCGCCTTGCGCGCACGGCCTATGGGCTGAACCGATTCACAACACCCCAGGTCATCCTGCCGTCCACCGCCGGCCAAGAAGCGGCTGCCGCGCCGCGAACCATTACGGTGGACGCGCTCATTCGCGCCTACCAACGCAACGCCACGGGTGCGGACTCGCACGATCATGTCGGGCATAACGCTCCATTGGCGTCCCGGGGTTGCTAGACAGGAGGCTCAATTGGGATGACCACGCCCGCAGTACTCGTTCTGGTGTTCTTCGTGACGACCTTCCTGCTGTTGTACGCGATTCTCTTCAAAAGTTGAACCGGGAGGTCGGCATATGATTTCCTTCCACGAAATCCGTCTCGCGCTGATCTATATGACGCTCACCCTTGCAGTGGTGGTCGGCGTGCTGGCCATTCCGTTTCACTACTGGGCGCAGAGCCCGCAGCAGATCACCCAGGCCGACACTCCCAAACCTGCGGTAGCGCTCGGCAAGGTAGGGGTTCAGGTCAACGGCCAGACGCGGCAAATGACCGTTCAGGAGCTGTTGTTTGACTACATGGCCGGCGAGGGAGGCACACGGACACCCGGGGCTGGCTCCGCAGCTGCGCTCCGCGCGCCACGCGGTTGTTAGTCACCGCCACCGGGGGTGTGCCTTGCCTATAAAACGAGCGCGTATCAGGAGGGTGCAATGCAGATACGGCAACAGCGGGTCCCAGGCATGATTCCCATCATGTGCCGGTGGGTGTGGCCGTTCATGGTGATAGCGGCGCTCGTCCCTGGTGTTGCCCCTGCAACGGGCTACCCGGACGCGGCACTGATGGCGACCTACAGTTGGCTGCAAGGGCAGCAGCGCTCGGGCACCCTGCAGATCATCGACGTCAGGGAACCGAACCAGTTCGCGCTGCTGCACATACCGCACGCGGTCAATGTACCGTTTTCCGAGCTGCGGACGCCCGACAACGGGCCGCTCACAGCGGCGGACTACGCCCGCGTGTTCGGCGATCATGGCATCCACCCCGGTGGCGTCATCGTCGTCTACGGCGACCCAGGCTCCTTTGACGTCACCTACACTCTGTGGGCACTCAACTACGTCGGCTTCGACAATGCACGCGTCTACTTCGGCGGGATCCAGGACTGGATAGGGCACGGGGGAGCGGCGGCCCGTGGAGGGGGCGCCACCGCCCACGGCAGCTTCCAATTCACCCAGGATCCGTCGGTGCGAGAGACGACCGGCGCCCTGGTGCAGGCGCTCAAGACAGGGAGTGTGGTGCCGGTTGATGCGCGCACCAGCGCTGAATTCAACGGCACGGACATACGCGCGCTGCGCGGAGGGCATATCCCGGGAGCGGTGAACATCGACTACACCCAGGTCTACCGGAGCGGCAATCCGCAAACCGGCCGCCTCAAGGATCCAGATGCACTGAAGAAGGTTTTCCGGAACCTTGATCCGAACGCGCACTATGTCAGCTACTGCCAGACCGGCGTACGTGCCAGCATGCTGTACTTCACCATGCGGCTCATGGGCTTCCGGCATGTCGCGCTCTATCCGGACTCGTGGCAGGTCTGGGGCAGCACAAGCGGCTTGCCCACCGCAGACACGAGCTACATCGACATCCCTCGCATCACCGGAGCGGTCAGCGCCAATGCCGGTCGCGTGGACGCGCTCGAATCCCTAGTAGGCAATATGGTGGCCAAGCAGGACAAAGGTGGAGGATCCGCCTCCGCGGTGCGCCCGGGTTTGGTCTATGGGGCGTATATTGTGGCCGGACTTGCGCTGCTGTTGGGCGTCGCGGGACTGGCCCGCCGCCCCGGATCTTGAAGCTATGGTAGCCAACGCGTCCTTGAAGAAGCTGGCACTGCTCGTGACGTCCGACCGCTACCTTGACACCGTCAAGGGCGTCTTCGCGCAAACCGGCAAGGAAAACATTGAGCTCGCCTGTTTTCTGACCGGTGGAGGGGTGCGTGCTCTGCGCGACCCGGATTTGCTCGCAATGGTGCGCAGGGGAGTCGCGTGCGTGGGCGTATGCGAGCTGAGCTGGGAGCGTGAACATATGGGCGAGCGCCTTGAGGACATCGCTTACGGCAGTCAGTACCAGAATTCGCAGTTCGTCGCATGGGCGGACAAAGTCTTGGTATTGTGAGGGGCAGCGTGCATGGCACAGACCAAGCAGGTGGCGGTTCTGGTGCGTCGCGACCAAGCTGAAGCGTTGCGCGTCGCAGCGGGGCTCACCCTGGCCGGCAATGGCGTCGACGTCTACGTGCTGGACCGGCCATTGGCCGACACTGAGGGGGTGCGCGAACAGATGGAGGTGATGGATCTTGCGGACATCACTCCCATCAGCGTAATCGAAGGGGATCGTTCGCTGCCGTACGTAGTAGACGCGCAGACCCTGGCCGAACGGATTCTCGCCTATGACGTGGTAATTGCTCTGTGACAAAACGGGCGGCGGGGAATGAGGGGCAATCGATGAAGGTGCTGCATCTGGTTCGGGAGGCCGAGGACCTCACGGAAGTCGTCCGTCGCGTTGTGGACGCAGTGGGGCAGGGACATGTTCAGGAACTCATCTGCCTGTCAGAGCGCGACGGGGACGCCGACTTCGACGCGCGGCTGCTGCAGGCGGTGGCCTCTTCCGACCGGGTAATTTGCTGGTAGGGGGTTCCGCCGCCGAGCTCCAAGGGGCGATGGATGGAAAAGTCCGTGTTTCTAGTCATTCTTGCCTGCCTGCTGTGGGCGACGCCGTCGTTTGGCGCCGCGGCAGCATCGCCCGATGACGCGGACAGTGCATGGGTCGCCAACGCAGTGCGCCTTGTGCACGCCGCCGTGACCGGTACCGCCCCCATCGCCGACTTCCGGCGCCAAGTGGTCGACAGTCGCAAGAGGCTGCGTCGCATCTTTCTTGCGAACATGGGCAAGGGCTCCGGCACGCGGCGTGCGCTGCACATGCAGATGTTGGTTCTGAACTCGCTGTTGCAGGCAGCCGCTAGTTGCCATCAGGGCGGCACGGTGAGCTGTCCGCCCACTTTGATTTCTCAGCTGATCAACGAACGCGACATCGTTCAACGGCTCGCAGGCAAGGCTGAAACACCCGACCGGGGAGCGGGGTTATGATTGACGCGCTTGGCAGAATCGGTCCTGCAGCGTCTTCCATTTTGCTGGAGGCCGGGTTCTGGATCCTCGCCAGCCTGTTGGTCGCTGGGCTCTTCCACGAGTTTATCGATACCGATCGAGTGCAGGCGCTCATGCGCCGTCGTCGCGGTGCCGCGTTGGCCGCTGCGCTGGGGCTGGGCGCCCTGCTGCCCATTTGTAGCTGCGGCGTCGTCCCGCTGGCGGTCGGCTTCTACGTCGGCGGGATGAGCGTGGCCGTGGTGATGACGTTCGCCGCGGCGACGCCGATCATCAATCCGGCAGC
>CAZNBB010000121.1:0-10285 GCA_964571225.1 uncultured Gammaproteobacteria bacterium
CAGCAGCGGCAGCGCCAGCAGGAACAGCCACGAGAATGTCAGAGTACGTTTCATAGCTCCCTCCCACGCCTATGCGGCCGTATGAACCTGGGGTTGCGAAGAGGTGCTGGACAAGTGAGCTGCACACTGGCGCAGAGCCCCCCGCATTCCGCTGGCGCCCGCCCCTGACATCAAGGAAACGGCGGAATGGTCGGCTCGGTGCCTTCGATATTCGCGTCCGGATGATGTATGCGGACCCGTTCCTCGATGTCCCCGACGCTCTGCCGCGGCACATCCACCAACATGAGCACCTTGCCGGCCTCGATGCTCTGCTTGAAATGCTCCAGCCGCGAATTCGGCAGTCCGGCACCGATCATGCTGGACAACAAAGCCCCCATACCGGCACCGGCCAGGGCGATTCCCAACAACGCGCCACCTCCGAGCACAAGCCCCGCCGGTGGGAAGCTGACGGCGATCACACCGGCCACCACACCCGTCGCGCCACCGGCTGCCATCCCCCGTTCCAGGGCCGGTACGAAGTCGCTCGCCTGAACAAACGATGCCTCCGGCAGATCCTGCATAGGTGTGCCGTCCCGCGCGATGACATGGATGTGACGAACCTCGATCCGGTTCAGCAGCAGCTCGTCCACCACCTGACGCGCGGTGTTCACGTCGGGTACAAGAAAATAGATCCGTCTCACGGTGGCTTCCTCCCTATGCACTCCCCCGAGCAGTCGTCGTCGGGGCCCCCTATGCCCCTTCGCCGGCAACCTCCTGCACTGTCGCGGCCAAGCCTCCCACAGCGGGGCCCGCCCGCCGACTTGAACGCGGCGCCCGCGGAGCTACCGCCGCCGTCTATCCCTTCACCAGCTCTTGGACCTTCTCCATCAATACCCTGCAGCTCGACTGAGACAGGAAGTTGGAGACTTCATGGGGCTGGCGCAGCAGATGCACCAGCCAGCCGGGCACGGCGCCCGCTGAGACCTCTTTCAGAGCCGCCGGCAACTCATCCTGCAGGCGCAGGATGACGAATGGCCGCAGCCCCGGATGGGCACGAACCGCGAGTTCCATGAGCTTGCCCATGTCGGTCACCGAGCCCAGCAGCTCGGCATAGCGCTGCGCCGCAATGGCCTTCAGATAGTCGTGCTCGCAGGCGGCATAACGCTCTTCCACCAGCGCGAGCTCGTTCAGATGGGACAACAGGTGCCGATAGGTCATGGGCCGGTTTTCCACCTCCAGGGCGGATTCCGACCAAGCCTGACTCTCGATGTCCACCAACTGACTGATCACCTGTTGCTGATCGCCTATCCCCGCCGTGGCCTTTACGCAGGCTTCGTGCTTCTCAAGCGCGCCAACAAGCAATTTGCGAGTCGATTCGTCCATGCCCTTTCCCCTTGGGCCACAAACCAAGCCCCTTGCGCGTCTACACCACACGCTGCACCGGCCACTAACACAAAGCTAGCACAGCCCCTGAAGGACGCATTGATGCGGATCAACACGTCGACATTCGTGGAATACCCGGCTATCGCATGCCGGACTGCAGGTAGCGGGAGGCCGCCAACGCCGCCTGGGCTCCTGCACCGGCCGCTATGATCATTTGCTTGTCCGGCGCATCGGTGATGTCGCCGGCCGCGAAAAGCCCCGGCACCGCCGTGGACTGATCGCACTGCACGGGAATCTCGCCCGCCTCGTTCAGAGTCACCAGCGCCTCGACAGGCGACGAATTGGGTTCCAGACCCACTTCCAGAAACACCCCCTGGACTTTGAGGTCGAAGTGCCGTCTGCCATCGGCCGACTGCAGACGTACGCCGGTCAGCTCGTTGGAACCCAGAAATTCCTGCACCTGCGTGGACAAATGGAAGGTCACATTGGGGGCCTGCCGAAGTTCCTCCACCAGCACCGGGTCGGCCTGAAAGTCGGCAAGCATATGCACCAGATGGATGTGGCGGGCAAATTGGAGCAGGTCCCGCACCGCAGTGAATGCCGAATTGCCGCCGCCCACTACCGCTACCGTCTTGTTGCGATAGAGCGGTGCATCACAGGTGGCACAGAACGCGATACCCCGCCCGAGGAATCGGTTCTCGCCGGTAACGCCCAGGGTCCGGTACTGTTTACCGGCGCAATAAACCACGGCTCTGGCCGTATAGTTATGATCACCGGCATCGACGATGAACTGATCACCCTGCCTGGCGATTCGCCGCACCTTCACGCCCAGGCGCTCGGCGATGGGATAGCGCTCGGCATGGTTGCGGAACAGACCGGCCAGGTCCTGCCCCGAAATCTCGGGAATGCCGAGCCAGTTCTCCACGCTCGCGGTGTTGGTCATCTGGCCCCCCATGTGCTCGCCCACCAGCGCCACGTCCAGGCCCTTGCGCATCGCATAAATGGCAGCCGCCAGACCGGCAGGGCCCGCGCCGACGATCAGCAGGTCGTAGCTATGATCGTCCTGTGCGGCCACCGCGTGTCGCTCTCCCCGGGCTTCGCGCTGCTGGGCCTCGATGCGTTCGTAGGCGGCGGGCTTGACTGCCTTCAAGATCTCGAGCACGGCATCTGGTGGTGGCAGCGCGCCCTCGAACCCGTGGACTTCGTTGACTACGGTTCGGGGTACCCCGCTCACCTGGTAGCGCTGTACCAGCTGGGGGAATTCGGCAGACTCCACCATGTCTGCGCGGATATGCTCGCTGGCCACAGCCAGCTGATGGGCCAGATGCACCATGCGCGGGCAGTAGGGACAGGTCAGGGTCACCATGACTTCCAGATGCACCGGCACGTCGATGGCGCGTAGCAGTGTTTCCACGTCGGGATCGAGTCCGGCGGCGCCTTTGGAAACCATCACAACGGCTTCCAGCAGCGAGCCGTATTCGTAGCCGGCCGTCACCCCGTAGAAGCGTACCCCGTAGTCACGGGCCCCGATGACCGCCGTGGCTGGCACTTTCGCAATCCCGTACTCCCTGGCCAGGGCGGCATCGTCCACCAGGTCGCGCACCTGCAACTGCAGCTTGTCCGACAACGCCGCCAGTTCCTCCAGCAGTTGCCGCTGCTGGCGGCACGAGCCGCAGGCATGGCGCTGGGTGAAATAGACGAGGGTGACCGGGCGGTCCAGCTTCTCCAGTCGACCCCGCACCTCGGAACGGCTGTCATCGTCCAGAATCTGCGCCATGGGTCCTCCTTATTTGTTTCTGATCGAACTGCCGGACCCTACTTCTTCGCCCCGGCAAGGCACAGCTCGCGGACTGCCGTCACGATGTCCGCCACCCGGGGAATGCTGGCCGCCTCCAACTCACCGTTGAACGGCGTGGGCATATCCAACCCCGCCACCCGCCTCACCGGCCCGTCCAGGTCGAAGAAGCAGCGCTCGCCCAGGTGGGCCGCGATCTCGGCGCCGGCACCGGCAAAGCGGCAGTCCTCCTCCACGATGAGCAGGCGATGGGTTCGGGCCAGGGAAGCCGCGCAGGTGTCCCAGTCGATGGGACTGAGGCTGCGCAGGTCGATGACCTCGGCCTTGATGTTGTCCTTGGCCAGTTCCTGAGCCGCTTCGAGCGCCAGTTCGGCCATGCGCGAATAGGCGATAAGGGTCACGTCCTTACCCTGACGACGCACGGCCGCCCGATGCAGGGGGGGCGCGGCGGCTGCGAAGTCCACCGGACCCTTGCTGAAATACAGCAGTTCGTGCTCCAGCACGATCACCGGGTCTTCGCTGGCAATGGCCTGGCGCAGCTGCCAGTACGCATCCTGGGGGGTGGCGGGCACCGCGATGCGCAGACCGGGCACGTTCATCAGGGTATGTTCAAGGCGCTGGGAATGCTGGGCGGCCAACTGCTTGGCCACCCCGCCCGGCATACGCACCACCAGGGGCATGGCGAACTGCCCGCCGGACATGAAAGGAATCTTGGCGGCCATGTTGACGATGGCGTCCAGAGCCAGCAGGGCGAAGTTGACGGTCATGATCTCCACCACCGGCCGCATCCCGACCATGGCGGCCCCGACACCCAGGCCGGTGAAGCTGTTTTCGGAGATTGGCGTGTCCCGCACCCGCCATTCGCCGTAACGGGCGTAGAGCCCTTCGGTGACCCGGTAACTGCCGCCGTACAGGCCCACGTCCTCGCCCAGGGTGAACACCGACTCGTCCGCCGCCATTTCCGCATCCAGCGCCCGGTTCAGGGCCTGCCAGTAGAGCAGTTCTTCGGCCATCAAAAGCGCTCCCTAGATCAGAACTTCATGTCGGCGGTTGTGGTACAGATGCGCCCAAGCATCTTCGATGGTGGGCTGGGGGCTTCGCAGCGCGAACTGCACGGCATCCTCGACGATCTTGCCCACTTCCTCCTCGATGGCCTGCACGTCCTCTTCGTTCAGATGCCCGGCGCTGCGGCCGCGCTCGGCCAGGCGGTGAATGTTGTCCGGCCCCGCCTGCGCCAGCTCCTCGGCATTGGGATAGCGGAACTCCAGGTCCTTCACGGCGGCTGACACCGGGTCGTTGGCCTGATAGGCCCTTACTTCCACAGGCGGTCGATAGGCGCCCGGATCGGCCATGGAGTGGCCCCGGAAGCGATAAGTGGTGTATTCGATGAACTGGGGCCCGGAACCGCTGCGTATCCGGTCCAGGGCGTGATGGGCGGCATCGTGAACCTTGAATACGTCCATGCCGTCAACCTTCTCAGCGGGAATGTTGTAGGCGTGTGCCCGTTTGTGCATCTCGGTGACCGCCGAATGGCGGTGTACATCGGTGCCGATCTGGTACTGATTGTTCTCACACACGAACAGCACCGGCAGGCGCCACAGGGCGGCCATGTTCAGGGACTCGTGAAACGTGCCCTGGTTCACGGCCCCGTCTCCGAAAAAGCAGACCACCGCCTCCGGTAGTTCGCGCATCGCGATGGCGTAGGCAACACCCAGAGCCACTGGGTAGGTTTCGCCCACGATGGCGTAGCCACCCATGAACCGGCGCTGACGGTCGAACAGGTGCATGGAACCGCCCATGCCCCCGCAGATGCCGTCGGTGCGTCCGAACAGCTCTGCCATGACCTGTCCCGCCGGGACCCCGCGCACCAGCGCATGCACATGCTCACGGTAGGTGCTGACAATGTAGTCGGACGGCTCCACCGCCCGGATCACCCCCACCGCCACCGCTTCCTCGCCCGGGTACAGATGCAGGAAGCCGGCAATATTGCCCTTGCTGTATTCCTCCGCCGCCCGCTCCTCGAAAGCCCGGGCCAGCAGCATGTCGCGCAGAAAGCTGTGCAGCGTCTCCCGTTCCATCATTAACTCCCCTCGGGAAGAAACTCGTCCAGCGCCTCGAATAACGGCACCATGTACATCAGCGCCGGACCGCCATGCATGATGACCGCCTGGAAACCCGCCTCCACCAGCTCATCGCGGCTGGCGCCCAGATTGGCCGCATGCTTGACATGCAACGCGATGCACCACTCGCATTGAGCTGCCACCGCCAGACCCACGTTGATGAGTTCCTTCTCTCGGGCGTCCAGGGCCGGCCCGCCCTCAGCCTTGCTCATGAAATTGAGGAACGATTCGATTTCCGTCGGGTAGCTGGCCTTCAACCGCTGGGTGAGCTGCGCCACTTCTTCGATCTTGTCATGCATCCGCGCCATCTGCCGTCTCCCTGCCTTTCCGTTCTCAGGCATCTTCCCGCCGAGCCGACCGGCCCAACGACCGTTCCACCTCCAGCACATGCCGGGTGGTCTTCAGCACCGTATCCGGGTTCAGGCTCATGGAGTCGATGCCGATCCGGACCAGATACTCGGCCATTTCCGGATAATCCGACGGTGCCTGTCCACAGATGCCCGAGTGGCGTGCGTTGCGCCGGGCGCCTTCCACAGTGAGCCGGATCATTTCCTTGACCCCCGGATCCCGTTCGTCGAAATCGAAAGCCACGATCTGGGAATCGCGATCCACACCCAGGGTCAGCTGGGTGAGGTCGTTGGAGCCGATGGAGAAGCCGTCGAACAGCGCCGCGAAGGCGTCGATCTGAATCACGTTGTTGGGTATCTCGCACATCACATAGATCTGCAGGTCATTGTCGCCGCGTTTCAGACCGTGCTCGGCCATGGCCTGCAGGACCTGCTCGCCCTCCTCCACCCGCCGGCAGAAGGGGATCATCAGCCGCACGTTGGTCAACCCCATGACGTCGCGCACCCGCTTCATGGCGGCGCATTCCAGGGCGAACCCTTCCGCATAGGCCGGATGGGTGTAGCGGGACGCGCCGCGGAAGCCCAGCATGGGGTTGTCCTCCTCCGGTTCGAAGGCGCGTCCGCCCAGCAGGCTGGCGTATTCGTTGGTCTTGAAGTCCGACATGCGCACCACCACCGGCTTGGGATAGAACGCCGCCGCGATGGTGCCGACGCCTTCTGACAGACGCTGCACGAAGAAATCCGACGGACTGTCGTAGTTGCGGGTAAGCGCTTCGATGTCCCGGCGCTCGGCCGCGTCCTGTATCTTCTCCGGATGGAGCAGCGCCATGGGGTGGGCTTTGATGTACTGATTGATGATGAATTCCATGCGCGCCAGACCCACACCGTCATTGGGCAGAAAGCTGGTCTTGAAGGCCAGTTCCGGGTTGCCCAGGTTGATCATGATGCGGGTGGCGGGCTGGGGCAGATTGCTGAGATCGGTGGTCTGCACCTCGAAGGGCACTTCGCCTTCGTACACCTTGCCCACGTCGCCTTCGGCGCAGGACACGGTCACGGGACTCCCGTCCTTCAATCCCTCGGTGGCGCCGTCAGCCCCCACCACCGCCGGAATGCCCAGTTCCCGGGCCACGATGGCCGCATGGCAGGTGCGCCCGCCCCGGTCGGTGACGATGGCCGCTGCCGTCTTCATGACCGGTTCCCAGTCCGGTGTGGTGGTGTCCGCAACCAGCACTTCGCCTGGTTTGAATTCGGAAAGGTGTTCGGCATCGACGATCACCCGCGCGCGCCCGGAGGCGACCTTGCTCCCCACGGAGCGGCCGGTGACCAGCACCTTGCCGCTGCCCTTCAGCACATAGTCCTCCAGCTGGCCCACCTTGCGCTGGGACACCACCGTTTCCGGACGCGCCTGGATCATGTAGAGCTTGCCGTCCACACCGTCCTTGGCCCACTCCATGTCCATGGGCATGGGGTGGCCCGCCCGCTCGCTGTAGTGATCCTCCACCTTGATGGCGAAATCGGCCAACTCCAACACTTCGTCATCATTTATGCAGAAGCGCTGACGATCCTCCTCGGGAGCCGGAATGTTGCGGGTGGTCTGGGCCCCGCCCTCCTCGGCATAGATCATCTTGATCCCCTTTGCGCCCAGTGCCCGCCTCAGCACCGCCCGGTGACCCTCACGGAAGGTGGGCTTGTGCACGTAGAACTCGTCGGGGCTGACGGCGCCCTGCACCACGTTCTCGCCCAGTCCGTAGGCGCCGGTGATGAACACCGCGTCCCGGAACCCGCTTTCGGTGTCCAGGGAAAACATCACGCCGCTGGCGGCAAGGTCGGAGCGCACCATCTTCATGATGCCCACAGAAAGGTATACCTTGAAATGGTCGAAGCCCTGATCGATGCGGTAGGAAATGGCCCGGTCCGTGAACAGGGACGCGAAACAGCGCCGACAGGCATCCAGCAGCGCTTCGTCACCCTGCACATTCAGATAGGTGTCGTGCTGGCCGGCGAAGCTGGCAGTGGGAAGATCCTCCGCCGTGGCGGAGCTGCGTACGGCCACGCTGAGGTCCGCGCCGTATTCCTGCTGCAGTCGGTGGTAGGCGTCCAACACCTCGCCCTGCAGACCCTCGGACAGCGCCGCCGAGTAGACCACCTCCCGCGCTTCGCGAGCCCGCCGTGCCAGATCGCGCACGTCCGTCTTGTCCACGTCGTCCAGCAACTCGTGGAGCCGGTCCCAGGCGCCGGCGGCCGTCAGCATGTCCTGGTAGGCGGCCGCGGTAATCGCAAAGCCGTTGGGAACGCGAATTCCCTTGGGCACCAGGGCTCGATACATTTCCCCCAGGGACGCGTTCTTGCCGCCCACCAGGGCCACATCGTCCACGCCCAGCTCGCCGAACCAGCGTATGTAGGATTGCGTGTTTGAGCTCACTTCTGTCTCTCCGATCCTGCTGTTTCGAGCATCGCCGCTCTTGCGGTCCGTTGTATCGATATGCCACCCCGCATACACGGTTCCTGGCGCAGGCAGCCGTCTATCCCCTTCGGTCCCTGTCCACTCATTTGCCGTCTTCCGCCGGAGGTAGAGCAAGCACAGGGACATGGGCCATGCGCAGCGTCACTTCCGCGACGCTGCCCAGCATCAGACGGCTGAACCCCTTGCGTCCATGGGTGCCGATGACGATCAGGTCCGCGCCGGCGCTTTGCGCTTCGCTGGCGATCACTTCCCCTACATGCCGTTGGCGGGCGTCAACCAGTGCCGTCTCTACGCTCACGCCGGCGGCCTGGGCCTGCTCGGCCGCCTGCTCCAGAATCTGCCGCCCCTCCTCCGTAAGGCCGTCCACTACCGTGTTCATGTCCACCCATGCCAGCTCGCCCCAGTCGCTCACCCGCGGAGCGACCACGTTCACGACCCGTAGCTTGGCTCCCTGCTCCGCGGCCAGGGCGATGGCGTGGGTCAACGCCCGGCCGGCCGTCTCACTGCCGTCTGCGGCCACAAGAATGTGTTTGAACATTGTCGTTTTTACTCCCGTCAGATGTTCCGCAAAGGTCTACAGGCTTACCGTCGACCCCTGGGTATCAATCGCCCGATACTCCTCAGATAGTGGCCCCCCAGCAAAATCAGGAAGGCACCGAATACCGTCCGCAGAGCGTGGGCCGGCAGCACCAGCGCCAGCCGCCCCCCCAACACCGCGCCCACTATGGCCCCCGGCACCAGCCCAACCAGCAAGGAAGTCACGATGTTGCCCAGTCGCCAGTTTTCCCACACACCGGTGATGGTGGCCGGGATCCGCGCTGCCGGGGAACAGCCTTGCGCCAGCTGCTGGGGCATTCCGAGGCCGAACACAAACAGCGGCGCCAGCACCGGGCCGCCGCTGACGCCCACCACGCCTGCCACCAACCCTTCCAGCACCCCGACCAGCAGCAGATAGCTCCGCTCCCAGCCGTGCACGAAGCCTTGGACGGCCCACAAGTCCTTGAGGATCAACAGCACGCCCCCGACGCCGACCACCAGCCCGAACACCGCCCGCAGCTCGTTCCGCGGCAGACGTTCCGAGCCGTAGGCGGCAATCGGCGCGATGATCATGGACGGCACCGCCACCCACAGGGCCACGTTCCATTCCACGGCCCCACCATGAGCGTAGACCGCGCTCCCCACTGCGGCCGTGATTACTGCCACCGCCAGTGCCGTGCCGCGGGCCTGCAGCGGATCCAGCTCCGCGAAACCCATCAGCAGTGGGATGATCAATGTCCCGCCGCCCAGGCTTACCAGTCCGCCACCGAAACCCGCCACCAGCCCGATACCCAGAGACAGGCCCAGCGAACGCGGCGGCCGCGCCTTCACGGTTGGCCGGCTTCCTTGGCGAGGGCAGCCGGCGTCCGCCGACCGCGGTCAACGTCCACCCCGTTGCGCCTCGCCAGGAGGGACTTCACCGGGCATGAGAGTGCAGCCCCTTCTTCACCGTGCCGAGGAAATTGGCATGGCGGGGCACCTCCAGCCCCATGTGCCGGTAGACAATCAGCTTGGCCCGGTCCTCGATGAACACCCACACGATGCAGTACCCCCAGATGAGGCCCACATACATCCATGGAACCGACGTCACCAGCCAGCCGAAGGCAACCATCACCGTCGCCAGCACCTTGGTGGAAATGGCCGACCAAAGCACCGCCGGCGCCGGATACGGCCGGGTTAGGAAGGGGCGTTTGGTACGGGCGACGAAAAGGGTCAGGTGCCCCGCGACGGCCAGTTTCAGAAATATGAAGGACTGGATCTGCGCGATCCCCAGACCGAGGAACTCCTTGGCGATCACCAGCAGCCCGAAGGTCTCCACCACACCCAACAGCCCCAACACGGTGGACACCGTCAGCACCCGGCGCATATCCCAGCGCACCGGCTTGGGGTCCAGCCAGGTATTGTCGTAGGCGATGGTCATGATCGGGATATCGTTGAGCAGCGCCAGCAGGATGATCATGATTGCCGTGATGGGATAGAAGTTGAAAACCACCATCGCCAGCACCACGAATATCATGATGCGTATGGTCTCGGTGATCCGGTAGATGGCGTATGAATTCATACGCTCGAAAATGCGCCGCGCTTCTTCCACGGCGCTGATGATCACCGACAGGCCCGGCGCGGTCAGCACCAGATCCGCCGCGGTGCGGGCCGCATCGGT